>JBAXTB010000248.1:0-8688 GCA_037130425.1 Bacteroidota bacterium
GAAGATATTGAGAAAAAGTTGACTGCGTAAGTCTTTAAAAATTCATACAATAATGGGTTAAGTGAGGGTTCGGAGAAGCAATTTGTCCGAACCCTATTTCAAGACCCGTATCAACGTACACGATGAACAATCCGAAACTGATATGCTTTGGGGAAGTCCTGTGGGACCTGTTGCCTTCCGGGAAAATTGCCGGTGGCGCACCCATGAATGTGGCTTTTCACGCCAACAACCTGGGTTTTTCCACCCAAATGATTAGTCGGGTAGGAGACGATGTCTTAGGCGCCGAACTCCTGGCGTTTCTGAACGGCAAAGGCGTTTCAACCCAGTATGTTCAAATTGACACGGCGCATCCGACCGGCACCGTGGAAGTGACGCTAAGCAGCACAGGATCACCCAGTTATGTAATTATTGAAGATGTTGCCTGGGATCATATCAGCGACAACAACGAGATACACGATATGTCGCTGCTGGAATCTGATGCGCTGGTATTCGGCAGCCTGGCTTGCCGCTCCGAACAGACGAAAAAGACCCTGCTTGCACTGCTTGATGCGGCCACCTTACGGGTATTTGACACCAACTTGAGAAGCCCGTTTTACTCCAAAGAACTGCTGGAAGAGCTGCTTTCCAAGGCGGATATTGCCAAAATGAACGACGAGGAACTCCGCATCCTGGCCGACTGGAATGGGGTAGGCGGGAGCGAAGCAGATCAGATGCGTTTTTTAAAAGAAAAATTCGGCCTCGACCTGTTGATGCTCACCAAAGGCGATCAAGGCGCTGCCTGTTTGGACGACAAAGGTTACCACACACATCCGGGGTTTCCCGTTACCGTGCAGGATACAATCGGCAGTGGCGACGCTTTTTTGGCCGCCTTTCTGAGTAAAATGCTGGCTGGCGCAAGCAGCCCTGAATGCCTCGAATACGCCTGCGCGCTCGGCGCATTGGTTGCGACCAAACAAGGCGGAACCCCGAATGTAACGCGCCAGGAGATTCAACAATTCATCCACTCAAAGTCAATATAAAATGATGAGAAATAACACCCTTTTTGTCTTATTCCTTGGCGCCTGCGGCTTGTTTCTGTTCGCATGCAAAGGAAAGGTTGAAACGCCCGCTGCTCCTGCAACCATGCTTACAAACACCGAACAGCACCGCCCGCAGTTCCACTTTTCGCCCGCCGCCCATTGGATGAACGACCCCAACGGCATGGTTTTTTACGAGGGCGAATACCATTTGTTTTACCAGTATTATCCCGACAGCAGCGTGTGGGGGCCGATGCACTGGGGCCACGCGGTAAGCACCGACCTGGCGCATTGGGAGCATTTACCGATTGCGTTGTACCCTGATTCTTTGGGCTTTATTTTCTCCGGCAGCGCGGTGATTGATTGGAACAATACCACCGGTTTCGGCAAAGACGGCAAACCGCCGATGGTCGCTATGTTTACCCTGCACAACATGCCCAAGGAAAAAGCAGGCCAAAAAGACTGCGAAACCCAGGGCATCGCATACAGCAACGACCGCGGCCGTACCTGGACAAAATTCAGCGGCAACCCGGTGATTTCAAACCCGGAAAAAGACCGCGATTTCCGCGACCCGAAAGTGATTTGGGTTGAAAACTCCAAACAATGGGTCGTAACGCTTGCCGTAGGCGATCACACCGAGTTTTGGGGTTCTCCGGATCTTAAAAAATGGGAGCACCTGAGCGATTTCGGCAAGGAATACGGCGTACATGCCGGTGTTTGGGAATGCCCCGATTTATTCCCGATCAAGGTGGAAGGTACGGGCGAACAGAGATGGGTGTTGTTTGTAAACATCAATCCCGGCGGCCCCAACGGAGGCTCTGCGACGCAGTATTTTATCGGCAATTTTGACGGCAAAACCTTTACGCTGGACCCGGATGTTGCGCCGGCTGTTGCCAAAGGCCATGCGCTTTGGCTCGACGAAGGAAAAGACAATTATGCCAGCGTTTCATGGTCGGATGTGCCAAAATCAGACGGTCGCCGCTTGTTTATCGGCTGGATGAGCAACTGGGAATACGCCAACAAAGTGCCCACCACCGTTTGGCGCAACGCCGCAACCTTGCCGCGCAGCCTTACTTTAAACAAAACAGAAGCCGGTTATCGCCTTTTCGCGCTACCGGTAAAAGAACTGGAAGCCCTGCGCGGAAAATCTTATGAAATCCCCAAAACAGAGATTTCAGGTTTGCTTGATTTGAGCAAAAACCTCGGCTTTTCGCCTGCCCAATCGGAAATGACGCTTGAATTTGATTTGACAAACGCAGCAGGCACAAACCTGGGTGTGGAACTGTCAAATGCAAAAGGGGAAACGTACCGAATCGGTTACGACGCCGTTAAAAATCAGTTTTACAGCGACCGTACCAAGGCGGGCGACCATGCATTTTCGCCTGAAAAATTTGCGACCGGGCTGCATACAGCGCCCCGCGTTTCCAAGGACAAAACCCTGCGTTTGCACCTGTTTTTTGATGTTGCTTCCGTAGAACTGTTCGCCGACAACGGCGCGACGGTTATGACCGAATTGTATTTCCCAAGCGAAGATTTTAATCAGGTAAAACTGGTTGCCGAAGGCGGAAAAGCGCCGCTTACCAAGGGCACGGCTTATCAGATTCAAAGAATTTGGAAATAATTTTTTCACTAACTCATCACTATTTTATCATGAAGCTAAAATTGCTAACACTGTTTGCAATGTTGCTTTCCGTACAAGTTGCGTTTTCACAGCGCACCGTAAGCGGGAAAGTAGCAGATGCGGAAAGTAATGAAGCCCTCATCGGGGCGACCGTGATTGTAACCGGTACTGCTACCGGCACGGCGACCGATGCGAACGGAAACTTTTCGTTGAGCGTGCCCAACGGCGCCACTTCGCTGTCGGTTTCTTACACTGGTTACGAAAAGCAGGAAGTGTCCATCTCAGGCTTAACCACAGTTACAATAGCCCTGCGTATGAGCGCCGTGCTCGACGAGGTGGTTGTAACGGGTTATGCCGTTGAAAAGAAAAAAGACCTCCTTGGCGCAGTTGCCGTGTTGGATCTGAAAGACGTAAAAGACGCAGCCAATCCAAATATCCTGCAAAGTATGCAGGGTAGGGTAGCCGGCGTAAACGTTGACCTCTCTGGCGACCCTGGCCAGGGCGTAAAAGTGCGCGTACGCGGTGTCAGCACCCTGGGCAAACAAAGCGACCCGCTGTACATCGTGGATGGTGTGCCGATTCAGTCTTTTGTGACCAATGAAAACAACTCGACAATTCCACAATCCTGGGATTTGTCCTGGTTGAATCCGAATGACATTGCTTCGATCCAGGTCCTGAAAGATGCTTCTTCTGCCTCTATTTACGGATCGCGCGCATCGAATGGCGTTGTCATTATTACGACCAAGCAGCCGGGCAAACAAAAGGCGCGGATTGATTTCAATGTGCGTACCAGCGTTGAAAAATGGAACAAATTTGACGACCTGACCAACAACAAACAACGCGCCACGGTAGAATGGCAAGGCGCTGTAAACGACGGCACGAATCCCGACAATACGGGTATTTACAAGTACAAATGGCACCTTGATCCTTCATTGGGCGCTGGTATCCAAGGCACAGGCGTTCCGGTACTGGACGAAATCATTTATCCTGAGTGGCTTGACGAGTCGGATCAACTCCGTCCATCCGGTTCGCCATTAAGTCGTTACGGCGGCAACATTGAAGAAGGCACGGATTACTGGAAAGAAATTTCCCGCACCGGTTTGATTCAAAATTACGACCTGTCTTTTTCGCAGGGCAATGAACGCGGTGGTGTACAATTCGGCGCTAATTACCTCGATCAGCGCGGCGTCATCATCAACTCCAACTACAAAAGCATGGGGTTGCGGATGAATTCCAACTTTAAATTCTTCGACGGCAAAGTAACCGTGGGTGAAAACCTGGCAGTGAACCGCGGCCAACGCCTGTGGCTCGACAACGGCTCCGGCGGCACACCTGAACAAGCGCCATACCGCTACAAATCCATCCTGCCGGTACGCACCGAAGACGGACGTTTCTCCGGCCCTCCAGGCGGCGGTTTTTCCGACCGCGACAATCCGGTGGCTTTGTCGGAAGACAATAAAGATGACCGTATTTTCAACGTGAAAGTGTTCGGCAATGTGTACGCAGAAATTCAACTGTTGAAAGGCTTGACCTTCCGCAGCAGCTTTGGTGGTGACTACGACAACATTTTGTCAAAAGACATTTACCGGACCTATTCGCGCGGATTTTTGGCCAACACAACCGCCGAGTTAACCCTGCGCCAGACGCACCAGACCAACTGGGTATTCAACAACACATTTGCCTACAATAAAACATTCGGCAGACACGGATTTAGTTTATTGGCAGGTACAGAGGCCATCAAAAACACGATTAATCTCTTCTCCGCAACCGGCAAGGGATTCGCCCAGGAAACGGTGGAATATTTACAACTGAGCGCTGCTTCCGGCGAACGTACGTCTTCCGGCATGAGCACCGGTTTCTCGCTGTTCTCCTATTTCGGCAAACTCAACTACAACTTTTCGGACAAATACCTTGCTTCCTTCACGATTCGCCGCGACGGTTCATCCCGCTTTGGTACGCAAAACCGCTTTGCGGTGTTCCCGGCCGCGTCCATTGGCTGGCGTATCAGCGAGGAAGATTTCCTGAAAGACAACAAGTTTATCAACAACCTGAAAGTACGTGCAGCATGGGGCCAAACGGGCAACCAGGACATCCTGAACGATGCGCGTTTTGGTTTGTACCAGGCCGTTTATGCGCCTGCAAGTAACATTTTGCCTTGGGACGGCGGTTGCGCGCAAACGCCATGCCCCGATGCCGCTACCTCGTACGACATCCACAACAACGACTCCGGCATTCTTCCTTCCGGCTTTTTGGCTACCCAAACCGGCAACGACAAATTGCGTTGGGAAACCACCACAGAAACCAACTTAGGCCTTGATTTCAGCATTTTGAACAACAAAATCAACGGTACTTTGGAAGTGTTCCAGCGCCAAACGGAAGATATTCTCGTACGTCCGAAACAAATCGGTGCGTTCGGCGACGGCGCCAACCAGTGGGTAAACGGCGCAAGCATGAAAACCAAAGGTTGGGAACTTTCTTTGGATTACACACCGCCAGCCATCGGCGACCTGCGTTTCTCCGTGGGTACCGTATTGTCGCACTACAATTCCATCATCACCGCGCTGCCTGAAAACCTCCTGGCTTCTTACGTAGGCAACGAAGAGCAGAACATCATCGGCCATGCGCCAAATGCACTGTTCGGATACCACACCGACGGCATTTTCCAAAACCAGGCTGAAATTGACGCACACGCTACGCAGGTAGGCGCGCGCATCGGCGCCTTGCGCTACGTAGACTTGAACAAAGACGGCGTCATCAACGCACTTGACCAGGAATATGGCGCAGCAAACGCTGTCCCGAAAGTTGAATTGGGTTTAAACCTGTCCGTAGAATGGCGCAACTTTGATGCGAGCCTGTTTACCTGGGCGGCATTGGGCCGGAAAGTAACCCCGGATGTGTACCGCATGGAACTTGGTTCTTTGGACAACGGCGAAAACGGCGGCGTGGCACAATTAAACGCCTGGAGCCCGACCAACACCGGCAGTTACATCCCGGCGGCCAGCAACAGCAACCGTCCGTACGGTTTCTCCTTGGATTACAACGTGCGCAACGGTAACTTCCTGGCATTCCGTCAGGCGCTGATCGGTTATACGTTCCCGCAGACAAAATTGCGCAAAAACATGTCGAACCTGCGCGTGTATGTGAGTGGTGAAAACCTTGGTTGGGTGGTTGACCGCAAAGGTCCGAACCAGTACCCGCAAACCGGCTGGTCGATCGAAAACAGGGTAGGGGGCATTTACCCGAAACCCCAGCGCTTCACGGTCGGCATCAATGCAGGTTTTTAATTTTCAATGTTTTAAAAATTTAAAAAATGAAAAAATATTTGACCATAAAAAGCATGCTGACGGCCGTAATTTGCCTTTCGGTGCTGGGCGGGTGCAAAAAAGATTTTCTTGATTTCAAACCGACCGGCGTTGTGTCTGATGCCGATTTGAATACCGTGGATAACGCCGAGAAAATGGTAATTTCGGCTTATGCATCCCTTGGAAACGACGGCTTGCTGGCGCACCAATACGAAGACATGTGGGTATACGGCAGCGTGCGTTCGGATGACGCTCTGAAAGGCGGCGGTAGCATCGGCGACCAGTTCGACAGCCACCTGGTGGAGGTATTCAACCTGAATACGCCGGCCAACGGCAATGCAAACCTGATGTGGATCTATTTGTACGCCGGTATTTCCCGCGTAAATGACGCCATGCGCCGCATTCAATCGCTGACCGATGCCGATTATCAGGCGCAGGCAGGTGTGTCGCGCAAACAGCGTTTGGCGGAACTGCGTTTTATCCGCGGCCACTACGAGTTTATCCTTAAAGTGTTGTATAAATTCCCGGTTTACATTGATGAAACCGTTGCCAAAACGGACATTATGAAAATTTCCAACCGGGTGAAAACCGACCAGGAAGGCTGGGCTTTGATCGCCGATGAATTCCGCGCCGGCGTATCGGATCTGCCTGATACACAAACAGATGAAGGCCGTCCGACCCGCAATGCCGCCCGCGCGTACTTAGCCAAAACGCTGCTGTACAAAGCCTACGTGCAAAACGACCAACACCAGGTTACCAGCATCACACAGCCGGAACTGGAAGAAGTGGTGAACCTCATTAGCACCATTGAAGGCACCAATGAATACGCCTTGTACGACGATTACGCTAAAAATTTCCTTTGGGAATACGAAAGCGGCATAGAATCAGTGTGGGCCATCATGCGCTCCATCAACGACGGTTCGCCGGAAGGTCGCGGTAATTTCTCATCGGGTCTGACCTCCTCGCTGGGCCCCGGTTACGGCTGTTGCTCCTTCAATCAGGGCACGCAAAACCTGGCAAATGCCTATAAAACAGACGCCAACGGTTTGCCTTTGTTCGACAGTTTTACCAGCATGCCGAACATCGAAAACTCAACCGATATCAAGAACAATAACATGGACCCCCGGATTGCGCACACGCTGGGAATCATCGGAATGCCGTTCAAATACGATCCGAACCGCATTTACGACGAAACGTATGCCCGCGTACCGGGTGTGTACGGCTATGTACTGGGTATGAAAGACCAGGAATTGCCGTCTTCGCCTGCGTTCCGTCAGTACCAGGCGTTTTTCAGCATTTCCCGCAACACAGACCAGATTCGTTTCGGCGATTTGTTGCTGATGAAAGCAGAGGCGCTGATCGAGTTGAATCGCTCAGGCGAAGCGCTTCCGATCATCAACAAAATTCGGGAACGCGCCGGCAGCGCTGCCAGTACTTCACGCCTTAAATTTGTCGACGGTACGCCGACCGGCAACTGGAAGGTTGGGCAATACACAACTCTTGGTACACAAGACAATGCACGTAAAATTCTGCGTTTTGAACGTCGCCTCGAACTGGCTTTCGAATCCAAGCGTTTCTTTGACCTCGTGCGTTGGGGTGTTGCCGAATCGACGATCAACAACTTTTTCAACGCGGAAAAGCAGTACCGAGATTACCTGAAAGATGCGCATTTTACCGCCGGTCGGGATGAATATTTGGCGATCCCGCAAGCGCAAATTACGATTAGCCAGGGATTGTATAAGCAGAATCCGGGGTACTAACCTTGTGTAGAGGAGATAACACAGATGACATGGATGCAAGCAACACAGATGACCTGATCCGAAGAACAGAAAAATCTGTGTCTTTTCTGTGTCATCTGTGTTCCCCCCTCGCAAGCGGCAAAAATATCCTTTTAAAATCTACCCCCTGCCATCGCGTTCCATCCCCTCTCATCCACCACCATTATTGTTATGAAAGCGCAATTTACATTATGCCTCTTATTCTCCCTCGTTTCCATGCACGGGGTTTTCGGCCAGGATTTCAGCCATATTGAAACCTTTGCCCATCTTGATTCCATTAGAAACACCAACGGTGTGGCCGTGGCTGATTACGACGGCGACGGCGACCTCGACCTCTTTTTTACCGGCATCCAAAACTTTAACCCCAACAACAAAAACACCTGGAACCACCTCATGCGCAATCGGGGCGACGGCACCTTTGAAGACGTTACCGTGGCAGCCGGTTTCGGCATTCAGTACGTAAATGAGGGCCTGAAAGCCGAACGCGGCGAAAAAATGGGCGCTTCCTGGGGCGATTACGACAACGACGGTTTTCCTGACCTGTTTTTGGCAAACAGCCGCGAAAATCAATTGTACCACAACGAAGGCGACGGCACGTTTAAAGACGTTACAGCCAAAGCTGGCGTGGCCGGATGCAATGTCTGTTACTCCGCTACCGGCCTATGGTGGGACCATGACCGCGACGGCGACCTTGATTTGTACGTATCTAACTTGAACACAACCAATGTGATGTACGAAAACAAAGGCGACGGCACCTTCGAAGATGTGACTAAATTGCTCGGCATCGGCGGCGGCTCCACGATTACTTGGTCGAGCGTGGCCATTGATGCCGGAAAAGACGGGTTTTTAGATTTATTGAACGTAAACGACACCCAGGCCAAGGAGTTTTTTGAAAACCGCTCCGGTGTAAAATACAACGAAGCCGCCCTGGCATATCGTTTGGACAACAAAGGCGCGGGCATGGGCGTCGC
>JBAXTB010000249.1:0-8684 GCA_037130425.1 Bacteroidota bacterium
AAACCAACGGCGCTCAGCCTGATACGGCCGAACTAAGGAATTTCCTTGCCCTCCGCCTGCCGGATTATATGATCCCGGCCTACTTTGTGGAACTGGATACCCTGCCGCTTACGAGCAGCGGCAAAGTAGATCGCAAAGCCTTGCCTGTGCCCGCGCAGGGAACCTTATCTTTCGGAACCCTCTATGTTGCGCCACGCAATGAACGCGAGCGACTACTTGCCGATATTTGGGAACAGGTGCTGCGCCGCAGTGGAATCGGTGTAAACGATAACTTTTTCCATGCCGGCGGCGATTCGATTAAGGCTATCCAGATCAGTTCCCGAATGGGTGCTGCGGGCTGGCAATTGGCGATGAAATCATTGTTTGCGCATCCCACGATTGCCGGACAGGCCAGCCGGATGGAGCGCAAAAAACGCAAATATGACCAAGGACTGATTATGGGCGATGTTCCGCTCACGGCAGTACAGCAATGGTTTTTTGATGAATATCTGGTGGATCAGCACCATTTCAACCAGGCCGTCATGCTGGAATGGTCTGTGGAAATTGATTTAGATGTATTACGGGTAGCCCTGAACGCGCTTTTGCATCAACACGATATGCTGCGCGCCGTGTATGCGCCTGCGGCAAACGGTTTGGTACAAAGGATTGGAGCAGACTTACAGGCTGATTTGCAATTATTGCTCCTGCCAACCGGCGAAGCGGCGCAACAGCGATTGCTGCAAAAAGCAAATGAAGTACAAGCAAGTTTTGATTTAGGGGCTGGCCCCTTGTTCAAGGCAGTTGTTTTCCGCGACGAACAGGGCATTGATCCCGACCGGCTGCTTTTGGTCATTCACCACTTGGTGGTCGACGGTATTTCCTGGCGTATTTTGATGGAGGATCTTGAAACTGCGTATCAACAGGTTTCGAGCGGAGAAAAACTGAAATTAACGGAAAAAACGGCGTCATTTCAGTTGTGGGCAAACACCTTGAGCGACTATGTGGCCCAACAATTCCCGGAACAACAAATTGCCTACTGGAAATCCGTCTCGGAAGCGTCCAGCGTATTGCCCGGCTTCCTGCCGGATCACCCGGAGGCAGAAAACCGGATGTCGGATACCCGCGCGTTATCATTTTTGTTGAGTGAAGCAGAAACAAGCGCCTTGTTGCATCAAGTCAATCAGGCATACCATACGGAAATTAATGACCTGCTACTCACGGCCCTCAGCCGGGCGCTGCACGCAAGTTGTGGCGCGCAGGCTTACTCCATCACGCTTGAAGGGCATGGTCGCGAGCAAATTGTAGATTTGGATATTAGCCGAACGGTCGGTTGGTTTACCTCGGCTTTCCCATTCATCCTGTCGCATCACAGCGATGGGGGTCGGCATTTACAGGAAGTCAAAGAGGCACTTCGAAAGGTTCCGAATAAAGGTTTGGGATTTGGTCTGTTGCGTTATTTCGCTGGCATAGAATCCATGCAGGGCGCGTCCCAAATAAGTTTCAACTACTTAGGTTCGTTTGATCAGTTTGGCGATAATTCAGATAGTCTGTTTGGTTTTTCAAGCGCTGGTACAGGCGATTCCAGTAGCGCGAGGGCATCGCGTTTGCACGAATTGGAGGTTTCGGGTGTGCTGATTGGCGGGCAGTTGCGTATTTCCATTTCGTACAGCGACAAGCGAATGGAAACTGCACGGATGGAGGCGCTTGTCGCCGAATACCATACCGCCCTGAGGTACCTCATTGAGCACTGCGTATCAGTGGAAAATGGACGCTTAAGCCCTGCCGATTTCAGCGGCTGCAACATGGACATGGCGGAATACGATCAGTTTTTGGCGCATCACCAGATTGAGGCATCTTTTATTGAAGACATTTATCCTTTGTCCCCTTTGCAAGAGGGTATGTTGTTTGAATGGATGCTCCATCCGGATTCGCCCGCTTATTTTACCCAATTGGAAATCAATTTGGGAAATCGCGTAGATGCTGTGCTGCTAAAAAACGCCTGGCAGCAATTAATCAAGCGCCATGCGATCCTCCGAACGGCCTTTTTCAATGAATACACTGGCGCTGAACAACGGCCGCTACAGGTGGTTTTCAAGGAAATGCCGATCTCTTTTGAAGAAATCGACCTGCGCTCCCTCAACGAACAAGCGCAGGAAAATGCCATAGCCGCTTACCGCGCACAGGATCAAAAGCGCGGTTTTGAATTAAGCGCCTTGCCGCTGATTCGTTTTGCACTGTTTCAACGCAGTGAGGAACGTAGCACGATGCTGATGTCCAACCACCATATTATCATGGATGGCTGGAGTTTGGGCATTCTGTTTAAAGAAATGCTTTTGCTGTACACCCATGGGAATACGGCGAATTTACCTGCGCCAATACTTTACAGCAGCCATATTCGGTATTTGGAGGCCCAAAACAGTGATAAAGCCAGTCAATTTTGGCAGGAATATCTACATGAATATGAGCCTGCGGCATTGATTCCGGACTTAAAAGTAGCGGGCAAATTAAATGTCATGATACCGAGGGAACACCTGTTCCACCTGAGTGAAGTGGAAACAACGGCCTTATCGCAGTTGGCGGCGCGTGCGCAGGCGAGCCTGAATACAGTTTTACAGGGGCTTTGGGCCGTTCTGCTTGGACGCTACAACCAACGTCGGGACATCGTATTCGGCATGACGACTTCAGGCCGAACGGCAGAAAACGAAGGTACAGAAGATATAGTGGGCTTGTTTATCAACACCATTCCGGTTCGAATTCGTTGGGAAGAAGGCTGGGGTTTTATTGAATTGGTGCAGGCGCTCCAGTTAAACGCACAAAAAGCACAAGAATATGCGCATTACGCCTTGGTTCAAATACAGGCTTTAACAGGCGAAAAGGGTGGCTCAGATCTCTTTGACCACCTGATGGTATTCGAGAATTACCCGATTGACGAGACATTAACAAAAGGAGGAGCGGATTCCGGTTTATTGATTGAATCAGTGCGTGGCTATGACCCCGTGCATTACGATATGAACCTGACGGTAAGTCCAGGCAAAAAATTAGGTTTTAAGATAGGCTGGAACGAATCGGCTTGGCCGGAAGCATGGGTAAACATCGTCGAAGGGCATTTGCGCCGCCTGATTGGGTCAATTCTGGCAGCGCCGAATCAACAAATCAGCACGCTTGAAATCGTACCGGAACAGGAACGCAATATCGTGCTGTATGACTTTAACGATACGGCCGCAGGATATCCGAAAGACAAAACGATTGTACAATTATTTGAAGAACAGGCGGAAAAGACGCCGGATCAAACGGCCCTGATTTTTGGAGAAACGACGTTTACCTATCGTGAACTGAACGAAAAAGCCAATCAACTGGCGCATTATTTACGCAATACGCATCAAATTCAGGCCAACGACGTCGTTGCCTTGCAAATAGAACGCAGCGCTTCCACCATCATCGGCATCCTCGGTGTTTTGAAATCCGGTGCGGCGTATCTGCCCATTTCGACAGACTTCCCGCCCGCCCGCGTGCGCTACATGCTCGCAAACAGCCGCGCGAAGACTTTGCTGACGGATGAAATCAGCCACGTTTCCGCCCTTGAATTCAAGGCGGAATTGCCGGATTTGTCAATTGAACGCCTTGATCGGATTCTTTCAAAGGATTTACCGGCGCACAACCCGGAACGCATCAATGCCGGCCCAGACCTGGCTTATGTGCTGTACACTTCCGGCTCAACGGGTCAGCCAAAAGGCGTTTCGATGCCGCAACGTAGTTTGGTAAACCTGATTCAATGGCAAAACGCCAACTGTAATCTTGGTTTTGGCGACCGCACCGCGCAGTTTGTACCTTACACGTTTGACGTTAGTTTTCAGGAAATATTTGCCACCCTTAGTTCGGGCGGCACTTTGATCGTGTTGCCGCAGGATATTCAGCAACAATTCACGGAACTGCCGCATTTTATTGCCAAGCATCGCATCAATCGCCTGTTTTTGCCTTTTGTGGGCTTGCAACAATTGGCCGAATTAGTCAAAGATGCGCCGACGCAACTGTCTGATTTAAAAGAAATTATCACGGCGGGCGAACAATTGCAAAGCAGCGCGGCCATCCGCCATTTGCTGGCTTCGTTGCCGGGTTGTGTGTTGAAGAACCAATACGGTCCGACGGAGGCGCACGTGGTGAGTGAGTACGTTTTAGGTTCCTATCCGGCTGCCTGGCCTGATTTACCGCCCATCGGAAAACCGATAGCAAATGTGGAACTGCATATTTTAGATGCGCATTTTCAACCGACACCCATCGGTATTCCAGGCGAATTGCTCATTGGCGGCATTGCCTTGGCCGACGGTTATTTGAACAACGCAGATTTAACGGCGGAGAAATTTATTGCCCATCCCTTCAAATCCGGCGCGCGTTTGTACAAAACCGGCGACTTAGCCCGCTGGCTGCCCGATGGCAACATCGAATACCTTGGCCGTATTGACCAGCAATTGAAGATCCGGGGCTACCGAATCGAAACGGGTGAAATCGAACAGGTTTTGTTGAGCCATGAGGGAGTACAGACTTGCGTGGTGGTGGGATTGGAATTCAGCGGCGTGAAGGAATTGGCCGCCTATTTGGTGCCCAAACCGGAAACAAGCCTGCCTGACGCTACAATTTTGCGCAGTTTCTTAGGCAATACGCTGCCCGATTATATGATTCCGTCCTATTTCGTGGCCTTGGAATCCATGCCGATGACAAGCAGTGGCAAGGTGGATCGCAAGGCGCTGCCTGCGCCCGATATGGCGCAATTGGCCTCCGGCGCGGCGTATGTTGCACCGCGTAACGCTATTGAAAATCAATTGGTTGAGATTTGGCAACAAGTGCTTGGCCGCGATCAAATCGGCGTAGAAGACAACTTTTTCAATTTGGGCGGACACAGTTTGCGGGCCATTCGGGTGGTATCCCTGATTCGGCAGGCTTTGTCGGTAGAAATTCGCTTAAGTGAAATATTCGCCAACCCGACGATTGCGGCGCTGGCGGAACGCGTAATAGCCGAATCAAAGGTTAATTTTAAAACACTTGAATCGATTCCCCAATTAGCGCCATCGGCTGATTACGCGCTGTCGAATGCGCAGCGTCGTTTGTGGGTACTTGACCAAATGAGTGAAACGGCGGAGGCCCATGCGGCCTACAATATGCCTGCGGCCTTACGATTGCGGGGCGATTTGGACGTTGTGGCTTTGGAGCAGGTTTTTGAATTATTGTTTGAACGGCATGAAAGTTTGCGCACCAAATTTAGAGATGGACGACAAGTAATAAGCCCGGTCGCACCTTATCAATTGCCGCAGCGGGATTGCCAGGGAATGAGTGCAGCAGCAATTGATATTTTGGTTAAAACCCATGCCTTACGCGCCTTTGATCTGGCCAATGACAGCCTTTTGCAACTGGAACTGTTGCAATTGGAGGCCGATGAATATTTGTTGTTGTTCAACATGCACCATATTATCTCGGACGGCTGGTCGTTAGACGTGTTGGTGCGGGAAATGACCACATTGTACGAAGCGATTCACCAAGGCGTCAAAGAACCTTTATCGGCGCTTCCTGCTTTGAAAATCCAGTACAAGGATTATGCCGCCTGGCAAAACGAACTGTTGGAGTCGGAATCGGCAGAAGTTATGCGCACATTCTGGCTGAATCAACTAAGTAAGGAAGACGGAATGCTTCCGACGCTTGAATTACCTACAGATTATGCGCGTCCGACGCTTAAAACGTATAACGGTGCTACAATTGGCACTGTTTTACCCGCCAAAGTGCTGGATGGCTTGAAAACTTTATGTCAAACACAGGGCGCAACCTTGTTTATGGGTTTGACGGCGCTGGTAAAGAGTTTGATTTACCGCTACACTGGCCAGGAAGATATTTTGATCGGGACGCCGGTGGCAGGTCGCAACCACCCGGATTTGCACGATCAGATCGGTTTTTATATCAATACGGTGGTGCTGCGCAACCGTTTGCAGGGCGACGAAAGTTTTGAAACCTTGCTAAATGCAGTAAAAACCAGCACCTTAGCCGCCTTTGAGCACGAAGCGTATCCATTTGACCGCTTGGTGGAGGATCTGGATTTGCCGCGTGATTTGAGTCGCTCGACGGTATTTGATGTAATGTTGGTGCTGCAAAACAACGAGCGCTCGGAATTACGATTTGGAGACGTGGCACTTTCAGTAGAAGGGGCGGAAACCGGGATTAGTAAGTTTGACCTGACGTTCAGTTTCACGGAAACAGCCGAAGGGCTGTTAATGGGCTTAGAATATAATACGGATTTATTCAAAAGCGACCGAATCGCGCGCATGGCGGAACATTTGCAGACATTGTTGGATAGTGTGTTGTATGATCCTAAGGCTGCCATCGGAGCTTTGAATTTACTGCCTGCTGCGGAAAAACAACAATTGCTGTACAATTTCAATGATACATCGGCGGATTACCCGAAAGACAAAACGATTGTCCAATTATTTGAAAAACAGGTGGAAAAGACGCCGGATCAAACGGCGGTGGTGTTTGAAGGGCGTGCCTTGAGTTACCGTGAATTGAACGAACAATCGAATCAACTGGCACATCATCTGCGTGGTACATATAATATCAAACCAGATGATATAGTGGCGCTGCAATTAGGGCGCAGTGAACGGATGATTATTGCGATCATGGGTGTGTTAAAATCCGGCGCGGCGTACTTGCCCATCGCATTGGATTATCCGGAAATGCGGGTGACGTATATGTTAAAAGACAGCGGTGCAAAAGTATTGCTGACAGACGCTGTTGTACATGAGTCGGCGCTGAACTTAAAGGCTGATCTGCCTGATCTGGTCATTGAGCCGATTGAGCAGGCGATGGCAGGCTCCGGCGAGACAGATAATCCCGCTTGTAACAACCATGGCAGCAGTCTGGCGTATGTCATTTATACTTCCGGCTCCACAGGATTGCCGAAAGGGGTGATGGTGGAACATCATAACTTCTTAAATTTCGCAGGTCATTACCCCTTTGAGCAGCATGTTTGCAGCCTGACCTGTAACTATATTTTCGACGTTTCGGTCATGGAAATGCTTCCGGCGCTGCTGGCTTCCGGTACGCTGGTCATTCCGCCGCTTGAAGTAACGCTGGATTTGGACGCTTACGCGGAGTTCCTGTACCGCAATAAAATTACGAATACCTACTTACATGCCTCCTATCTTGAAGGTATTTCGGCGCGTTTGGCGCAATACCCTGAAGTTTATTTGAAGCGCCTGCAGATTGGGGTGGAACCGATCCGAGATCATTCAATTGCATGGTATAAAGCGCAGAATATCAAGATTTTAAATTGGTATGGCCCTACGGAAACCACGATTTTCTCCACGGTTTATGAAGTGCCCAATGAAACTCCGGTGACGGATGAAAAACTGCTGATCGGTCAACCGATTCACAACACAGCGGTGCTGATATTGGATTCGAGCGGCGCTTTGCAACCGATCGGGGTGAGCGGAGAATTATGTATAGCGGGAGCAGGTCTGGCGCGCGGTTATCTTAACAATCCGACACTTACGGCGGAGAAATTTGTTCCGCACCCATTCAAAGTGGGCGAACGGATGTATAAAACGGGCGATTTGGCGCGTTGGCTGCCGGACGGGGACATTGAATTCTTAGGGCGTATCGACTACCAGTTAAAAATCAGAGGATACCGAATTGAGGCGGGAGAAATCGAACAGGCGTTGTTGAAGCATGAGGCAATAAAATCTTGTTTGGTAACAGGTTATGAACGGGATGGTGTAAAAGAATTAGTTGCCTATCTGGTACCGGTAAAGGTTGGGACAGTACCTGATACAACAATGCTGCGCAGGTTCCTGAGTGCAACATTGCCTGAGTACATGATACCGGGCTATTATGTTGAATTAGAAGCATTTCCCTTGACGCCGAGTGGCAAAATCAACCGGAAGGCCCTGCCCACTCCGGATGCCGGGGTATTGGTTGTTGAAACATCTTATACCGCGCCACGCAATGCTGTAGAAGGTCAATTGGTTGAAATATGGCAGCAGGTGCTTGGCCGCGAACAAATTGGGGTAGAAGACAACTTCTTCAATTTGGGCGGACATAGTTTGCGTGCCATTCGGGTGGTATCCCTGATTCGTCAGGCTATGTCGGTAGAAATTCGTTTAAGTGAAATATTTGCCAACCCGACGATTGCGGCGCTGGCCGAACGTGTCATAACCGAATCAAAGGATAATTTAAAAACGCTGCAATCGATTCCCCAATTAGCGGAATCGGCGGATTATGCGCTGTCAAATGCGCAGCGCCGTTTGTGGGTAATCGACCAGATGAGTGAAACGGCGGAGGCTCATGCGGCCTACAATATGCCTGCCACGCTGCGTTTGAGGGGTGATTTGGACATTGCAGCATTGGAACGGGTTTTTGAATTGTTGTTTGAACGGCACGAAAGTTTGCGCACCCGGTTTCGGGAAGGGCGGCAGGTAATAAGCCCGGCAGTGCCTTATAAATTACCGCAACGGAATTGTCGCAGTTTAAGCGCAGAAGCAATTGATACTTTAGTTAAAGCCCATGCGTTGCGCACCTTTGACTTAGCGTTGGACAGTCTTTTGCAACTGGAACTGCTGCAATTGGAGGCCGACGCGTATTTGCTGCTGTTCAACATGCACCATATTATCTTCGACGGCTGGTCGATGGAGGTGTTGGTACGGGAAATGACCAAACTGTACGAAGCG
>JBAXTB010000025.1:0-27697 GCA_037130425.1 Bacteroidota bacterium
TCCCGGATACAAGCAACACAGATGACCTGATCCGAAGAACGGATAAATCTGTGTTGCTTGCATCCCTGTCATCTGTGTTCCCCCTCTTATTCGGCAAAAATCTCCCATCAAAACCCGAATCCCCCCTTCTCCTCGCCCGTCACCTGATTCACCCAAGCCACCTTGCTACCGGGCTTAATGCCCAGTTTATCCGACAAACCGGCATTGATTTCCACCACATATTGCGCTGGTTTCCCGCTCGGCAGCGGCGTATCATTCAGCGTGGCGCAATTCTTCTGAATCGACACAACTTCCAGTTTATCATTGATATACACAATATCAAGCGGAATATAGGTATTGTGCATCCAGAACGATTGTTCTTCCGGCGCTTCAAACGTAAACAGCATCCCGCGTGAGTCGGGCATTTTTTTACGGAACATCAGCCCTTGTTGGCGCTGGTAACTGTCGTCGGCAATTTCGATTTCGAGCCGGGTCAGGTTTTTTTGTCCGTCGGGGCTGCGGAAAATCAGTTCGCCTTCTTTTACGAATGCAGGTTCCGCAGGCGGTTCTGATTTGGCGGGCGTTGAGTTGCTTGTTGGCGCGTTCGTCGTTGCAGGCGGCGTATTGTTTGCCTTGTTATCGGGTTCGCTTGCGCAGGCGCCCGCGAAAAGCAGGGAACTGAAGAGCAGCGGTTTTAAAGTTTGCATAGCCGTAAAAATTATTGCTTGTTTGAAGACTCAAAGATCGTTTATCCCTTCAACAATTCATCCAGCGACTCCTCGCGGCGTTCCAGATAAATCGGCCGGTGAAAACGATCTAATTTTTGGAGCAGGTACAGCAATTGCCATTTTTCATCTGCCGTCAAATCGCCCGCCACCAAGTCTGCTACGGCGCGCAACCGGTCAAAAATTTGAAACAAAACGCCGCGCCCTTGCTCGGTCAGCGACAAGGATTTACTCCGGCGGTCGGCCGGATGGTCCTTTTGTTCAATTAGGCCGCTGTTCAGCAAACGTTTGATCACCTCCATGCCGGAGGTTTTTTCGTGGATATTTTCCTCGATTAACTCAATTTTGGTCAAACTGCCTTTTTCCAGCAAAACCGCCAGGTAACTGAAATCATCGGGTGTGGTCAAGGGCGTTTGTTCCACTACTTTTTTCAGGTAAATACGGGCATAACGCCCCAGAAAACCCACCAATTTGCTGATACTGACCTCCACGGTTTCTTCGGGCATTAATGCGATTTCAGGCTGAACCGGCGCGTTTCCCGCTGCTTGTTCATGCGCCAGCCGACGGTTTAGCCAAGCGGCAAAATGCAGCATATCGCGCGATTCCGGGTCAGGTTGCTCCCGCTCAAAATCCTCTGAGTACTGCATTAAGGTTCGGTAAAACGGATACATCGCCGACTGATTTTATATTTGAGTAAGACTGCTCATTTTGTTAAACTATTGTGCAAAGATAGGGTTGTATTTGGACGAAAACAACCTTCTTTTTATTTTTAGAATTTTTTCGTCCTAAAAAATTTGCACAATAGAACGTTATCGTACTATCTTTGTGCCAGATACTTCGCGCTGTACTGTTTTGTGTTTGGCCTTCGGCCCCCATCATTCTAAATCAGCGCGAAGTATCTTGCCTTTCAGGCGGCGTTTTGTAAAATTTATCATCCTACTAAAAGATGAACCAATCTAACAAAAAAGTTGTAGCCGAACTTCGGGGCGCAGGCAAAGAGTACATAACCGGCGACCAGATCATTACGGCTTTGTATCCTACTGATTTTCAGTTGCTTAGCGGCGAATTGACCCTGATTATCGGACCTTCCGGCAGCGGCAAAACCACCCTGCTTTCGCTGTTGGGCTGCGTGATTTATCCAACCAGCGGCGAAGTATTCGTAGGCGGCCAATTGGTAAATGAACTCAACGAACGCAAACTTGCCGATCTGCGTCTGCAAAACATCGGCTTCGTATTCCAGAGTTTCAACCTGATCCAGCCGCTCACCGCCGAAGAAAATGTCATGCTGCCGCTCCAACTCCAAGGCGTACCGGCTGCCGAAGCCAAGCGCCGCGCCCTGGAAGCCATCGAAAAAGTAGGCATGAGCGACCGCCGCAAACAATTACCCAAAATGCTTTCCGGTGGCCAGCAACAACGCATCGCCATTGCCCGCGCCTTGGTCACCAATCCGCCCATGATGTTGTGCGATGAACCTACAGCCGCCCTCGATCCGCGTTCGGTTGGCGTGGTCATGGAGGAGCTGAAAACCCTGGCAGCCCACGGCATCGCGCTGGCGGTTGTGACCCACGACATGCGCCTACGACCTTTTGCCGACCGCATTATTTATGTAAACGACGGCAATGCTTCTGAAAACCCGCCGCCCGATGAGATCGGGCATTAAAACTGAAGATCGCCGTAAGACACCTATTTTGCGCTGATTGTCAATCATTTAGACTGAAAGCCAAGCCATACAGCGCCAATTATCAAGCATAAACAATATGAAAAAAACATTTTTAGGCTCCGCCCTACTGCTCGCCCTGCTGTTTTCCGCCTGCGGCAAAAAAGAGGAAGGCAGTAAAAATAACGCAGCCACACAGGATTCCCTTAGCCGCGCCAACGCCTATCAGGGCGCCCCGGCCGACGTAAAACAAGTCATCGGAATCGGGAAAGTAGAGCCCGAACTGGACATCATCAAACTCGCGGCCAACGACGGTGGGGTGGTCACGCGCATCGGCGCCAAAGAAGGCGATCAGGTGAAAGCTGGCCTCACCATCCTTGAAGTTGAAAACACGGTGGCAAGCGCCAAGGTCGCACAGGCTCGCGCCCGCGTAGCCACCCAGGAAGCGCAGGTGCGCAACGACGAACGCGCCGTGGCCGAAGCCGAAACCAAATTAGCCAACCTGCAACGCACCCTGACCCGCGTGCAAAACCTGTACGCCAAAAATGCCGACACCGGCGAAAACCTCGACAACGCCCGCGCCGATGTAGACCTGCAAAAGTCCTCCATTGAACGCTTGCGCAGCGCCGCCCAGGTAAACCGCGTTCGGCTGGATGAAATTAAAAGCGACATCGCCATCGCCGAACGTGAGTTGTCCCTCAAATCGGTGAAAGTACCAGTGGCCGGCACCCTGCTGAGCATGGACGCCACCTTGGGCAGCGCCGTACAAGCCCAACAAAGTTTTGCCGAACTGGCCCCCGCCGGTCCGACCATCGTGCGCTGCGAGGTGGATGAACTCTTCGCCGACCGGGTACGCATCGGGCAAAAAGCCGTAATTCGACAAATCGGCCTGGATAAAACCATTGCCGAAGGCGAAATCGTGTACGCCGCGCCCCAACTAAACAAAAAATCGCTGTTCAGCGAAACGGCCGGCGAAAAAGAAGACCGCCGCGTGCGCGAAGTAAAAATTCTGCTCAAAGACGCCCAGGGCTTGTTGCTCAACAGCCGGGTTGAATGTGTTATTAATATCCAGTAAACCAACAAGTTATGTTTAAAGTAGCCATTCGCTTCATCCGCTACGACAAAGCCAAAAGCATCGGCGTTGTCATCGGCATTGTGATCAGTACCTTCCTGATCGGCCAACAATTGGGCATTGCTTCTTTCCTGACCGGACTGATGTCGGCGCTGGTGGATAATTCCAACGGCGATATTTGGGTGGTGGATTCCAAAACGCAGGACGCCAATTCGCTGGGCAAATTTGATGCGCGCAAGGTGCAGGAAATCCGCAGCATCGAAGGCGTCGCCACGGCCTACGGCATGGTGCTGGCCGGCGGAACTGCCACGTTTTCAAACGGCAAATCGGCGCCCGTAACGCTCATCGGTTCGGAAGCGCCCGCATTTGCCGCAGGCCCCACGCCGCAAAAAATCCTGCAAGGCAGCATCGCCACGCTACAAGGAGAAGCGGCTTTAAGTGCCGATTTTTACGATGCATCCGTGTACGAAATCAAGCCGGAGCCGGGTGTGCAGTTTGAAATAAACGGCAAACGCGCCGTCATCGGGGCCGTCACCAACAACCTGCGCGGTTTCGGCGGCAACACCATGTACACCACCATTGAACGGGCGCGGTATTTCGGCAACGGGAATGAAAACGACATCTCGGCCGTGGTCGTCAGCGTAAAACCCGGTTTTGCACCCGCGCAGGTACGCGACGACATCAACCGGCATATTTTCGGCGTCCGGGCCTGGGTGCGGCAGGATTTTTCCCGTTCCACCGTCAACTACATCCTCGGTTCCAGCGGCATCGGGGCCAGCACCGGCACCCTCGTGTTGTTTGCCATCATCTCCGGTTTTTTCATCATCGGTCTCACCATGTACTCCTCGGCGCTCGACCGCATCCGCGATTACGGCACCCTCAAAGCCATCGGCGCGGGCAACGGCTATGTGCGCGGGTTGATCCTCTCGCAGGCCGCCATTTTCGCCATTGTGGGTTTTGCCATCGCCTACCTCTTGCTGGAAGGGTTTCGCATCGGCGTGCGCGGTTCCGGCTTGTTGTTTTCGTTTTCGTGGCAAATCATAGCCGGAATTTTCGCAATTACCCTGTTTATTTCCCTGTTTGGGGCCATTTTCGCCCTGCGACGCATTACCGGGTTGGAACCTGCCGCAGTGTTCAGGGGCTAAGTTTTCATCTATACTCCGCGCTGGATCGTTTTGCGTTTGGCTTTCAGCCTAAGTCCTTGACAATCAGCGCTCAGTATGACAATTTTAAAACAATATGTATCTCAAAATAAAAAGCACCCTGTTGTCGGCCCTTTGTTTGGTCGGCGTTTTGAAGGGTCAAAGTTTACAAAATTTAAGCCTTTCCTCGGCGGTCAGGATTGCACTGGAAAACAAACCGGCCCTAAAAACCTTAGATCTTGACGCGCAAATTTCCGCCGCGCGGGTGGCTGAAATTAAACTAAAAAAACAAACGCAGGTCAGCGGTAAAGTAGATGTGCAGGTTAATCCGTTACTGCCCGCCAGCGTCATTCCGGTCGGCGCGTTCAACCCCTCCGCCCCTTCCGATGCCACGGCGACGGTGCGTTTTGGTACGCTTTGGCAAAACACCGTGGGCCTCAATGCCTCGCAAACCCTATACGATCCGTCCATTTCTGCGCAAATCCGGGAACAGGCCTTCCAAACCCAGTTGACGGAGGTGCAGCGCGCCCAAACGGCCGTGGATATTCAGGTAGCCGTCGCCCGCGCCTATTACGGGGTGCTGGTGAGCGCCGAAGAGATTCGGTTTGCCTTGCAGGATTCTTCGCGCAGCCAGTTTTTTTTGAATGAAGTTAAAAACCGCAAAGAAGGCGGCAAAAGCCTGCAAACGGATGTCAATCAGGCCCAAATCAACCTAAACGCGGCCACCCTAAAACTGGCCCAGTTGCGCCTGAATCAGGCCCTGCTGCGCAAATCGCTGCTGTACCAAATGGGCATTAACCCCGACCACTACGCCGAAATACAATTGTCGGAAAACCTGGAATCCTTGCTCCAACAACCCGGAAACACGTCGGATGCAACAGCCGGCGGCCCCGAAGTGATTGAACAAAACCGCCTCGAAATCAAGCAGTTGCAATTAGACAACACCTTGCAGGGGCTTAAAATTGCCACAGAAAAAACACGCACGGCGCCCAAACTTACGGCCAATGCATCGCTCGGGCTGAATAATTACAGCGACACGGCCCCGTTTGTAACGAAAAACGCCTGGTTCGGTTACGGCTACGTGAGCCTCAACCTGGCGGTGCCGATTTCGGAGTACTGGCAACTGAAAAAACACTTGCCGCAATATGAACTCAAACAACTGCAAAACGCGCAAAAAACGGCGGATTTGAAACAGCAATACCGCAACGATTACGAACAGGCCCGTACTAATTTGCTGAGCGCGCGTTTGGCCCTTGACACCCGCAAACGCGACCTGGTCTTGGTGCGTGAAAACCTGGATTTGTACAAAATATGTTTCTCCGAAGGCGTTTTGCTGGCTTCTGCCGTCACGGACGCGGAACAAACGCTTCAACAAACGCAGTATAATTACTTGAAAAGCGCTTACGATGCGCTTATTGCGGCGCTGGATATGCGGAAAGCAACGGGTGCGGTGAAATAACGGATTGAGAATGAATTTTATCTTTTTGGTAAAGGGATTTCTGTGGTTTTGCTTGGCAGCCCCCGCCCCTAAAAGGCAATGTCATTGACTTAAGGATTTTGAAACCCTAAAAGGGTTGAACTTGAATAGCCCCGTATGAAATGCGGGGTAAGTTATGTTGCGTTTTTTACAACCCTGAAGGGGTTGAACCTCTGCGTAACACATTCACGTTCAACCCTTTCAGGGTTGGATCGCGCTTCTTCCTATACCCCGCATTTCATACGGGGCTACTCAAGTTTAACCACTTCGTGGTTCTGTAAAGATTAAGTCAATGACATTGCCCTAAAGGGGGCACATCGCTAAAATGATTGATTTTCAATGCGTTTGGCGATGTGCTCTCCTTTAGGGGTCGGTGGTCGAACAGGCAAAGAACAATCATCCGCTTTTTACCCATAAAAAAACTTCGGCGCCGTGAAAACATTTCACGGCGCCGAACGCATGTATAAACCCATCTAAACCGGTTGCCCGATCTTCGACGATTAGTAACGGTAGTATTCAGGTTTGAACGGACCATCCACTTTTACGCCAATGTAATCGGCTTGGTGTGTGGCCAGTTCTTCCAGTTCCACGCCAATTTTAGCAAGGTGCAGGCGGGCAACTTTTTCGTCGAGGTGCTTCGGCAGCATGTACACTTTGTGCTCATAAGCTGCTGCATTTTGCCAAAGTTCCAACTGTGCCAATACCTGATTGGTAAAGGAGTTCGACATCACGAACGACGGGTGACCCGTGCCGCAGCCGAGGTTCACCAAGCGACCTTCAGCCAACAGGATAATATCTTTACCGTCAATGTTGTACAGGTCAACCTGTGGCTTGATGTTGATTTTGGTGTTACCATAATTGCCGTTCAACCAAGCCATGTCGATTTCATTGTCGAAGTGACCGATATTGCACACGATGGCTTTGTCGTTCATCATGCGGAAGTGTTTTTCCGTCACGATGTCGCAGTTACCCGTTGCCGTTACGATGATTTGGGCGCGCGGGATGGCGTTTTCCATTTTTTTCACTTCAAAACCGTCCATAGCGGCCTGCAAAGCACAGATCGGGTCGATTTCCGTCACGATTACGCGTGCGCCCGCGCCGCGCAGAGAAGCAGCGGAACCTTTACCCACGTCGCCGTAACCAGCCACAACAGCCACTTTACCGGCAATCATAATGTCCGTTGCGCGGCGGATAGCGTCTACCAAACTTTCTTTGCAACCGTATTTGTTGTCGAATTTAGACTTCGTAACCGAGTCATTGATGTTGATCGCAGGCATCGGCAGGGTACCTTTTGCCACGCGCTCGTACAAGCGGTGAACGCCCGTGGTGGTTTCTTCCGAAATACCGCGGATGTTTGCCACGAGTTCCGGGTAACGGTCCAACACCATGTTGGTGAGGTCGCCGCCGTCGTCGAGGATCATGTTCAAGGGTTGGCCATCGGAGAACGCAAACAGCGTTTGTTCGATACACCAATCGAATTCTTCTTCATTCATTCCTTTCCAGGCATACACCGGAATACCGGCCTGCGCGATGGCAGCAGCAGCGTGGTCCTGGGTGGAAAAGATGTTGCAGGAAGACCAGGAAACTTCTGCGCCGAGTTCCACGAGGGTTTCGATGAGCACGGCAGTTTGGATGGTCATGTGCAGGCAACCGGCAACGCGCGCGCCTTTCAGCGGTTTGCTGGCGCCGAATTCTTCGCGCAAGGCCATCAAACCCGGCATTTCTGCCTCAGCAAGTTGGATTTCTTTGCGTCCCCAGTCGGCCAGGGCGATGTCTTTTACCTTAAATTTGGGGTGCGATTCAGTTGCTACGGCCATTTTTTAGTGGATATGAGCTGGTGAATGAAAATTTCAGAGAAACAAAACAGGTAAACAAAATTTCCTTCTGTTTTGTTGGCAAAAAGGGCGGCGCAAAGATAGAGTATTTGGAGGGTTTTCAAAAGGGGCGGGTAAAAATAGATTACACGAATTGATAGAATGGCAGAATTTCTGTTGTCAATCCTTTCGACTGGTCCATTTTAGGGATTGGGAATTGGGTATATTTGCGGTGTAAAGGGCGTGCTTTTGATGATTTTAAGTATCTTTGCTTTGAGAACTAAACGGGCTATGGCAACTAAGGAACAAATAAAAAATACGGGCGCTACATTTACACCGAAGGGCTTGGCTAACTTTTTAGCAGATCGGCTTTTAGCGCATGGAGCGGCTCCAAATCAACGCATACTTGATCCGGCGTGCGGGGAAGGCGAGTTGCTTGTTGCAATTGGAAATAGAATATCACAAAAAGGATTCAATTGTTCACTTGTCGGGTATGATGCAAACGCCGAATACTTAAAACTTGCCCAGGAACGCTTGCTTAAATTTGGCAAGGGCGTTACAACTTTAACCCACGCAGATTTTTTACAAGCAATTGATATTAACAACAATCAAGGGATACTGGAATTATTTAAAACCGAAAAATCAAACGTAAACCGAAGTTTTGACATTGTCATTGCGAACCCTCCTTACGTGCGAACACAATTACTGGGTACAGAACAGGCGCAGATGTTGGCTAAAAAATTTAATTTAAAAGGCCGTGTGGATTTGTACTACCCTTTTTTAATCGCCATGACGGAAAGCCTTAAAGAAGGTGGAATCCTTGGCGTTATTACTTCTAACCGCTATTTATCTACCAAAAGTGGTGAGAGTATTCGCAAATTCCTTTCTGAAAACTACGAAATTTTAGAAGTAATCGATTTGGGTGATACCAAGTTGTTTGATGCAGCAGTGCTGCCAGCTATTTTTATTGGCAGAAAATGCCGGCTCAAACATGCTTCTACTGCAAAATTTATTAAAATATATGAAGAATTAAATGGATACAAAGGAGATTTAATTAAAACGAACGATTTTTATGATGTGCTTCGAAGCGAGCAATCCGGCTATTTTTCAACCGGTCCAAAACGTTATAAAAAATCCACAGGCGGCCTAAAATATGTCGTTGCTTCAACGTCTTCTTGGGAAATGTTATCAAATCCTGAGTCCGAATGGGTTTCTAAAATCGACCATGCCGCCAAACATCGTGTGGAAGATTTTTTCAAAGTCAAGGTGGGAATCAAATCTACTGCCGACAAGGTATTTATAAGTGCTGCATGGGATGACTTGGGCGATAATAAACCGGAAGGTGCATTGCTCAAAGATTTGTTATCTCAAGAAAATATAAGCCCCTGGAGCGCTACGGATAATTTCACCTTAAAAGTGTTATATCCGCACGTTTCGATTGATGGGAAAAAACAAACAATAGATATAGATCAGTACCCAAGAGCCAAAAAATATTTTCTAAAACATGAAAACGCATTAAAATCTCGAAAATATTTAATTGATGCAGGCCGGCAATGGTTTGAACTTTGGGTGCCACATCGCCCGGATCAATGGGCTTTCCCGAAACTCGTTTTCCCGGATATTAGTTTACATCCTCGGTTTTGTTTTGATACGGAAGGTAAAATCGTAAATGGTAACTGCTATTGGATCGTAGCAAACAAAGAACACGATATTGAAAAATTGTTATTGATTCAGGGAATTGCCAATTCAAAGTTGATGACAAAATATCATGATTTGGTTTTTAACAATAAATTATATTCCGGAAGAAGAAGGTATTTTACCCAATATGTTGAAAAATATCCATTACCGGATTTTAATACCCCTGCGTCTCAAGATATTATCGAGATCGTAAAAAAACTGAATCAGTCAACCGATAAAAATGAAATTTTAGCATTAGAAAATCTGCTCGAAATTAAAATTGGGGCGTCTTTCGGCGTTGAGCCGGTATTTACGTTGGATTAAATACGGATTTACCGTAATACTGATCAAAAAAATGCATCGGAATTGCCCGCTGACATTTATAACTGGTTGTACCGACATAAGAGAATACGTCTCCTAATTTTTCGCCCGGAGCCAGAATCGCGCCTTCAATTATTTCCGTTTTAGGATTTGTCAATGCAATTAAGTATCGGACATCAAAAGTTGTCAAATTCAAATTACCAATCACGATTTCCTCTTTCATCGGAGTGTATCGCCCTAAATCCACAGTTGGGCTATCCTGAACCTTTACCTCCAATAACTGATTACGGATGTCAGGGAATGCACCATATAATAAATCGGACTGCGACGCTTTATATCCAAGCAACTCGATTACCTTTTTTTCCAACGCTTGTCCTCGGTTCTTGGTCGCCGCAGCATGAAGTTTCAAACCGATTAGTTTTTCAGCAACCATGACCCTCAACAATGAAATAGAAAATAAACTTTTGATATCAGGTTCTTCTACCATATCAGATAACGGAGGGAAATAGTCGTGCCGGATGAGGTAAGATAACTTTGCTGAATCAGGAAAGGATAGAATTTTGTCTTTGCTTGTGCTGATTTCATTCCGAACTTTACTTGAAATCAGAAGTTGGTGTTTTACGGTCGGTACACCAAATTTCCCAAAATTTGCTTCGATATAATCCGGTGTAAGAATAATTACGGATGCAATGACATGTTTCGTGGTATCCACTCTGACAAATATAAAACGGACATCGGTGCATTTAAGGCTTTCGCCTGACTCAAGTTTTATTAAAAGCGTTTGGCTTGAAGGAATCCTGTTCCAAACCTGTAGGTTATACGTATTTCCGCTTGTAACGATATAAGTATCAATAAATTCCCTTGCAATTTTAGGAACGCCTTTAGATTTTGGAGGAACGACTTCAAACTGTCCAATATCCGCCATTTCCGGTAGTGGATGCTTTTCTAATATCGAAGCAATTAGTTTTCGGATATTTGCTCCATCCGTTCGGGTTTTCCCACTAAGCAAAAACGGCTTACCTACAACTTCTGAAAAATAAGTTGCCAATTTTTCAGGCGGCGTTAAGTTTTTTTTCTCCTTCGGTGGGATTTTAAATTCCTTGTTCACGATTATATATTTAATAATTCCATTGTATGTACATTTAATGCCTTTGCAATTTTGTTTAGATTTATTACAGAAATATTCCGCTCTCCCCTTTCTACAGAGCCTATATATGTCCGATCAAGTTCACAAGCAAATGCAAGTTTCTCCTGTGATAAATTTGTATTTGAACGAATATCTCGTATTCGGTTCCCAATTTTTTCAAGAAATATCTTGTCGTCTCCTGTATAAATTACACGCATTGCAGTAAATTTTGTCACAAAGGTTAAGAATAGATGCAAATAAGTCTACGGACTATAAGTATCATTGGACAATACAGTTCAAACAAAATATCGCCAATTAACCTTCAATTTCACGATGATAAAAACTTCTGCGCTTACTTTTGGGGCTGGTTAAATTACTATTTCAAACACTTTATGTCAAATTTAAACCCACAAAGCCCATTTTACGTTTACCTTCGCCCCAATATCGCGGTCAACTTACCCTGTTTATGAAAAAACTCTTCTTGCTCGACGGTCACGCGCTCATTTACCGCGCACATTATGCCTTCATCACCCGCCCGCTGATCAACTCAAAAGGCTGGAATGTTTCGGCCATTCAGGGCTTTATGCGCACCATGTGGGATATGATGCAAACGGAAAAACCGACGCATATTGCCGTGGTATTCGATCCGCCCGGCGGCACGTTCCGGCACCAGACGTTTGAACAGTACAAGGCCAACCGGGAAGCGCAACCGGAAGACATTACGCTGGCCATTCCCTGGGTAGAAAAAATTGTGCGGGCCATGAACATTCCTGTGCTCACGGTGATGAATTACGAGGCCGATGACGTAATCGGAACCTTGGCCAAACAAGCCGAAAAAGTGGGCTACGATGTGTACATGGTTACGCCCGATAAAGACTATGGTCAACTTGTCGACGAACATATTTTTGTGTACAAACCCGGTCGCCAGGGCAACGACATGGAAATCTGGGGTGTGAAAGAAGTTTGTGAAAAATGGGGCATCAAACGCGTAGACCAGGTCATCGACATGCTCGGACTCATGGGCGACGCGGTGGATAACATTCCCGGTTTGCCCGGCATCGGTGAAAAAACAGCCGCCAAACTGTTAGATGAATACGATAATATTGAAAACCTGCTTGCCAATGCCGACAAACTCAAGGGCAAACAACAGGAAATCGTAAAAACGCACCACGAAAAAGCCACTTTGTCAAAATGGTTAGCAACGATTGACATCAATGTGCCGATTGAATTCGACGAAAAGTTTTTTGAAATCGAACCCTTCAACCGCGAGGAACTGCTGGATATTTTTAAAGAACTGGAATTCAGGACTTTAGCGGACGCTATTTTGAAACACCCGCTTGGTGGCGCGCCTAAACCGGAGCCGAAAGAAACGCCAGACAAGAAAAAAACGCCCGCTTCCAAACAGGAAAACACCGCCCAGGGCAGCCTGTTCGGCGACGATCCGGCAGCTCAGCCCATTTCCGGCGGCATCCACGAATCGGGCGGGGTGGCGCACCGCATTGCCGATAAAAATATTCACAACGTCGAGCATACCTACCATCTGGCCGATACGCCGGAATCGCGTTTGGCCCTGATTGAAATCCTGTCGAAACGGCATTTCGTATGTTACGACTCCGAAACCACGGCGCTCGACGCCACGCAGGCCGATCTGGTCGGGTTTTCCTTTGCCTTTAAACCGCACGAAGCCTGGTACGTGCCCATTCCGGCCGATCGCGCGGAGGCGCAGGCGATTGTGGAGGAATTCCGCCCGCTGTTTGAAAGCGAAACGATTGAGAAGGTGGGTCAAAACCTGAAATACGACGCGCTGGTGCTGATGAACTACGGCGTGGAATTGCGCGGCCCTTATTTCGACACCATGATCGCGCATTACCTGCTTGAGCCGGACCTGCGCCACGGCATGAATTACTTAGCGGAAACTTACCTGAATTATGCGCCGGTAAAAATTGAGGAACTGATCGGTAAAAAAGGCAGCCAACAAGGCACCATGCGCGATGTGCCGCTTGAAAAGATCAAGGAATACGCCGCAGAAGACGCCGATATTACCCTGCAATTACGCACGCATCTGGAACCGAAATTAGAAGCGGGCGGCAAGGAATTGGTGAAATTGTTCCAATTGGTAGAAATGCCGCTGGTAAAAGTGCTCACCGACATCGAACACGCGGGCGTGCGCATTGACCCCGACTTTTTAAAGGAATATTCCGGCGTTTTGGCCCAAAAAATCGGCATTTTAGAACAAAAAGTGCTTGATACCACGGGTTTTACCTTCAATGTGGCCAGTCCAAAACAAGTGGGTGAAGTGCTGTTTGACCGGATGAAACTGCCTTACCCCGGCAAAAAAATGAAAAGCGGCCAGTACAGCACTGACGAGGAAATCCTTTCGGAACTGGCAGCCGAATACCCGGTTTGCGCCGATATTCTGGAGCACCGCACCCTGATGAAACTCAAAAGCACCTACGTGGATGCGCTGCCTGCGCTGATTAACCCGCGCACGGGCCGGGTACACTCGCAGTTCAACCAAACCATTGCCGCCACGGGTCGCTTGAGCAGCCAGAACCCAAATTTGCAGAACATCCCGATCCGCACCTTGGAAGGCCGCGAAGTGCGCAAGGCATTTATCCCGCGCGACGAAAACCACCTGATCCTCTCAGCCGACTATTCGCAGATCGAACTGCGCCTGATCGCGGAAATCAGCAAGGACGAAGCCATGCTGGAAGCCTTCCAACTCGGACTCGACATCCACACGGCCACAGCAGCCGGGGTGTACGGTGTGCCGCTGGAGGAAGTGACATCCGACCAGCGCCGGGCGGCCAAAACCGTAAATTTCAGTATCACATACGGGGCGGGCGCCACCAATTTGTCAAATCAACTCGGCATCAAACGCACCGAAGCCAAGACCCTGATTGAGAACTATTTCAATCGGTACAAGGGTTTGAAACACTACATGGATCATATCGTGGAATTTGCCCGCGAACACGGCTATGTAGAAACCCTGCTCGGTCGCCGCCGTCATTTGCGCGACATCGACAGCCGCAACGGCATGATGCGCTCGATGTCAGAACGCATTGCCGTGAACACCCCGATTCAAGGCACCGCCGCCGATATGATTAAGGTGGCCATGATAAACATCCGCGAGGCTATGCGCGCGGGCGGCTTCCGTTCCAACATGATTTTGCAGGTACACGATGAATTGGTGTTCGACGTGCAAAAAGACGAACTGGAAGACCTGAAAACGCTGATACAGGACAAAATGACGACCGCAATTCCGGGTCTGCGGGTGCCGATTTTGGTGGAAACCGGGGTAGGGGAGAATTGGTTGGAAGCGCATTAAAAGCACCTCCGCGCTGGCGCCAGGTTCCACCTGGTGTCTACGATCCTGCGGGTTTTACCCGCTTTTACAATAAACGTCGGGTAGAACCCGACAGATCGTAGACACCAGGTTAGAACCTGGCGCCAGCATATACCTTATCCTTCACAATTACTTTGCTAAGCAAACCATTTAAAAAACAATGCAATACCCACCATTGCCGCAAACAATAACCCGATTATAGTATTAATTATATGGCCGTACCGTTTTGCCGGCAACTCATGTGCCGGATACGACATATCCCAAACGCCTTTGTTTGCAAATTCGGCAAGTAGCGCGGGCGAGACCGGAATGCGAGTTACGCGGCGATTGGGCGGCGCTACAAACAGCGCGCCTATATTGAATCCTTCTTCTTCATTGTGAAAATACCACAGGTAGCCGCGCATGTCTACGGCGTAGGTTTTGGCGTAATCGGCGAGCAGTTCTTCGAAGTCATCGCCGGCGAATTTAAGGTCGAGGTAGATGTCGGTGTCGGGGCGGATGTTTTTGGCGCCGGTGTGGGTTTGGATGAGTCGTTCGATTGTCAAACTACAGGAATTTTGGCAATTCGAAGATCAGAATCATAGCCTGCTATTTCTCATTCGCTAAGCATTTTGAGGTCATCTTCAAAACTGCCCTCCGCATTTGCTAATATTCCAATGAATGTTTTTAACGGATTTTTGGGGCCTTTTTTTTGCAATTGCCTTTCTATTTGCTGCGCAACAGTTTCGCGGCGAACCGGCCGTGAAAAGTACGCATCTCCGGCATCTGACAACGACACATTGGCAATGTCATGCAGGTATTGAACTGGCAATTCCAACCGGTCAAGATCAATGGCTCCATCGTCAAAAGGAGTGCCTGATAGCCTTATTTCATATTCCATAACCGTATTGAAGTCTGTTTTAATGGTTTACAGGTACAAATATACCGTCTTTTGGAATTGCATTTGTGAAGTGGGTAAGAGGGCTTAAAGTTTTTGATGTTGGGCTTGGTAAAAAACAGGCTTCTTGTTACAGTCTGGTGTCAACTACCTTGGTGGTTTGGACAGAATTGGTTGGAAGCGCATTAATAAGACACAAGAGGCAGATCTTGTGCGCAGAGATAAGTTTTGAAAATTAAAATATAAAGTTTATATTTGCGCATTATTACGAATTTACCAAACAAAAAGTGCTATGATTAATAAAGGAAAACTTGAAGAAGAATTGAAGCAAGGGTTAACGAACCTTTATCGCCAATTATTGGGAAGTACTTCAAAACATGAAGCAAAATCATGTTATCAAAGTTATAGAATTGTATTGGGTCAGTATGATCAATTACGTAATCAGCAATTCTATATTGAAGCATGGAAAATTGAAGGCGAAGTTAAAAGCGATACCCTAGGGGCAATTGGACACATGAAAGATGATGTTGCGGAAATGTATAGAAGGACCTTCAATGAGCATATACCGGGGTCGCTTTTAGGGAATATCATTTCGTCGTGAAAACACCACAGGCTATTTTTGATACAGCGGTTGAAGTTGGGAATTATTCATTATGGCTCTACCTTTGAGTAAAATAAACTTAATATATAAGAAAATGACTCTACAGCCAAAAAGAAAATACAGATCGCTCCTAATAGAAATCCTTGCTGGCTTTCGAATGCGATCACCTCTAATTTTTCTTAACAAAACTTACCCAAACGCGAAAATTGTAACGATCCTATTGCTTGGGTTACACTCTTTGGCTGGTTATACGCAATCACTAAACTCTAAGGCTTATTGGAATTTAAGCCTTGATTCTATAACAAGCCTAAGGCAAAAGGATAGCCTTTATATTATAACTTCAATTAAAGCCTTTAACAAGGATAGTAATCTGATAAAAGCGAGTGAAATTTTTGATGAAATTTATGACTCAGACATGAGAGGGTATAAGGCTTATTTAAACGCAAATACTTGCATAAAAATATATGAAAAAATAACAAGTGTTTTTGAGTTGACGAAAGAAGAATCATTCACTGTTTTCATTCGTGAAGGGTTTTGTAAATATCTTATTAAGAAAAACCATGAAGCCATAACTGATCTAAATTATGCAATAAAGGCCAACCCATTAAACGGATACACTTATTGGTTCAAAGGTCTTTGTAAACAATCCTTGGATGATAATTATGGCGCGATAAGTGACTTTTCCGAAAGTCTGCAACATGCTAATAGTGACAGTAGTTTAATTACAAATGTATATTTAAGTATTGCTCAAAGTCAAAAAAGCCTGGGCAAATATACATTTGCTGTTTTTGCCTATGACAAAGTGATCGAGATGCACCCAGAAATAGGTAGTTTATATTTAGAACGCGGAAAACTAAAGATGTTAAATTTTCAAATAGAAAGCGCTTGTTTAGATTTCAGTAAAGCAGGCGAGTTAGGGTGTCTTGATGCCTATCCTTTAATTTCCCAATATTGTAAATAGCGTTTCCTCCGCTGGCGCCAGGTTCCACCTGGTGTCTACGATCCTGCGGGTTTTACCCGCTTTTACAACAAACGTCGGGTGGAACCCGACAGATCGTAGACACCAGGTAAGAACCTGGCGCCAGCGAAAAAGGCGTCCCTGCTCTTGCAAAGACGCCCTCATATAAACTCTTGAATATCAACAATCAACCCTTATAAAACATCCACTTCCCAATCTCCTTCAACGTCACCTTTTTGCCGTACAGTAAAATCCCCACCCGGTAAATCCGACCCGCCAGCCACACAAAGAAGTAGGCCGTCACCACCACCAGCACCAGCGACAAAGCCACCTGCCACCAGGGCGGACTAAACGCCATGCGGAAGGGCATCACAATGGGTGAAAACAGCGGGAACAAGGACGCAAACACCATCAAACCCGAATCCGGGTTACGCATTCCCACGAATGCCGTGATGTAAAACGCCAGGATGATCGGAATGGTCACCGGCAGCACCAGCGACTGGCCCTCGCCCAAATCGTCGCCCATAGCCGAGCCGATGGCCGCAAACATAGACGAATAAATAAAGTAGCCGCCTAAGAAGAAAATGATGAACGATGAGATAATCAGCGGCCAGTTCTGTTTAGCCAGTTCAGCCATGATGCGCACCATGGTGCCCTGCGCCTGTTCCGGGTCAATGCCGGCGCCCGCAGGACCGCCGCCTGGAGGCTGCATTTGCGCCGGATCAATGTGCAGCAGCATGGGCAGAAAAATCGTGACCGCGCCACTGAGGATCACCCAGCACACCACCTGCGTAAGTCCCACCGCGCCTGCGCCGATGATTTTGCCCAGCATCAGGTCGAAAGGCCGCACAGAGGACATCATTACCTCCACAATCCGGTTGGTTTTTTCTTCCATCACCGAGCGCATTACCATTTGGCCGTACATCATCACCATAAAAAACATGATAAACGCCATGATACCACCGATGGCAAGTCCCACGCCTGCCGTGTATTTGCTTTCGTCTTCGCCGGTTTTATTGATGTTTTCCGGATCAATGGAAACATCCGTGTCAAGGATATCAAGGCTGCTGCGATTGAGGTGCAAGGAGTCTATTTTGAAATCGCGGATTTTATCCGACACCTTCTTTTCGATGGCCGAACTTTTTTCCGGCGCTAATTTATCATCGGAATAATAAAAAACGGTCAGGTCTTTGGTTTGCATACTCTTGATGGCAGGTATGCGCAACACGCCATTAAGTTCGCCGGCCGTCACCTCTTTTTTCAATTGCTCCAGCGATTTGCCCGCTGATGGAATATAATGAATGCCTTTTTCGTCGGGAATTTGTTTGACCATGCCCGCTTCATCCAGCACAGCGACCTTGATCTGGCCGCCGCCTTCATAATTGGAAAGGCCGAAAATGACCAACATATAAATCAATAAACCCAGCGGCGCCAGCAGGGTGCCTATAATAAACGACTTTTTGCGTACCCGGGTCAGGTACTCGCGTTTTACGATGAGTGTAAGTTTCGACATATCTTGGATGGATGGAATTTCGTGAAATAAAAGTTAGGCGTGGTCGGTTTCTTCCACCCGACGAATGAAGATTTCGTTGAACGTCGGCAGAATTTCTTCAAACCTACGCACGCGCAAGCCTTGCCCGATCAAAAACTGCAACAACACATTGCTTTGGCTTTCATCGGCCAAACGCACCGTAACGGCGTCTTTTTCGCGGGTCGTAATCTCGTATTTTTCTTCAAAACCGGCGGGTAAATCGCCGTCCATTTCCACCCGGTACAAATTTTGTTTGTACTGGTTTTTGATTTCAGGTACTTTGCCGCTCAGCACGTTGCGACCCTGGTTAATCAGCACGATATGGTCGCACATTTCCTCCACCTGTTCCATCCGGTGGGTAGAAAAAATGATGCTGATGCCCGATTCGTTGAGTTGCCGAATTTCGTCCTTAATCAAATTGGTGTTGATGGGATCGAGGCCCGTGAACGGCTCGTCAAGGATCAGCAGTTTTGGTTTGTGGATGATGGTGGCAATAAACTGGATTTTTTGCTGCATCCCTTTCGACAAGTCTTCCACCTTTTTAGGCGCCCAGTCTTTGATGTCGAATTTGGTAAGCCAGTGGGCAATCTCCTTGCGGGCATCGGATTCCGACAAACCCTTGAGTTGGGCTAAGTACAGCAGGTGTTCGCCCACCTTCATTTTTTTGTACAAACCGCGTTCTTCCGGCATGTACCCGATGTGCTCCGGACTGCGGGAATTGAGTTTTTCACCGTCGAGGTAAATGACGCCTTCGTCCGGCCCGGTTATGGTGGTAATCATCCGGATCAGCGACGTTTTTCCGGCGCCGTTGGGGCCCAGCAAGCCAAAAACGCTGCCTTTGGGCACGTCGAAACTTACATGATCGACGGCAGTGTACTTATCGTAACGTTTTACGACGTTTTGTATCGAAAGAATCATAGGCTATATTGCGGACGTTAGTTTAGGTGAAATCCGTTTGTTTCCCGAAAAGTCGGGTGCTTTAGGCCGCGAATGCATTTTTTTTCGGCCAAAGCGTGTTTTGTCAGGGTTTGATGACCAATAATACCGACCAATCGCGAAAACCGCTGCAAATTAAACCACACGGTTCGAAAGCATAGCATTAAAAAATTAAAGTTCTTTGCAGCGTTTTTATCATTTTTTGAGTTTCAACATTAAAACGTATGACCATGCACATAAAACATTTCTTTCTGTTGTCAGTACTGGCGCTTCTCATGGCTGGCGCTTGTAAAAACGATACCGCTTCGGGTGAACAAGGAGAATTTAAAAATGGCAAACCAGGCGCTTCTGCCAAATCTGCCGTGTACAGTTGCACCCTTCAAAGCGGCTATTTAATGGGCGTTAAACTGGGTATGAATGTAGATACGCTGGCTAAAAAACTGAAAGGCGGCCTCACGATGGAAAAACTGAAAACAGCCAAAGGAGAGGTTGAAACCTATATTTTTCAGGCGGCTAACTTGGAATCCATCCGCATATATCCAATCGAAAAGGACGGTCAAAAACGCGTTCATGTTGTTGAATACGCAGGATCATTGTGTACCACTGAAAAAGGCGCAGGAGTAGCCATGACGCTGGGAGATTTGAGAAAACTTTATCCGGAACTTGCCGTTCACGGCTCGGAAGAAGACGGGCGCACCATCGCAACCGGCGAAGGTTGGAAGTTTTTGCTCGGCACGCAGGTATTTACCTACGGGGTTGACATTGACAAAATGAATCAGGATATTCGGGTTACGGCCATTGTGTTACAATAAATCCGATCGAAAAACGCCGTGAAACCTCAATAAGTGGTTGGGCGCCTGTTCGTTATACAAACATAAAATTAGCGTATTACGTTGGTTTTTATCGGTCGGAAACAAAATTTTTATAGGATTGTGGATATAGCCTTGTTCCGCAAATAAGGCTAGCTGTGCGCGGCGTGGCCGACGAAACAGCTTAAGCGCGTCCACATCAGGAGGAATTGGAACATTTCCATAACCTTCTTCCTGTAAAAACTGTTTCACCATTTCGTAGGTGTACGCCAATTTTGCACCCGCAAATACACTGCGGTATTCCCAACCGTCGCTCATGCCACCGAGGTATTCGATGCCGGCCTCCGGAAACAATTCCCGCATGGGAACATGATTGCCGGTAGGTTCGTCGTCCCGGTGCTTGCTGAGCGACTCGTCGAAGCCAAATTCGTCGTACACTGCTGCCTGTTTTTAGGGCAAAAATACAGCATTTGCTTTTATATTTCACTTTTTGTTTCAAAAAATAAAACAAAAAGTGTTTAATTTTAACACATACGACCTTAAACATGACGGTACACCTTCTTACCATCGGCGACGAAATCTTGATCGGACAAATTGTGGACACCAACTCGTCGTGGATGGGACGGGAACTCAACCTGCGCGGCATTCGGGTAACGAGCCGGAGTAGCGTAGGCGACACGCGCGAGGCCATTGTGGAGGGGGTAAAACACGCAGCAACGCAGGCCGAAGCCGTTATCATGACCGGCGGTCTTGGCCCAACCAAAGACGATATTACCAAAAAGACGCTGGCCGAAATGTTCGATTCCGGTATGTCGTTTCACCAGCCTACCTTCGACCGCATCGAATCTTATTTTACCAAAATTGGGCGCGTCACCCCGCCTGCCATGCGCGACCAGGCTACTTTGCCTGACAAAGCCGTCATTTTGCCCAATAAAGTCGGCACCGCGCCGGGTATGTGGTTCGAACAGGACGGCAAAGTGTACATTTCGCTGCCGGGCGTGCCGTTTGAAATGGAATACCTGATGACCGCCGAGGTAATGCCGCGTTTGCAGGCGCGTTTCCAAACCCGGCCCATCCTGCACCGCACTTTGCTGACCGCCTGCGAAGGCGAAAGCAATATCGCTCGCCGCATCGAAGCCTTCGAGGATGCGCTGCCGTCAAACATCAAATTAGCATATTTGCCTGCGCTCGGTCAAGTACGCCTGCGCCTGACCGGCACTTGGGAAGGTGCCGTTACGCCGGATGCCGAAGCTCAACTCAACGCGGTGCTTGATACCCAAAAAGCGGCCTTGCATGCCCTGATTCCCGATTTAATTTACGGCTACGAAGAGCAAACTTTACAAGGCGCCGTTGGTGAAATCCTGGTGCAGCAAAACAAATTATTTGGCACGGCCGAAAGTTGTACCGGCGGCTACGTAGCGCATCTGATTACGTCTTCTCCCGGATCTTCGCATTATTTTCCTGGCTCAATTGTGGCATATTCTTATGAAATGAAATCCAAACTCCTGAACGTTAAGCCTGACACCCTGGCGCAGTTTGGCGCCGTGAGTGAAGAGGCGGTGCGGGAAATGGCCCTCGGCGCCTTAGATACCCTCGGCGTGGATGTAGCCCTCTCTATTTCCGGCATTGCCGGCCCCGACGGCGGCACACCCGAAAAACCAGTCGGCACGGTATGGATGGCTGTGGCAGATCGTGAGCGGGTGCTGGTTCAAAAGCATGTTTTCGGGCGGGATCGGCTTAAAAATATCCAGTTGACAGGAACGTATGCGTTGAATATGGTACGAAAGTTTCTTACTAAAGAAATTTAGAACAGAGCACATCATAAAAATCCTGAAAGGATTGTATGTTTATAGAACATTGGTTATCAAGTTGTTCCAAATCCTGAAAGAATTGTATGTAAAATAACGTTGCACAACACATACAATCCTTTCAGGATTGGGAACAAATTGGCTGATAACGGTGCTATAAACATATAATCCCTTCGGGATTTTTAACACTATTTGAGTGTTCCATTGCAGCCCTACGACCTCACCATTTCCCTTTTCTTCCTTCTAAAATCCGCAATCGACCACCGTATTTGGTCATAATTGAAGCGCTCATTAAAATGTTCCCGGATTTCTTTTAACTGGTAAGGCTCTTCAAACAAGGTTAATGCGCCTTGTATAATGTCCATTTCTTCCGGCCCAACCCAGACGCTCAAATCCACCGTTTCCCCGCGTTCGTACATGGTGGCGATGTGGCTCATAATAGTCATGGGCGAAAGTTCCCGGGCGGCGGCGATGTCTTTAATGGACTCGCCTTGTTGAAACATTTCCCAACTTTCTAAATACGTGCTGCCCTTAACCTGCTGACCCTCGCCTTTTTTTTCTAAGGCAAATTTTCGCACTTCACCAATAAACGCGTCACCATACAATTGTAGTTTGCGCTCCGACATCCCGCTCACACGCAGCATATCGGCGTCGGAAATCGGTTGTTTCCCGGCCATGTCTTCGAGGGAGGCATCGCTGAGGATCAGGTAAGGCGGCACCCCGTTTTGCTGGGCCACCTGACGGCGCAGGGCCACCAAACGTTCGAACAATTCTTCGCGCAGGGCTTGTGCGGCCGATTTGGTGCGCAGCACCGGCGTGCGTTCGGCGCCTTTCTTTTTCTCCACCACCGGCGGCAGGGCAAGGCTCACCTTTTTTTGTTCAAACAGCACACTTTTACCCGTGGGCGTCACGCGCAGGCGACTAAAATCCTCGTATGCGATTTCGATATACCCTTGGTGCAACATTTGCGAAAGCAGGAACAGCCATTCGTCAAAACTGTATTCCATGCCCGCGCCCCAGGTTTTGATTTCATTAAAACCCTGTTCCATAATTTCCCGTCGACGGCTGCCGCGCAAAATATCAATCAGGAGCATCATACCTACCTGTTCGTTGGTGCGCAGGATGGCCGAAAGCGCTTTTTGCACCGCCGTGGTGCCGTCAAAAGAGCGCGGCGGGTTTTGGCACACATCGCAGTTGCCACAATTGATGTCATAAGGCTCGTTGAAATAATTGAGGATGGTGCGGCGGCGACAAACGGGCGCTTCCGCCACCTGGAACATGCGGTTTAGTTTGGCGATTTTAAGTGCTTTTTGCTCCTCACTGCCTTCGCCCTGTTCAAACATTTCCCGATAAGTTTGCACATCGCCGTAACTAAAAAACAACAGCGCTTCTGCCGGCAATCCGTCGCGACCCGCGCGCCCGATTTCCTGATAATAGCCCTCCACATTGCGCGGCAAGTTGTAGTGGATCACAAAACGCACATTGCTTTTATCGATGCCCATGCCAAAGGCCACCGTGGCGCACACAATCGGCACGCGGTCATTGATAAAATCCTCCTGGACTTTACTGCGCTGCGATCCGGGTATTTCCGCGTGGTAAAATGCTGACTTAAAGCCTTTTGCATTGAGTTTTGCCGACACATCTTCACAGGTTTTGCGCGACAGGCAGTAAATAATGCCCGACTGGTCTTTGTGCTGATTCAGGAATTCGAAAATTTGTTCGATGCGTTTTTGTCCCGGCCGCACTTGCAGGCTGATATTGGGACGGTCGAAAGAAGCGGTAAATACAGCCGGGTCTTGTAAGCCAAGTTGATCGGCTATATCCTTACGCGTCATTTTATCCGCCGTTGCCGTCAGCGCCATGACCGGTACATCGGGAAACTGTGCTTTCAGGAATTTTAGTTGGGTGTACTCCGGACGAAAATCATGCCCCCAGGCGGAAATACAGTGCGCCTCATCAATGGCAAACATGCTGATTTTCAGGCGTTTAAGTAGCGGTTGAAAGTTTTGGGAAACAAGTTTTTCCGGGCTTACGTACAGCAGTTTTACAAATCCGCCCAGCAGCGCTTCTTCTACGTTTCGGATTTGCGCGCCATCCAGCGAACTATTAATAAATGCGGCGGGCACCCCGTTGGCGCTCAGGCCCTCCACCTGGTCTTTCATCAAAGCGATCAGCGGACTGACGACTACAGCGGTGCCTTCAAGGGTAATGGCCGGAATTTGGAAACAGATACTCTTGCCGCCGCCGGTGGGCATTAACACTAAGGTGTCGCGGCGCTCATAAACGGATTGAATAATGTCGGCCTGAAGTGGTCGGAACGCATCGTATCCGAAGTTTTTTTTCAGGGCGATTGCAGCGTGTTGCAGGGTCATTGCGGTCGGATTAGGTGTTTGTGAAAATACGGTTGCTGAAAATTGTTTTGTTTAAGACCGCAAATTTAAAACAATTTGATTTGTATTGTCAATAGTAGGCGATAAAAATATTCGGCCTCGGGGTGTTTGAGTCGTTTATATTGGACAAATAGAACTTAAAATATTGGAAAGGGGCACGTTCCTTAGACCCGCAGATGCTTATTCTACGGCGGGTGCAGGTAATACCGAATTATTGCTTTAGAGCGATTCTTCTTGGCTATTGGGCAAAAATAGATAAAAATGTTTGCTTTATTGAAATAAAATGTTTTAAATTTGCTCCCGAAAGCAAACGATCACCAGTTTAATACATTAAATGTTTGAATTGCAACAACTTAAACATGTTCGGCCATGCTATGGAAATATTTTAAAACACACTGGTTCTCCATCTCCTTAGTCTGCATTGTGCTGCTGGCAGTCGTGCGGAAAGGCATATTGTTATTTGGTAACATCAACCACAAAACCAAAATCGAAAAATATACGGAAATCGCAGCCAAAACCGTGGGCAAGTCCTTATTCGGGCTATTGCCTGCCCTGCACGGTGGCAGCCAGACTTTGCCTGAAATATCGGACGAGGAAGCCCGCAGTTTTCTCAAGCGTTTCAGTGCTGTAGCGCAAGGGGAACAAAAGAAATTCGGTATGCCCGCGTCGGTGTACTTAGCCATCGCTTATGTGAACAGTTTTTCCGGCAAACGCCCAATTGCAAGCGAAGCGCATAACTATTTTGCCCTCCCCTGTTCATCCGCCTGGGATGGCGCCACCGCCGACATAGAGGGACGTTGTTACCGTCGCTACGAAACACCCTGGGAAAGTTTCCGCGATTTCAGTATCCACCTGACCACACAGGATTGGTACGGGCCTTTGCGCAAATCGGCCGGCCGGGACTGGGAAGCCTGGGTAAAGGATATGGATGCAAATGCAGTGACGGATGTGAGCGGGTTTCGGGAAGCAACAATAGCGGTGATCAGGGCCTATCGTTTATTTGAGTTGGACAGGTAAATAAGAACGTCTTTGTCAAAGACCGTAAAATCAATTTTGCATCTAAAAACACCTATATTTGCCATGCACAGATCAGATAATATTATGACGACCATACAAATTCAGTCGAATACAAAGGTTCCGCTTGACGACGTACTCAACGGAGTAGCAGCTTTGGAGACACCTGAATTAGAAGATTTTTTTCATAAAGTGGCGCAAGTATTGGCAGAGCGCAAGTCATCGCACCTATCTGAAAGCGAATCCGAGTTGCTTCGGAAAATTAATGCAGGTTATCCGCAGGAATTGACTAAACGCTATGAATATCTGTTGACTCAAAAGAAAAAACAGGCATTGTCTTCTGGTGAGCAACAAGAGATGGTTGAAATCTCTGATCAGTTTGAGGCTTTTGATGCCTTACGTATGGAGCATCTTTTGGCATTATCCCAATTGCGTAATATGCCGCTTGAACAACTTCTAAAAAATTTGAAGCAACCTTCCGCGGCTTAGGAAAATGAGTAAACAATACCTTTCTAAGAAGATAAGGGAATTTATTGCTCAGAGGGCTTATTTTAGATGTGAATATTGCCAATCCCGCGCTGATTGTGCATGTGAATCATTTGAGGCTGAACATATTATTCCACAATCACAGGGAGGCTCGAGTCGACCGGATAATCTCGCGTTCACTTGTCGTGGATGCAACAGTCGTAAATCTGATCGTACCACTGCCCTTGATCCGTTATCCCTACAACTGGAACCGCTTTTTAATCCAAGAATGGATCTTTGGACTGAGCATTTCGCCTGGGACGATGCATTCACCCATGTGATAGGGCTTAGCCCAACCGGTAGGGCTACGGTAAATGCTTTGCAGTTAAATCGTCAGGGATTAGTCAATCTCCGCAAATTGATGATCCTTGGCGGCATACACCCACCCATTTTATCTGATCAAAACCACTAAACTTTAACTAAATCCCTATAGGCTGCCTCCAATAAGCAGGGTTAACTTTGCGTTAACACTAAAATGCTCCCTTTTTCAGTTACAATATCCGATAGCGGCGTAACAATTGTATATGTCTGTTTATCGGACAATCAAACTCAAAAACAAAGGTCATGAAGAACCTGCTTTTTTTATTATTTTTCGCACCTGCCATTGCATTTGCTAACCAGGGCAATCCCGGCCTCGAAGCCATTTCTACCGCCCTGAATAGCGGCGATGTTGAAACCTTGTCTAAATATTTTGCGGACAATGTGGAAATTTCCATTCAGGACAAAGAACAGATCTACTCGAAAGCCAAAGCGGGCGATGTGCTGCGCGGCTTTTTCGACAGCAACAAACCCAAAGGATTCAGCCAGGTACACAAAGGTACGAGCCGCGAAAACAGCGACCAGTACTGTATCGGTAACCTGAGCGCTGCAACGGGCAATTATCGGGTATATATTTACCTGAAAGTGACCGGCGCAAACATGAGTATTCAGGAAATACGGCTCGACAAAGAATAGATTTGTGCAAGGCTTTGGAAAAATATTACCTTTGCCCTTCAATTTTCAACAAAATATATCCATTACACGACATGGGCAAAGGAGATCCAAGAAGCAAGCGCGGTAAAATCTCGCGCGGCTCGCACGGCAATGCACGGCCAAAGTTGCAAAAACTGAAAACCATCCTGAAAAAACTGGTTGGTAAATAATTCGGTCGCTTCCGCAAAAAATAACATGAGTCATTTCGAAAGTTCGGGATGGCTCATGTTTTTTAAACCAAATAAAATTGAACATGACAAAACAATCGCTCCTTTTTTTGCTCTTTTTCGGCCTCTTTGCCATGCATACCAGCGCCCAAAACATTACCGGTACCTGGAAAACCATCGATGATGAAACCAAAGAAGCCAAAAGTTACGTGGAACTTTATGACGCCAGTGGTACGTTGTATGGTAAAGTAACCAAGTTGCTAAAGTCGGCGCCCGATAAAAAATGCGACAAATGCCCCGATGAACGCAAAGACCAACCCATTCTCGGCATGATTATCTTGGTAAACATGAAGCAAAAAGAAGGCTATTACCAAGGTGGCGACATCCTCGATCCTGAAAAAGGGAAATGGTATGGCTGCAAAATGTGGTTGAAAGACGGCGATCCAAATACTTTGGTCGTGCGGGGCTACCTCGGCCCGTTTTACCGCACCCAATATTGGTATCGCGTGCAGTAAGTAAAAAATTGAAAAAAAATTACGGCCACACTTGCACAGGTTTGGCAGTAGAAGTATCTTTGCCCCGCTTTTGAAAAAGCGACGGTGGGCCATGGTGTAACGGTAGCACAGCAGATTTTGGTTCTGTATGTCAGGGTTCGAATCCTTGTGGCCCAACTAACAAAGTAAAGCGTATGAACCTGATCGGTTTGTACGCTTTTTTTTATGCGCCAAAGCAATAGGTTTTGGGTCGTGAAGTCAAACTTGCTCAGATGATTT
>JBAXTB010000250.1:0-8612 GCA_037130425.1 Bacteroidota bacterium
TTTCATTGAACTATTTAAAAACTCACAAAACAAGTACATTATGAAACAATTTCTTCGTCTTTGCATCTCCCTTGTTACATTTTTTTGTTGCTCGCTTGGGTTACACGCCGTTAATATTTTTGTGAAAAAGACCGGGAATGACAGTTATTCGGGCTTGTCATACGCATTGGCCGTAAAAAACATCAAAAGAGGTTTGGAAATTGCAAATCCGGGTGATGTCGTTTTGGTAGACGCCGGTATTTATAACGAACGCATCATTATGCCCAAAAGCGGCATAGCAGGGGCTTATATTACCCTGACAAACTATAACAATGGCCTTGTTTATGTCGACGGCTCTTCCGGGAGTATAAATAGCACTGAACCTGCGTTGCTTACGGTTAACAATAAAAGTTATTTGAAAATATACAATATTCAATTCAGGAATAATTATCGTGCGGATGCCAAAGGAATATACCTGTATGGGGCGGGTAAAGAATATCAAATTTCAAACTGCAAGTTTTATAATATCGGCTGGTCAAACTCTAATACAGCAGTGCCAAACAGCACAAATAATGCGAATGCGATTTTGGTACAAGGCTCTAAAGCCGATTCCATTCATACGCTTACCATTTCAAACAACGAAATATATAATTGTGTAACAGGGTATTCCGAATCGCTGACAATCACAGGAAATGTTAGAAATTTTCTAATTGAAAGCAATATTGTGCATGATAATACCAACATCGGCATTGATATCGCCGGACATTACAGTTGGACGCAAGCGCCTGCGGCTGTGAATGTTGCCCGCACGGGCACGGTTCGGCTCAATACGGTGTATAACTGCGTTTTTCCTCAGAATCTGGATGTCGCTTCCGGTATCTATATTGATGGAGGTAAAGACATTCATATTGACCGAAATCGTTGTTTTAGCAATGGTTGCGGTATTTCCGTAGGCTGCGAGGTAAACGGATTTGTGGTAAATAAAATACAAGTCCGCGGAAATGTTGTTTACAACAACCGATATGCCGGCATTTTATTTGGGTCGAACCAAGCAAATAGTAATGTAACTGCAAGTATTGTGAACAATAACACCTTGTATAACAACCATGTAGACGAGGCGACGTACACGATTTACGGCACTGAAATAGCGCTTCAAAATTGTTCCGGAAATACCATTACGCAAAATATACTTGTTCCCAGAACTACGGTCAATGTAGCCATCGGTTGTTGGAATTATACCCAGGTTAACAATACCCTGAAATACAACCTTTTCTGGAGGACAAACGGAAATACTTCTAATTTGTACGCCGGTATAAATCCCGATCCGTTTGCCGTTTTGGGAAATCCTACATTCGTGGCTGCAGGCACGGGCATTTCAGCCAATTTTCACCTCTTAACCGGATCAAAAGCCATTAACAAAGGCAACCCAAGTTTTGTACCCGGACTAAACGAACTTGATTTCGATGGCGAAGCAAGAATTCAACAACTCCGTTGCGATATCGGGGCGGATGAAACAAATTTGTTAAGCGTTCTTGAGGATGAGATTAAAGAAAGAGCCGATAATATCAACGTATTCAATGATTTATCGGTTTATCCTAACCCAAGTTCGACCGTCATAGATGTTTTCACGAAAGAACCGGTTCTTTCGGAGGTTAGAATTTGGAATAGCATGGGAGAATTAGTCTATCAAACAAGCTTCCATGCAGGCCAGTCTTCTGTTTCTTTGGATTGTACTACGTGGGCTTCCGGATTGTATGCCTTGAATATTCAGACCATAGATGGTCAGGTTTTGACGAAGTGGGTACAGGTTTTACATGAGCCGTAGGATAAGGGTATTCTGATGCTGAATGCGCACCGATTCGGGCTGGAATATTTTGAAGCAGATCAATTACATTTTATCCCGGAGGTGCATCGGGAGATGGGGGAGGAAAATACTCAAACGGTGTCGTGCATGGCCGCGCGGATTTCCGCTGGCATTTTCGGTAAAAACTGTCTGAACCACGATTATGGGGATTTTGGGATTGTTGGATAATGCACCCACGATGACACTTGGTCAGATCTAAACCAGGCAAACCAAGGACTGGCGAATCCAACAATCTAAAAATCCCCATAATCCCGGTTCAGACAATTATTACACGCAAAAAATCAAAAAACACACGGAATCAAATTCGTCTGGGGTGCTTGCTTATCTTCAGTTTGCCCAATTTTAGCGGAAGGCGCTTATTACAAACACATTGCCGCTCCATGAACCATCTTTGCCCATTTAAACCAAGACGATATGAATACCCTCCATTTAACCTGCCTTGGCGGTTGCATCAACAAACAACCAGGTGTACAACCCAACGAACATTACCACGCCGTTTTTGCCCAAAACCTTAGCCGATTGGAGCCGCCAATTCATGTTTCGGTCTCCATCGGCGCCTATCTTTCCATCGATCGTATGGTGGAACGCGCGGATCAACTTATGCAGGCAAATCGACCTGATTTGCTTTGTGTGTATGTGCGCCCATTTAGCTTAATGCCCTTGCATAAATTACTCATTCGTTACGAAAAGGCAGATAAACGCGCTGCCAGGGCATTGCATCCTTGCCTTTTTAACCGAAAAATGGCCTGGAACCCGCGTTTGAGCCAATTTCAAACGGATTGGCCATTTGTTTTTGAACCACGCAGCCGATTTGGGTTGCGCGATTGCAATTTGTTAGCGGGCTTGATTTTGGGTCTACATAGCTGGGCGCGGCGATATGTGTTGCTTCAATTGGATTTGCTGCAAACGCGCTGTGAAAAACACGGAACGCGCCTGATTGTGATGACGCCCGCTCAAAATCCGGATTCCGTGATGGGAAATTATTTGTGCGAACGCGCGTTTCAGGCTATTGATCGTTTCTGTACGGAAAAGGGTATTTTGATGCTGAATGCGCATCGATTCGGGCTGGAATATTTTGAAGCAGATCAATTGCATTTTATCCCGGAGGTGCATCGGGAGATGGGGGAGGAGTTGACGGGGTTGGTAGTATGGGAAATTGGTGGCCATAGGGCAATGTCATTGACTTAAGGATTTCCAAAGCCCCAAAGGGGCGAAATCATTAGAATTGGGCAACGCCCAATTTAAAATGGTCAAAATCCCCATATCACAGACATAGGGCCGAATGATTTCGCCCTTTCAGGGCTTAGATCTCGCGTTGTCTCTAATAGCAGGGTGTTACCCTGCTTTAATGATTTCGCCCCTTCGGGGCTGCTGCGACCGGCAATAATTGAGATTCAAATTACATATTAAAAAAGCCGATACCCATCAAAGGAGCACCGGCTTTTTTAAAACAAAATTTATCCAAACGGCCTATTTATCTGCTTTCTCCTTTTTCTCTTTTTGAAACTGCATCACCTGTTCCATCACTTTACCCAACTCCTCGGCGCCAATCCGTTTCATCAAAATCTCGTGTTTGCGGTCTAAAATGAAGATCTGTGGCGTGGTGCGGATGTCGTACAGTTGTTTGAAACGGCTTTGCAAATAGGGGTCAAAAGAGTTCAGGAACAGAAAATCTGTGAATCCTTTTTCTTCCACGCCTTTCCAGCATTCAGGGGCTTTGTCGCCCACGGCCGTACAAACGGCAAATACTTTTACGCCGCGATCTTTGAAGTTCTTGGCAAAATCAACCATAAATGGCGCGGCTTTTTTGCAATGGCTGCACTCCGGATCCCAGAAAAAGAGCACCGTATAATCGGCGTCCACATCCCAGAGCGTAAGCGGCTGGTCGTGGTTGTTTTTTACCGTGATATTGGGTGCTATTTTACCGATCAAAATAGGCTCTAAGCGGTTTGCATTGTCGCATATTTTCTCCAAATCTTCTTTTTTCGTCCAGCCAGCCTGTCCGGTGCAGTAGTAGGTTTTGGCGATGTGTACATAACACGCATCGAAACCTACAATATTTGATTTGGCGTAGTAATTCAGGAAATGGATCAGGTAATAACGATACAACTCCTTGGAATCCTTCATTTTATTCAACACATAATCCAGCGCCAGGTTGATGCTGTCGGGGTGCTGCGGCGTAACCTTGGTGATGTATTGGTCAATTTTTGGGTGCAACACCGGGCTGCGCAGCAACGAAGGATCTGTAACATCCACATTATCAAAATAATGCGCGCGGTACCAGTAGTATTTTTTGGTTTGAACCTCTTTTTCCGTGCCTTTGAATTCAGGCGGTTCCGGCTCGATGGCGGCCTTTACGATTTTGTAAGTCATCGTGCCGGGGTGCTTGGAAAGCAGGTCTTGCTGGTATTTTTTTACCTGCTTATCCATGTCAGCCAATTGGTTGGAAATACGCGTAGAGTCGGCTACAATTGATTTTTTACGACTCAACTGCGCTTTCAAAGTATCCGCTTCCGGCCGCAATTTTGCCAAATATTGAAGATATTCGTAAAACAAGGAATTGTCATCCGAGCCTTTTACCTTCATTTTATTTACCGAATCCTTCGCGTCGGTTGAAATGGTGAAACTTTGGTCGTCGGAAGGCACCATGATCTGGATAAACGAGTTATCCGGTTTAAGTACCAACAAATAAACGCCGCTGGGTAGCAAGGTATCGGCTTTAAATACGAAGTATCCGTCGGCATCGGCCTGCACGGTGTCCTTTACGTATTGTTTTTCGCCGTAATGAAAACCAAGAACCAGATCCTTTTCGGTGTAATTGTCGAGTTTTACTCGAATATTATGTCCTTTTTGACCAAAACTGCCGGCAATGAAGCCAAAGAAAAACAGAAGAAAAGTTAAACTGCGTATCATGTAAGTTATAGGTTTTAAAATTTGCCGAGAAGACAACGCAAATATCCGTTTTGCTGCTCAAGCCCCGACGGGTTTGGGTAATTGTTAACAAATCAGGGTATTTCGACCTTATTGCAGGTTGTATTGCTTGATTTTACGATACAAGGTGCGTTCAGAAATTTTAAGTTCTTCCGCAGCCTCTTTGCGTCGGCCATTGTATTTTTTCAAGGCCCTGCGAATGGCTTCTTTTTCAATTTCATCCATGGCCAACGGCGCTTCCTCTACTTCTGATTTGATAAAACCAGTAGGATTTGCTTGTTTTCCCTGGTCGATGATGATCGGCGTAACCTTCCCCACGTCAGAAGCAGGATAATATCCATTGTTGCTGTTTGAGTCGTCGGGGTATTCAGGCGCACGCGCGGGCGTCTCTTCGTGAGTTGGGTAATTAACTTTTGGCAGGTTTTGCGGTAATTGACGCACCGAACTCAAGTCGGGCATACGCAAGTTATTACTTTTTACCAATTCATAGATTAAAGATTTCAGGTCATTCAGGTCGTTTTTCATATCAAAAAGCACCTTATACAGGATTTCCCGTTCCTGAAATTCGCCGCCGCCGCTGAATTGCTGGTTGCCGTTTGAGGGCACAGGCAGGCTACGCGCCAACAATTGCGGCATTTGTTTCTGAATTTCCTCAATGGTGGCCAAGCGGCTTTCCGACAAAATAGACAATTGTTCGGCCACATTTTTAAGTTCGCGGATATTGCCCGGCCAGCGGTAGTTTTCGAACACCAATTCTGCCCGTTCATCAAGGCGCACCGGCTGCATGCGGTATTTTTCAGAGAAATCGTAGGCGAATTTGCGGAAAAGCAGCGGAATATCCTCCCGGCGTTCATGCAAAGCAGGCACCTTGATCGGTACCGTACTGAGGCGATAATACAAATCCTCCCGGAATTTCCCTTTGCGCACCCGCTCCATTAGATCCACATTGGTTGCGGCAATGACCCGGACATCTGTCTTGATAATTTTGGAAGCGCCGACGCGTATAAACTCGCCGGATTCAAGGACGCGCAACAAAAACGCCTGGGTGTCGAGCGGCATTTCCCCGATTTCATCCAAGAAAATGGTGCCGCCGTGTACTGTTTCAAAATAACCTTTGCGGTCGCCGACGGCCCCTGTGAAGGAGCCTTTTTCATGCCCGAACAACTCGGAGTTAATGGTGCCTTCCGGAATGGCCCCGCAGTTGACTGCGATAAATTCATTGTGTTTACGGGCGCTCAGGGCATGGATGATTTTTGAAAACACCTCTTTACCTACGCCGCTCTCGCCGGTAATCAGCACGGTCAGGTCGGTAGGCGCCACCCTCGATGCGGTTTCAAGCGCCGCATCGAGGAGGGGCGAATTCCCGACGATTCCGAACCGGGCTTTAATACTTTGTAATTGGTTGCTCATCTTAAGTATTCGTTTTGTGCGGTTGGTTTTACTCATCACAAAACATTGTATGCCAAGTTTTAAGGTTAGAAAAGGTACTTATCCTTCTACCTTCTTTTTTATTTGATTTGTACGAAATCCAAGTACTACCCGAAACATGATCCCGCTTAGGAGATCAAAATCTGCCGATTTAGCTTGTTGTTGGCTTTTACTTAGCGTCGGGTTTTCTACATTATTATTGGTATAACTGAAATTGAAAACGTTCACACGCATGGACAATTCTACCAAAAAACGCTTTCCTGCATAAGTTTGAAGGCGTGGTGAAACTCCAAGCGTAATGCCCGCAACTTTCAATTGTTGCGCAAACAGACTATCGGAGCGAATGGCGTCCTTGAAATTGTACGCACTATAAAACGGGCTTACAAACCATGCGCTGTAAATTTCATCATTGGTTTCACAATCCGGTTTGTAGTTCCGACCACGTTCCACCGAAAGGCCTACAAAATAACCATTAGTAGAGCCGACCTTTTCGAAGTCAGGTGAACCAGGTTGAACAGGCGTGTCGAATTTTCGATACTGGTCATTTTTTTGCTCTATACGTTCCGTTATGCCAAACTCCCAAAAATGTTTGCGCGTAGGCATGTGCATGAATGAAACGGCAAAATTTGAGGCTATATCCAAACGATTTTGATATACTGTTGTACTTTTTGAATCCGGTGATATTGCATAGTATGTACGCGAAGGGCCGTAGTCAAATCCAACTTTGATCCAGTTGCCTTGCGCCAGACAAAGTTGTGATACAAACAAAACTGCGAGAAAAAGGGTTGCTTTTTTCATAAGATTGAACCTTGAAAATGTATATAGAAAATATGGTTAATTACAACCGATAGACTCCATAAAAACTTTTCGAGTTGCCTGTCAATCAATTATTTCTCCCAGCAGCGTCGCGCTTGAAGCGTCCCGCACTTTTACCATCACGTATTCGCCCGGCTTCAAGCCCGGCTTTTTCGGAAATACCAGCATTTTGTTCTGGGTATTGCGGCCGCAAAAGTCCTGATCCGATTTGCGGGAGTTTCCTTCAATCAACACCTTGAATGTTTTGCCGATGTCGGCCTGGTTATGGCGTAATGAAACGGTGTTTTGCAGGCGAATCACCTCATTCAAGCGGCGTTTTTTTACCTCTTCCGGAATATCATCGGGGTATTTGCGCGCTGCCAACGTACCCGGGCGCTCCGAATAGAAAAACATATAAGACATCGAATAGTTTGCCCATTCGACCATGCTTAGGGTGTCTTGATGCTCCTCCTCTGTTTCTGAGCAAAATCCGGTAATAATATCGCTTGACACCGCGCAATCCGGCATGATGCGCCGAATGGCTTCGATGCGATTGATGTACCATGCGCGGTCATAAGTCCGGTTCATCATTTCCAGGATGCGGCTGTTGCCCGACTGTACCGGCAGGTGGATGTACTTGCAGATGTTGTCGTATTTGGCCATGATGTGTAGCACATCGTCGGTCATGTCCTTGGGGTGGCTGGTGCTGAAACGCACGCGCAGGTCCGGGTGGATTTGGGCAGTCATTTCCAGTAAATTGGCAAAATTGACATGTTCACCTGTTTCCGGATTGTCCCATTTGTAGGAATCCACATTTTGACCCAGCAGCGTTACTTCGCGATAACCCTGGTCATACAGCGCCTGGGCTTCGGCGATGATGCTGAATGGTTCGCGTGAGCGCTCGCGTCCGCGCGTGAACGGCACCACGCAAAAGGAGCACATATTGTCGCAGCCCCGCATGATGCTGATAAAGGCCGTGATGCCGTTGGATTCTAAGCGCACCGGGTTAATGTCGGCGTAGGTTTCGTCGCGGCTGAGCAGCACGTTTACCATGCGGTTGCCTTCTTCGGCGCCGCCCACGAGGTTGGGCAGGTCGCGGTAAGCGTCCGGGCCGACCACCATATCCACTAATTTTTCCTCCTCCAGGAATTTCTTTTTAAGGCGTTCAGCCATACAACCCAACACACCGACCATGGTGCCGGGGCGTTGTTTTTTGATTTGCTCGAACACCCGCAGGCGTTTGCGCACGGTTTCTTCGGCTTTTTCGCGGATGGAGCAGGTATTGATCAGGATCAGGTCGCTTTCCTCGATGTTGCGGGTCGGGGAGAAGCCTGCCTCGCCGAGGATGGAAGCCACGATTTCGGAGTCGCTGAAATTCATCTGGCAGCCGTAGCTTTCGATGTAGAATTTGCGGCCGCCGGGAACCTTGGATTCCTGCCAGTGTTCTTTGAATAAGACGGCGCCTTGTTTGGCCTCGTCGATGGTTTTTACACCTTCTATGGTTGGATTTTGATCGTACATGTGCGTCGTGTTGTGGCGCGTGGTTGCGCGGGGCGCAAAGATAAGGAAAATATTTGAAATGGTGTGACAGAATGGCAGTCTTGACCATGATTAT
>JBAXTB010000251.1:0-8583 GCA_037130425.1 Bacteroidota bacterium
TAGAAAGTGTCACGCGAAGGCGCAAAGGCGCAAAGTGTTACGTACACGGCCTTTGCGTCTTAGCAAGAATTGTTATTTTTTAGTATAAAATACTCAAAATATGGCTTTTAAAGATTATTACAAAACCCTCGGCGTTGAAAAAAATGCCGCGCCGGAAGACATCAAAAAAGCATATCGCAAATTGGCCGTCCGGTACCACCCGGATAAAAATAAAAATGATCCGACGGCGGAAGCGCGGTTTAAGGACATAAACGAAGCAAATAGTGTGCTCAGCGACCCTGAAAAACGCAAACGCTACGATATGTTCGGCGAAAACTGGGAACATGCGCAACAGGAAGCGCCCGGACAAAAACAGCGCGGCGGCGGCTTTAAAAGCAATCCAAGCGGTCGGCAGGGGCAACCTTTTTCATTTGACGCCAGCGATTTTGAAAATGATGAAAATTTTGAAGACCTGTTCAGCAGTTTTTTCGGCGGCAGGCAAGGCAACGGCACGCGCGCGCGCAACGGGGCTGATATTGAAGCAGATGTGTTGATTACGCTGGACGAGGCGTTTAATGGCACAGCCCGGATGCTTAGCCTCGGCACGGAACAACACCGGCTTGAACTCAAAAAAGGCGTGCGGGATTTGCAGCAATTCCGGCTGCGCGGCAAGGGGCATCCTGGCCAAAACGGCGGTAAAAACGGTGATTTGCTCATCAATGTACGCATTGATCCCCACCCGCGCTACACCCGCACAGGCAACGACCTGCACTGCAAACAATCTGTAGATCTGCTTGCGGCGGTGCTGGGTGGCAAGGCCCGCGTTCAAACCATGCACGGCGAAAAAATCATGACGCTGCTGCCCGGCACCCAATACGGGGCGATCCTGCGGATGCGCGGTCTGGGGATGCCGGTGTATGATAAACCTGGCGCCTTTGGGGACTTATATGTGGAAATTTTGGTGGAGATACCGAGTACCTTGCGTGCGGAGGAAAGGGAGTTGTATGAGAAATTGGCGGCGATGAAGTTATAGCCACTAAGTTCATCTGTTAAATAATAAACCGCCCCTTCTCATAAATCTTCTCCCCGTCCGCCCAAATTTCCCCCGCGCGGGTCATATCCGTAATCATATCCCAATGCACAGCCGATTCGTTTTTGCCTCCGGTTTGCGGGTAGCTCTGCCCGATGGCCATGTGGATCGTGCCGCCGATCTTTTCATCGAACAGGATATTTTTGGTCATGCGGTTGATGTCGTAATTGGTGCCAATGGCTGCTTCGCCAAAACGACGGGCGCCGGGGAACGTAAATATATAGTCCAAAAATTCCTTGCCGCGCTGCGCATCCCAACGCTCAATGAAACCGTCTTTTACCCAAAGCGTTACGCCCTCCACTTCGGCGCCCTGGTAGATACATGGCAACGAAAAATGCACCACGCCGTTTACGCTGTCCTCTACCGGGCTGGTGTACACCTCGCCCGAAGGCATGTTGGTTTGGCCGTCGGAATTCATCCAGATGCGGCCTTGGGTGGAGAAGGTTATGTCAGTGCCATCGCTGAGATAACGTACTGTGGAACAAGCGTTTAAGCGATCCACAATATGCTGCTGGTTGGCGCGGAGTTGCAGCCAGCCGGCAATCGGATCGGCGTCGTAGAGTTTGCAGGCGCCGAATACGAATTTTTCATACTCGCTCAGCGACATCCCGGCTTCCTGGGCCGAGGCGTCGGTGGGGTATTGGCAAAGGTTGCGGCGCAGCTCGCGGGTGGCTGTGCGGTCGAAATAAATTTTATTCACCACCGCCTGGGTTTCCGAGCGCAGTTTTGATTGTTCCGGAGTTGCGCCGGTGCTTTCGCGTAAATTGAACGGCGCGCGAATCGCCAAATAACAATCGTAAGTTTCCATGCCCACGCGCATGAGGGTGGGCAGCGTGCGTAGGGCTTCTTCATTAGCATTTTCAAAAAACAGGCGCTCGCGTTCCCGGAAAGCCAGGTCGCATTCCACCAATGCAGCCCCGGCGGCATAAGCCTCGCGGTACACTTCCCGCACTAATGGTTCGGCCAGCAGCGTGGTACTGATATACACTTTGTCGCCCGGTTTCACCTGCAAACAATAATGGGTAAGTAAGTGGGCGTATTTATTTAAAATCGTTTGCATACAGCGATGGTTTGATCAATTTCTGCTTCTGTGTTATAATAATGCGGCGTAATGCGGAGCGCCCACGGCACATGTTTTTTCGGAAAATCAATTTGCGCGGCCACCAGCGGCGAAATCCGGCAATTGATGTTTTCGGCCTGCAAAGATTGCATGAGGGATTGAGGCTGCCAAGTTTCGGCGTAAGCAGTTACAATGCCGCACAATTTTTCTCCCATATCCAGCACACGCACGCCGGGAATGTCGGCCAATTGGGCGCGGGTGTAAGCGGCCAAGGCATTTACCCGTTGCTCAATCCAGGGCAAACCAAGGCGCAGGGCGTACAAAGCGGCTTCCTTGCAACCCAGCATCAGTGCCTGCGAACGTTCCCAATATTCAAAACGACGCGCATCGGGTTGTTGCTCATAAGTATCAGCGCCGGTCCAGGTAGCGCCGAACATATCGGGCAGCAGCATTTCAAGTCCGGCTTCCAGCACGCGGTCGGAGGCAAACAAGAAACCTGCGCCCCGCGGACCACGCATGTATTTACGCGTCGTGGCGGAGAAAAAATCGCAGCCGATTTTGCCCATATCTAAGTCCATTTGTCCGGCCGATTGGCAGCCGTCGACTAAATACCAGATGCCTTCGCGGCGACAAATTTGCCCGATGGTTTCTACATCCTGCACCAAACCGCTGTTGGTGGGCACATGCGTAACGGCCACTAATACAGGATGATGTATTAATATCAAGGCTTCCATGTCGGCCACATCCACGCCGCCTGCGCCCGTGTCGCGTGCGCGCAAAACCCGCACGCCGCATCTTTTTTCAAGGGAAAGAAAAGCGATTTGGTTAGAACTGTAATCGCTGTCGGTGGTGAGGATGATGTCGCCGGGTTTGAACGGGATGGCGCTTAAAGCGCGGGCATACGCATCGGTGGCGCTGCCAGCGTAGGCGATGTTTTCGCGTTTGGTTTTCAGTAAAGCGGCAAACGCATCGTAAAAACCCGCAATGTCGCCGGCCCGCAAATCATTGGCTTCGTAGCCGCCAATTTCAGATTCCAGCGTGAGGTATTCCTGCATACTTTGTATAACAGGCAGGGGCGGCAGTGCGGCGCCGGCGTTGTTGAGGTGGATGCGGTGTAGGCATCCGGGTGTTTCAGCGCGTAGTTGTGTGATCATGCGTATTGTTTGTTCTAAAAATCCTGAAGGGATTTTATGTTTATAGATCAAGCCGGGCAAAATGTCCCAATCCTGAAAGGATTGTATGTAAAAACGCTACAAAACACATAAAATCCCTTCGGGATTAGGAAAAAAGGGGCTTCCAACGTTGCTATAAACATATAATCCCTTCGGGATTTTTTTGACGGTAAACAGTTACAAAAAAAATAAAATTACGGATATGCTTCATTTCAGATCCGTTTGCAATTTAGCCAAAATCGCGTCTCGTATCTGAACCAACCTTGAAAAACCCGCCGGGTCTTTGGCCGCTTCAAGCGCTGCTTTTTGCCGTGCCTGAAAACGCCTTAAAATATCCATGTAGCGCTCGGCAAAAAAACCGAGTATGACGCAACAATACAAGCCGATCCAGGCGCCCGGCGCTTCAAACCACAAGCGAAAAACCCGGAATATGCCCCACATCGCCAGCGGAAATGTAAATAAACCGGCCAGGATTTTCACATTGGAATCGTAGCCGATGTACAATTTCAGGCGTTTTGCAAGCAGCCAGGGCAAAAAACAAGGCAAAAACCAGGTTAAATAACCGCTCAGAAAAAATGGGAACCCAAGGGCAATGCGCAGTCCATCGGTCATTAATTGAACGCCGCCTTGGTCAGACGAAAACGCTTCTACGCCTTCATCGCTTAAATGAAGCGTTTCCAATTGCTCGAAATAGCTTTGCACCCGCGTTTGCAGTGCCGTGTCGTCAAGGTATTTAGTCGTTAGCATTTGGCTGCGTTCAAAAGCCGCTTGTTGTGGCAGCGGATCGTCGTTTTTCAGCAGTGTTTCCAAGCGCGTAATGAACAGTTCGCCCGCTTCGTCGCGGGTATGGATACTGAGGCTTTTTAATTGATTTTCAAGGAATTCCGTCAACTGATTTGTAGCGACCTCCGGGTCTTTTTGCCATTGTTCCATCCAGTCGCGCGGGTACACGGGTGCGCCCGCCTGTAGGACGACCTCGCTGCGAAAATGATTGGGCTGCGAATAACTCAAGCCGATTGGAATGATTTTCAAGTCCGTTTTCCAGTGGTTGCGCGCTTCCGTGCCGAACGCGATACGCGCCGTGCCGGTTTTAAGCGGTCGCACAAAACGGTTCATCCAGCTGTAGCCTTCCGGCGCAATAAAGAGGATGCCGTTTTGCCGCAAATGCCGAAATGATTGCTCGAACGAACTGTTATTGTCGCGTTCTTCGCCTTCCGCCACATCTTCTTTGCGTTTGATGGGAATACAAAACAAACGCGTGAGCAGCCAGTTGCTGACCGGATTTTTAAACAAGCCGTAATTGGCCAAAAAGAACATTTCCTGCCGAATGGTCAGCCCGATGTTCAGCACGTCGGTCAAGGTGCTGGGGTGGTTGCTGACGACGATGGCCGGCCCGTCGAAACGCAGGTTTTTGCGCCCCAGAACCAGCCGTTTTCGGTAATAAACGCTTGTTCCTGCCCAGGAAATGAAGCGTAATAACAAGTAAATGAGCCGTAAAAAGGGATTTATCCGAATGTTGCGGTATTGCACGGTTGCGATTTTTTAAAAATTATTCCTTATGTTCCGTTCCTTCCGCGTTGATCAAATTGCCGAAAAACAAGGCGTTGGCAAACAGTCGGTTGGTGCCGTACCAGAACCCGCGAAAATTCGGGTCGCCGGGAAAACAGATGATTTTGCCACGCCCGATGCTGTTCACGGTTAAGGCCGCCGATTTGGCCACCAAACTTTTTTGTTTCGGATGAATATAGCCCGCAAGCAAGGGATTTTCAGTAAAAATAGCAGGCGTTGCGTAGGCGTTTTTGGTCGTTTCCACAAAAATGGCATCTCCTAAAAACATGGGCAAACGCGGATTTGTGTAGCCGAAACAAAGCGGGTGCGTTAAATCCAGGCTGGCCTCGAAAATCGCGCCGGGCATTTTTAGCGCTGCCTGGTCTTCTTCCAAACTGCCGTACGCCAGGCGTTTATTACCCGTTTCTGCAGGCGGGTTGCGGAACTCCAGCGCAATCAAACCCGCGTTGCGCAGCCAACGCAAGGCCGCTCCGGTGGCGATAATGGTGCCGCCGCTTTGAGAAAAATCTCGAATTTTATCCACCGAAAGATTGTAAGAACCATCGGGCAAAATCAACACATTGTATTTTGATAAATTAGCGCTGCCGAACCGTTCATTGTCAAGCAGCGTCACCGACATGCCATAACGTACATCCAGCAAATGCCAGATTTCACCCGCATCGGTCGCGCTCACGCCGTCGCCGGTAAGCAGCATGACCTTCGGCGCGCGCAACACCGGAAATTTGGCGCTGCCAAGGTCGGGGCCTTCGGGGGTAAGGCCGTTTTTGATGGTGTATAAAAACAAACCTGCGGGCAATAGTTTTGTAATCTTTTGTTCCAAATCTGCCGCATCAGATCCTTGTTTTTCCACTGGAATCACAAGCGTACCGGCTGCGAAGTTGCGTGCGCCGTCGGAAAATGGCTGCATGGCGACCTTCACGCGCAGGCCCTCGCGTTCAAACGCTACAAGGGCGCGCGGCGATTGCGGGTGGTTCCATTCAAGGGCAAACGCAAAGGGGCCGGGATCGTTTTCCTGGGCGTAAACCGCCGGTCCGAGGGCATAAAACGAAGGATCCCCAAGCCAGTCGGACGAAAAATCTTTGGTGTGGGCTTCCGCAAAATCAAGCCCCATCGCGTAAGGGAGCGTCCAGGCGGAAATGTCGTAAAAAATGGAATCCGTAAACGTGGTCGGGTGGCTAAAAATGCCTTTAATCAGGCGGTATTGCGCTTGTTCGAGCGGCACTGCCACGGCTTCATTTGGGTTAAACGCAATGCCGTTCAGGCGTACCGTTTTTTTCAAACCGTTCCATTTGATATGGTGCCGATCCAGGATTTCAATCAAAGGTTGCATGGCTTCCAAGCCGTTAGAACTACCGAACACGTAGGCTTTCAGGTCGTCGCGGCCCGCTTCTTCCATGCCTTTTTGGTAAAAACTGCGCAGGTATTCATTCAATTCCACGCGCATATCACCAATGGCCTGCATCGTGGAAAGCGAGGTAAGTACATGATTTCGAATGGAATATGGAAATGTAAGCACACCGTTTTCGGTTTCCTGTGCGCTGCCCCGACTGCTGGCTTGTTCAAACAGGATACCGATGCCGCCGTTTGCGTCCGGGTAGGTGGAGCCTTTGCCGTAGTAGAAATCGTCGAAGTTTTCGCGGGTAAAAAACTGGATCTTTTTGGCCGACAACATGCGGGCGTGGTATTCGGCAATTTTAGCCGTCAATTCCTGGTTTTGCGCAGGCGTAATGGGATTTACCCTGGAAGGCACGCCCGGCTGGAAAAAAAAGGTTGAATTACTGCCCATTTCGTGGTGGTCGGTGAGCACATTGGGTTTCCAGTCTTGCAGCGTGGCCACCCGGCCCACCGATTCGGGTTGTTGCGCCACGAGCCAGTCGCGGTTAAGGTCGAACCAGTAATGGTTGGTGCGGCCCTGCGGCCAGGGTTCTTTGAATTCATCGCCGGCAGGATCGGGCGCCAGGTTTTTGCTGCGGCGACTGTTTACCCAGGAAGAAAAACGCTGCATCCCGTCGGGGTTGAAACAAGGATCGAGCAGGATCACGGTGTTTTTCAGAAAAGCCTCTGCCTCAGGCGTTTGCGCAGCGGCCAAATAATAGGCAAACAACATGGCCGCGTTACTGCCGCTGGTTTCATTGCCGTGAATGGAATACCCCGCGTACCAAACGGCGGGCATGTTTTTCAAATCTGCGTTTTTAGCGCTCTTGGGATCGGCCAAGGCAATGTGGGCCAACCGGATTTCTTCCAATCGGCCAAGGTTGGCGGGATCAGAAATGGTGAGGCAAAGCAAGGGCCGGTTCTCGTGGCTGCGCCCGTACTCACGCAGGCGCAGGCGCGGACTGCTTTGGGCCAGCGCTTTTATGTATGCGACCAACTGATCGTGGCTGGTATGCCATTCGCCTACTTCGAAACCGAGAAAAGCAGCCAGCGTTGGCACCGCAGGGTTATAAGAAATATCGGGCAAGTAATAAGTGAGCGTCGGCTTTTCCTGGGCCTGCGCATTTAAAACCGACCATAAAACACACAAAATCAACAAGAACCGCTTTATTTGGATCATATAAGGCAAAAATTTTCGGGAAAATACGGCAACTTGTTATTTCCGCAAGAAATGAATTTTTTGCGCCCGAAAATTGTTCTGCCCTGCAATACTCCGAAACCGTACCTTTGTATATTTAAATCCAATTGCAATACATGGCAAAAGAATGGACGCTCGGCGAGAAAGCCGCCGGGATCAAGAAAGAAACGGAACATGCGGTGTTGGTTGCGCTCATCACTCCCAACCTGACCGAACCGCAGGCACATGAATATTTGGACGAATTGGAGTTTCTGGCCGATACGGCGGGCGCTGTAATCGCAAAACGTTTTACCCAGCGCCTTCAACACCCCGACCACCGCACGTTTGTGGGCAGCGGGAAGGTGAAGGAAATCCGCGAGTACCTCGACCGCCACGAAGAAATTAACCTCGTGGTATTCGACGATGACCTGACCGGCAAACAAACCAACAACTTAGAAGAAGCGCTGCGGGTAAAAATCCTGGATCGCTCGACCCTCATCCTCGATATTTTTGCCAACCGCGCCCAAACCGCCCAGGCCAAAGCCCAGGTGGAATTGGCACAGATGAAATACCTGTTGCCGCGACTCCGGGGTTTGTGGACGCACCTTGAACGCCAGGGCGGCGGTATCGGGATGCGCGGTCCGGGGGAAACCCAGATTGAAACGGACCGACGTTTGGTGCAATATCGGGTGAAAGTGCTGGAAGATAAACTGAAAGACATCGACCGGCAATCACAAACCCAGCGCAAAACCCGGGGCGAAATGATCCGGGTGTCGCTGGTGGGCTATACCAACGTGGGCAAAAGCACGCTGATGAACCTGTTGTCGAAATCGGAAGTGCTGTCGGAGAACAAGTTGTTTGCCACGCTGGATACCACGGTGCGCAAGGTGGTGTTTGGGCAAATGCCGTTTTTGTTGTCGGATACGGTTGGGTTTATCCGAAAACTGCCGCACCACTTGGTCGAAAGTTTCAAAAGCACGCTCGATGAAGTGCGGGAAAGCGATATTCTGCTGCACATTGTCGATGTAGCGCATCCGCAGTTTGAAGATCAGGTGCGCACGGTGCAAAAAACGCTGGAAGAATTGGGCGCGGGCGACAAACCGACGCTCATGGTGTACAATAAAATAGATTTGTACCGAGAACGTTATTACGATGATTTGCT
>JBAXTB010000252.1:0-8579 GCA_037130425.1 Bacteroidota bacterium
TTAAAGCATTGATTGAAGCCCATGCGCTTCGCGCCTTTGACTTGGCGTTGGACAGTCTTTTGCAACTTGAACTGCTGCAATTGGAAGAAGGGGAGTATTTGTTGCTGTTCAACATGCACCATATTATCTCCGATGGTTGGTCGATTGACGTGCTGGTGCGTGAAATGACGACGCTGTATGAAGCAATTAAACAAGGCGTCAAAGAACCTTTATCGGCGCTTCCTGCCTTGAAAATCCAGTACAAGGACTACGCGGCCTGGCAAAACGAACTGTTGGAATCGGAATCGGCAGAAGCCATGCGCGCGTTCTGGCTGAATCAACTAAGTAAAGAAGACGGGATGCTTCCGACGCTTGAATTGCCATCGGATTATGCGCGACCGGCAATCAAAACCTACAACGGGGCTACTTTAAACACTGTTATTCCAGCCAAAGCGCTGGAAGGATTGAACACGTTTTGCCAAGCGCAGGGCGCGACCTTGTTCATGGGTTTGACGGCGCTGGTGAACAGTTTGCTTTACCGTTACACCGGCCAGGAGGATATTTTGATCGGAACGCCGGTGGCTGGCCGCATCCATCCGGATTTGCATGATCAGATCGGGTTTTATGTCAATACGGTGGTGCTTCGCAACCGCTTGCGGGGCGAAGACAGTTTTGAAATGCTGTTAAATGCGGTGAAAACCAGCACCTTAGCCGCCTTTGAGCACGAGTCGTATCCGTTTGACCGCTTAGTAGAGGATTTAGACTTGCCGCGTGATCTGAGTCGCTCAGCGGTGTTTGATGTGCTGTTGGTGCTGCAAAACAACGAGCAGTCGGAATTGCGATTCGGAGATGTTGCGCTTTCGGTAGAAGAGGCAGAAACTGGAATCAGCAAATTCGACTTGCTCTTCAATTTTGTGGAAACAGGCGAAGGGCTGTTGATGGGCCTTGAATATAATACTGATTTATTCAAGGCAGATCGAATTGCGCGCATGGCGGATCATTTGCAAACCCTGATAGACAGCGTGTTGCATGATCCGAGGTCTGCGATTGGATCTTTGAATTTGTTGCCAACTGCTGAAAAACAGCTGTTGTTACACGATTTCAACGATACAAGCGCGGTTTATCCTGACATAAATACCGTCGCCCAACTTTTTGAAGCGCAGGCAGAACTTACGCCTGAACAAACTGCCTTAGTTTTTGGGGAAACAACGCTTACTTATGCCGCGTTGAACGAAAAAGCCAATCAATTAGCGCATTATTTACGCAATACGCATCAAATTCAGGCCAATGACGTTGTTGCCCTGCAAATAGAACGCAGCGTTTCCACCATCATCGGCATCCTCGGCGTATTGAAATCCGGTGCGGCGTATTTGCCCATTTCGACGGAATTCCCGCCCGCCCGCGTGCGCTATATGCTCGCAAACAGCCGCGCGAAGACTTTGCTGACGGATGAAATCAGTCACGTCTCGGCCCTTGCATTCAAGACGGAATTGCCGGATTTGTCAATTGAACGCCTTGATGAAATTCTTGCGCAGAATTTACCGGCGCACAACCCGGAACGCATCAATGCTGGCCCAGACCTGGCTTATGTGCTGTACACTTCCGGCTCAACGGGTCAGCCAAAAGGCGTTTCGATGCCGCAACGTAGTTTGGTAAACCTGATTCAATGGCAAAACGCCAACTGTAATCTTGGTTTTGGCGACCGCACCGCGCAGTTTGTACCTTACACGTTTGACGTTAGTTTTCAGGAAATATTTGCCACCCTCGGTTCGGGCGGCACGCTGATTGTGTTGCCGCAGGATATTCAGCAGCAATTCACGGAACTGCCGAATTTTATTGCCAAATACGGCATCAATCGCCTGTTTTTACCTTTTGTGGGTTTGCAACAATTGGCCGAATTAGTAAAAGACGCGCCGACGCAACTGTCTGATTTAAAAGAAATTATTACAGCGGGCGAACAATTGCAAAGCAGCGCGGCCATTCGGCATTTACTGGCCTCATTGCCGAATTGTGTGCTGAAAAACCAGTACGGCCCGACGGAGGCGCACGTGGTGAGTGAGTATGTTTTAGGTTCCGATCCGGCTGCCTGGCCCGATTTGCCACCGATCGGAAAACCGATTTCGAATGTAGAACTGCATATTTTGGACGCGCATTTCCAGCCAACGCCCATCGGCATTCCAGGTGAATTGCTCATCGGCGGCATCGCTTTGGCCGACGGTTATTTGAACAACGCAGATTTAACGGCAGAGAAGTTTATTCCGCATCCGTTCAAAGCGGGTGAGCGTTTGTACAGAACCGGCGACTTATCGCGCTGGTTGCCCGACGGCAACATCGAATACCTTGGCCGTATTGATCAGCAATTGAAAATCCGGGGCTATCGGATTGAAACAGGCGAGATTGAACAGGTCTTGTTGAGCCACGAGTCGGTTCAAACCTGTGCGGTGGTGGGATCAGAATTCAGCGGCGTGAAGGAATTGGCTGCCTATTTGGTACCAAAACCTGAAACAAGCCTGCCTGACGCTACGATTTTGCGCAGTTTCTTAGGCAATACGCTGCCCGATTACATGATTCCGTCGTATTTCGTGGCCTTGGAATCCATGCCCATGACCAGCAGCGGTAAAATAGACCGTAAAGCGCTCCCTGCACCCGATCATTCGGCCATGCAGAGTGGCACAGTATATGTTGCGCCACGCAATGCCGTTGAAAATCAATTGGTTGAGATTTGGCAGCAGGTACTTGGCCGCGATCAAATCGGTGTAGAAGACAACTTCTTCAATTTAGGCGGACACAGTTTGCGTGCCATCCGAGTGGTATCCCTGATCCGGCAGGCTTTGTCGGTAGAAATTCGCTTAAGTGAAATATTCGCCAATCCGACAATTGCAGCGCTGGCGCATCGCATTCAAACAATATCAGTAGTCAATTTTAAAACGCTGGAATCGATTCCAACAGTAATGGAATCGGCCGATTACGCGCTGTCGAATGCGCAGCGCCGTTTGTGGGTAATTGATCAAATGAGCGAAACGGCGGAAGCACATGCGGCCTACAATATGCCGGCCGCCTTACGCCTGCGGGGTGATTTGGACATTGCGGCCTTGGAGCGTGTTTTTGACTTGTTGTTTGCACGACACGAAAGTTTGCGCACCCGGTTTAGAGACGGACGGCAAGTAATAAGCCCGGCAGCACCTTATCAATTGCCGCAGCGGGATTGTCGGGGAATGGGCGCAGAGGCAATTAAAGTATTGGTTGAAGCCCACGCGCTTCGAGTCTTTGACTTGGCGTTGGACAGTCTTTTGCAACTGGAACTGCTGCAATTAGAAGCCGGGGAATATTTGTTTTTGTTCAACATGCACCATATTATCTCGGACGGCTGGTCGATAAACGTGCTGGTGCGGGAAATGACGACGCTGTATGAAGCGATTAAACAGGGCGTTGAACAACCTTTATCGGTGCTTCCGGCGCTGAAAATACAATACAAGGATTACGCGGCGTGGCAAAACGAGCTGTTAGAATCGGAATCGGCAGAAGCCATGCGCGCGTTCTGGCTGAATCAGCTAAATAAGGAAGACGGGATGCTTCCGACGCTTGAATTGCCGTCGGATTATGCGCGTCCGGCAAACAAAACCTACAACGGTGCTACTTTAAAGACTGTTTTACCCGCCGAAGTCCTGAATGGATTAAATGCCCTATGCCAAGCGCATGGCGCAACCTTGTTTATGGGCCTAACGGCGCTGGTGAAAAGTTTGTTTTACCGTTACACTGGTCAGGAAGATATTTTGATCGGAACGCCGGTTGCTGGCCGCGCCCACCCGGATTTGCACGATCAGATCGGATTTTATATTAATACGGTGGTGCTGCGCAACCGTTTGCGGGGCGAAGACAGTTTTGAAACGCTGCTGAATGCGGTGAAAACCAATACGTTAGCAGCCTTTGAACACGAAGCATATCCGTTTGACCGCTTGGTGGAGGACTTGGATTTGCCGCGCGATTTGAGTCGCTCGGCGGTGTTTGACGTGATGTTGGCACTGCAAAACAATGAGCAGTCGGAATTGCGATTCGGAGATGTGGCGCTTTCGGTAGAAGGGGCAACAACAGGGATTAGCAAATTTGACTTGACATTCGATTTTGTGGAAACAGCCGAAGGGCTGTTAATAGCGTTGGAATATAATACTGATTTGTTCAAAAGCGACCGAATCGCGCGCATGGCGGAACATTTGCTGACATTGTTGGGTAGTGTGTTGCATGATCCTAAGGCAGCCATCGGCGCTTTGAATTTACTGCCTGCTGCGGAAAAACAACAATTGCTGCATGACTTCAACGATACGGCGGCGGAATACCCGAAAGACAAAACGATTGTACAATTATTTGAAGAACAGGTAGCAAAAACGCCGGATCAAACGGCAGTTGTATTCGGAACGCGCACTTTGAGTTACCGCGAGTTGAACGAACAATCGAATCAACTGGCACATTATCTGCGTGATATGTATAATATTCTACCAGATGATATAGTGGCGTTGCAGTTGGAGCGTAGTGAATGGATGATCATCGCGATCATGGGTGTTTTAAAATCCGGTGCAGCGTATTTACCGATTGGGCCAGATTTGCCAAAAGCGCGGACCGTTTATTTGCTTCAGGATAGCCAGGCAAAGTTGTTGCTGACCGATGCCTTCACACATGAATCCGCTCAGGATTTAAAGACGGAATTGCCGAAACTTTCGATTGAAAACATCTCATCGGATTTGATCGAGTCGTCGCCGAAAAACAACCCTGATATCATTGGCGGCCCTGAACATCTGGCCTATATCATTTATACTTCCGGTTCCACAGGGCAACCGAAAGGGGTAATGATTGAGCATCGCAGTTTGGTCAATTTCGTCACGTTTGCTGTGCAAGTTTGCGGTTTTGAGTCCTCGGATCGGGTTTTGCAGGCCGCAGCCTACACATTTGATACCTCCGTTGATGAAATTTTTACCAGCTTGGTTTGTGGCGCAGCGCTTTATGTGATTAACAAGGAAACCCTTCTGTCTACGTCGGAATTTTTAGCCTATTTGGATCAAAATCAAATCAGCATCCTTGACCAGACGCCGGCTATACTGGCAACCTTGAACAAGGCGGATTTGAAATATGTCAAAACCATCATTACCGGCGGCGACGCGGCTGACAAAAGTGATGTGGTGCATTACAGCCGCAAACACAAATACCTCAACAGTTACGGTCCTACTGAATGTACCATTGCGGTGTCGACATACCTGGCGGAGCCTGATCGCTTAGATGAGATCAACAGCATTCCGATCGGGAAACCAAACGCCAATACTGAAATACTGATACTCGATGAAAATCAACAACTTGTACCGGTCGGGATTGCGGGCGAATTATGCGTTTCGGGTGTTTGTTTAGCGCGCGGCTACCTCAATAACCCGGAATTGACGGCGGAAAAATTCAGGCCGCATCCCTTCAAAACAGGGGAACTGATGTACAAAACGGGCGATTTGGCCCGCTGGATGCCCGATGGGAACATTGAGTTTTTGGGTAGAAAAGACTTTCAATTGAAAATTAGGGGCAATCGGGTTGAAACGGGCGAGATAGAACAGGCATTGTTGAGCCACGAGGCGGTTCAAACCTGCACGGTGGTCGGATTGGAATTCAATGGCGTGAAGGAATTGGCCGCTTATTTAGTGCCAAAACCGGAAGCCACCCTGCCGGACGCTACGATTTTGCGCAGTTTCTTAGGCAACACGCTGCCCGATTACATGATTCCGTCGTATTTCGTGGCCATGGAATCGCTGCCAATGACAAGTAGCGGCAAAATAGACAGTAAAGCGCTCCCCGCGCCAGATCATTCGGCCATGCACAGCGGCAAAGTATATGTTGCGCCGCGCAATGCCCTTGAAAATCAATTGGTTGAAATTTGGCAGCAGGTGCTTGGCCGCGATCAGATCGGGGTGGAAGACAACTTCTTTAGCCTTGGCGGGCACAGTTTACGCGCCATCCGCTTAAGTACCGAAATCAGCAAATTAACCGGCCAGAATATCCCCCTTCGGATGATTTTCCAATACCCGACCATTGCCGAGTTAAGCGCTAAAATCAGCGATTTTAAAGCACATTTCCACACAGAAGGCATTTGTTTCAATCCTGAAGCCGCTACAACCCTGTTTGCATTTCCGCCATTTGGAGGATTGGCTGTCTTTTATGAAAAAATGGCAGCCATGCTCCCGGATTATGCCTGGTACTGCTTCGACTTTTTGGAATCAGACAATCGCCTGGAACTTTACTACCAACAAATAAAACGCCAACAACCGGAAGGGCCATATTGCATGTTCGGTTATTCGGCGGGCGGCCCGCTGGCTTATGAAATGGCGCGCTTCATGGAACGTAAAGGTGAAACCGTGCGCGATATCATTTTCGGCGACGCTGGCATTCGAACTGTGGCTGTCGATTTTGATATGCAAGCCTACATGGATGATATTGCAAAAGAAACGGACAATGACCTGTTTATGCAGCAAGTTACTCAATTGTTGGAGGATGCGACTTTCTATAAAGCATTGGAAATCAACTTAACGAAATACAACGAGTTCCTCAACAATATTCAATGGAACAAGCCGATCCGGGCCAATATCCACCAAATGGAGGCGCAGCGCAGCATTGAAAACAATGTTGATGCTGCAAAATCGAACTCCGATTGGTCGGCGCAAACAACAGGCTCCTTTTTTGTCTATCCGGCAGTTGGGGAACACAGTGCCATATTCGATGCAAAGCATATCGAATTCAATGTGTTGCAGTTAAAATTTATTTTAACGCAAATCCATCAGCCGCAAGACGAATTAATGAATTTCCCGGATGCAGATTTGCTGAACCGTGAGGGCCATGCAGCGCCTGAACAGCTCAAGTATATCGGTTTCACGGGGGATGAGTTTTCAGAACCAATTCCAGAAGAAATGTTGTCGCTCGAAGATTTGATCGAGCAACACAAAGCATTGCATACAGAACTGCTACGCTTGTTGCAGCAAAAGGATTTGATGACGCAAGCATACGATCGTAGCAATTAAAATACACAATATGACTTCAATGATACAATCTTCCACACTTCCGCTCACCCAAAACCAAACCGCTATTTGGCTGGACGAGTTGCTTTTTGAAAAAAGCCCGATGTATAATATCGGCGCTTATCATGAAATTAAAGGTCATCTGGAAGTCGAACTGTTCGCAGAGGCGCTACGGAAGGTCGTGGCGGAGCACGATGTGTTTGGGCTTTCTATTGAACAGACCGAGAGCGGGCAGGCGTTTCAGCGTTTTACCCCGCAAGCGGACTATCAGATGCCTGTATTGGATTTTTCGGATCAGGAAAACCCGGTTGAGGCATGTAAACAGTGGCTGGATGCGCATTTTCAGGAAGCTTTTGATATTACGCAGGCGCCTTTGTACCGTTTTGCCTTGTTAAAAGCCGGAGAGGGGCATTATTTCTGGCTGATGAAAATGCACCACCTTACGATAGACGGTTGGGGTTATTCGTTGCTCACCAATCAATTACTGGCAAATAATTATAAGGCGCTTGCGGGTGCGCCGCTACCTGAACATCCTAAAACCGCTCCTTTTAGCGAATATGTGCAGGACGATCTGGCCTATTACGGCTCTGCGCAATTTGAAACGGATAAAGCATATTGGTTAAGTAAGTTTGAAAGCCTGCCCCCCTTGGTTCGGGAGGCCAAAGACGCACAATCGGCCAGAGAACAATTGCTGCCGGTTTCGAAATTAAAATGGAGTATCGCGCGGGCCGACTATCAGCGCTTGGAAAGCCTTGCAAAAGCCGAAAATGTATCCGTTTTCCACCTTTGGCTGGGCATTTTGGCCACTTATTTCTATCGCAGCACGGGCCAGGAGCGCCTGTGTATCGGCATTCCGGTGCACAACAGAAGCAGCAAGGCGCAAAAAAACACCATCGGATTGTTTACGGGGCTTTCGCCGTTGTTGATCGACCTCAATGACCAGATGACGTTTTCCGAGTTGCTGGCGCAAATCCGACATACCCTGCGGCAGGATTATCGGCACCAGCGCTTCCCGATACAGGAATTGGTGCGTTCCTTGAACCAGCTCACGCTGGGGGAGCGCAGTTTGTTCCAGTTGAGTTTTTCGTATTTGATGCAGGACTTGCGCCTGTCTTTGGGCGATACGACGGAACAGGTTAACATTATGACCGGCGACATGAATAAAAGGCCGTTTGATGTTTGGCTGCGGGATTTTTCAAGCACGGGCGATGTTGAATTGGATTTTTATTTTTTACAAGCGTACTTTGAAGAAACGGAAGTTGTTCGCATCATTGAACGGTTGAAAGCGATCATGCAGGATATTTTAATCGCCGCCGATCAACCGGTCAGTCGGATTAATATTTTGCAAGATGATGAACGCGCGTTATTAATCCACGGCTTCAACGATACGGCCACGGAATATCCGAAAGACAAAACCATTGTCCAATTATTTGAAGAACAGGCGGAAAAGACGCCGGATCAAACGGCGGTGGTGTTTGAAGAACGCGCGTTGAGTTATCGGGAATTGAACGAAAAAGCCAATCAATTGGCGCATTATCTGCGCGATACATATAACATTCG
>JBAXTB010000253.1:0-8568 GCA_037130425.1 Bacteroidota bacterium
GCAAAACTTTTTAGCGCATCAATGCGTCAACACTTTACAGCGTACCACAATATTCTTCTGTTCGATATTCGATATTCCTCTATTCTTTTATTCAAAAAAGAACTGGTAGCCTCTAAAAATCGGCCCAAAAACCCGGTGCTGCGTCAAATAAAACGCTTCTCCATCGTTCAGATCCGTGAAATAGCGAATGACGTATTGCTGCCCTGTTACCGGATTCGTTTCTACATCTAAGGGCCAAAACCGTACCTTTTTTTCGGTACCATTTGTATTCTTTAGGCTCACAATGGCAAACGGCACCATCGAAACCACAGAATCACGCGCCGGATTTGACGTTTCAAAACCTTCCGAAACCATGTTTTCAAATTGCAGCAAATAAGCTTCCGGCACCCCTTTTCTAATCGTTTTGTGGATCACAGGCGTCGTACTGTAAAAAGGAGAAACACTGTAAGCGCCGGCCTCTACTTTTTCTAATTTAAACGACAAGCTTTTCTGCTTTGGATATTCTACACTCACCGATTGAATGTCTTCCGGTTTTTCAGCAAAAACAGCCCGATCGCGCCAATTGTCATCGCCCATCATGTAGCGCACGCGCACTTGCCCGATGAAAGCCGGAATGTGCATGACATAAGGCTTTTCCGAGCCTTCCATTATCATGTAGGTGCCGCGTTCGTCCATCGTAACACCGCCCACATAGTAGCGTTTGATTAATTTATTTTCGAGGTTGTACACTTCCACTTTGATCCCTTCCGTTGCCAGGCTTTTTACAAGTTCCGGATCGGACGCATTGGGTGGAATATATTCTACTTTAATGTTGTGCAGGGTTTCCAGGAGGGAATTGACGGCTGTGGGGCGCGCGCGAAATTTACCGTTGTAAAGCCAGAAGTCTTTTTTCCGTTCCAGCGTAGTTGTTTGTCCTTTCCGATCAGCCAAGAAGATTCGGCCGATTTCATTGGTGTTTTCTATGGCAAAATCCATATCCGGCGACAGAGCAGTTCCGGTTTGTGACTTTTTTTGTGTTATAACATACCAGGCACTTACGCCCAATACGGCAAATAGTGCTGCCAAAAGCAGGGTCCTTTTCATAATCGTAAAAATTTGAATGATATAATGCGCTTAAACACACAACATAAGGGCGCATTGGTTTGGCAGAAATCGGATTATAATGCAAATGAACAGGATTTTCGTTAATTATACGCCGCTGCAATCGGTTTTGTTCAAATTATACCAAGATTAAAATGGATTTGAAGATTTTCAGGATGGATTAATTGATTTTCAATGGATTGCCAGACTCACATTTCAAAACCACTCTGCTTCGGCTATATATCTTTGGGCACAAAAAAGTCTGCCCCGCATTGCGCGGGACAGACACATCAAAACAAAACGAAAAACCAACTTTTTCTTATTTACTTCACGCTGATTCGTTTTGAACAGGACTTTCGTCCTAAGTTATGGACAATCAGCGCTTTGTATGACACGGTGTTAATTATCTATTCTCTTTTTCAGGCGCACCGGAAGTTCTTTTTCCTTACCGTTTCGCACAATGGTGATGTTCACTGTCTCACCCACTTTAGAACGTCCGATGTACTCGCGTAGTTCGGGCGATCCTGTCACATTTTTGCCATTTATTTTGGTAATCACGTCGTTCTCTTTAATTCCGGCTTCGGCGGCAGAACCGGCAGGATCAAGTTTTACGACTGCAACGCCGGGCGTGAAATCAATTTTCAGCGATTCGGCCACTTCTGTGTCCATGGGTGCAATATCGGCGCCGAGGTAGGGGCGCTTGAATTCGCCGTAGTTAATCAGGTCGTCTGCAATGCGTTTTACCAGGTTTACCGGGATCGCAAACGAGTACCCTGCAAAGGTGCCGGTAGGCGTTGCAATGGCGGAATTGATACCGATCAAACGGCCGTTTACATCTACCAGAGCGCCACCGGAATTGCCCGGATTCACCGCCGCATCCGTTTGGATAAACGATTCGATGGATTTACCGCCTTTAATAATATTGATGTCGCGGCCTTTAGCACTGATAATCCCAGCCGTCACCGTAGAAGTCAGGTCGAAAGGATTTCCTACGGCCAGCGCCCATTCGCCCACTTTCACATCGTCGGAGTTGCCGATTTCAACAGCCGGGAGGTTTTTGGCGTCAATTTTAATGACTGCCATATCCGTATTAGCGTCGGCGCCGACCAAATGCGCTTTGTATTCGCGGTTATCGTGCAGGGTGACTAAAAATTCGTCGGCAAATTCAACCACGTGGTTGTTCGTGAGGATATAACCATCCGCTGTGTAAATCACGCCGGAGCCGGTACCGGAGCGCGGTTGCGCATACTCATCATAAGCATCGCCGAAAAAATATCGGAAGGGGTTGTACGACTGTCGTTGGCGTTGAACCGCCGCCTCTTTACTTTCAGAGGCTTTAATGTGTACAACGGTAGGCATGGCCTTTTCAGCGGCTTTCGTAAAATCGAAAGACATTGGCCCGAATTCGCCGGTATAATTAACCTGTCTTGCAAGTGAGGGCTGACTCAATGCCGGCGTTTCAGTGTTTTTATCCAGCAGTTTGGTAGCGCCTACGGTTACCAGGCCTCCAACGGCCCCGGCAAGTAAAGTTGACCAGATTTTATTCATCGTTTTGGACGCTAAATTTTGGTTTTAAAATTATTAATTTTGTTCTGTTGTGGAGTTAAAACGATGTTTGAGGCGCTTTGCTGTCAGAACATCTCACTTTAACGAAGAATTAACCATTCCTGCATACCGGAAATTCGTGTTGCTTTTTTAGTTGCAAACTTTTTATCAACGACATAATTGCCGCCGTATGTTTGTCCCATCGGACGTTCACCGACCAACATTTATTTTCGACCGACGAACGTTACACATGAAGCGCCTGCTCGATGAACCAAGCCTGTTAGAAACGCTGTTGCAGCCCGAAACTGCACTGGAACGCTTGTGGCTGAGCTTGCCGGAGTTTCGCTATGGGCTATTTTGGGGAGAGCCGCGGTTTGGGCATCCGGAGGGGCAAATTGCCTTGCACGTCCGCGAAGTGTTTGACAATATCGACCGAATCAGCGGCCTCGACCCTCAAACCCGTCTGCAACTCAGGCAAATTGCCCTTACACACGATACCTTTAAATACGCCGAAGATCGCAGCCGCCCGCGCGACTGGACAAAGCACCACGGATTGATTGCACGTCGATTCTTAGAATCATATACGAACGATTCAGTGGTTTTGGATGTTACCGAAACCCATGATGATGCATTTTATGCCTGGCTGGCGTCAAGAAAAGAGGATACGACGCCTGATATTCAGGAAAAAACGCTTCAGCGCCTGTTCCAAAAAGTGGGCTATTGCATGCAGGTTTACTATATGTTTTTCAAATGCGATACTTTAACCGGCGATAAAACCCTGGCGCCGATCAAGTGGTTTGAAAGAAACATTTCAGGCGTTACGCCAATTCGGTTCATGGATTGAGGCAAGTTTTATTGAAATGAAATTTCAATCTTGTCGATCGACTTTAGCAAAGGATAAAAACCCGGTTCAATCAAGATAACATCGCCCGGCCAATTTATAGCCCGCTGAAATTCCTTTGAAAAACTAAATTGGGTATCAATTTTGAACAAAGAGGTTTCAAAATGTTTTTCAAAAGTTGCCTGGCTCATATTGTTACGCTGAAAAACAAGGCTTTCAACACCAGCATCGCCAAGTCTTATTACCGCAGGCAGTTGATGTGGGCAATTGCAGGGTTCGTACTCATTCAATCGGTCAACCCTGCAAATCCCATGCTGACTGCAATCTTCGTACCGCGGGTTCCCCAGCACAACAGCCACGGCAATTTCCATCGGGTTAACTTTAGAGCAAATAGCCTCACTGCTCAAATGCATTAAAATACTCATAGGTGTTTTCTATTTTTGAATCGAAACTTATTTCGCGCCAAGTCCGTTAATAGCGCATTACTTTTGCAGCGTCAATTAACAACACATACAGGCACGATTACCGCTGGAGCGTCGATAGGCAAAAGAAAGCCTACTATGCCTGGTAATTGTTCAAATAATATTACGTAAATTATGAAGAAACGTTACCTCGTTACCGCAGCATTGCCTTATGCCAACGGCCCGTTGCACATCGGCCACTTGGCCGGTGCATACCTACCCGCCGATATCTATGTTCGATACCTGCGGCTGATGGGTAAAGATGTCGTATTCGTGTGCGGTTCTGATGAGCATGGCGCCGCAATAACGGTAAAAGCACGCAAAGAAGGTGTTACGCCACAAGAAATCGTTGACAAATATCACGCCAGTTTACGTGATACTTTTGTTAACATCGGGATTAATTTTGATATTTACCACCGCACGTCTTCGCAATTGCACCATGAAACCTCCCAGGGTTTCTTTCGTAAACTGCTCGAAAACGGCCAGTTTGAAGAAAAGGAAAGCGATCAATACTTTGATGAGGTGGCCCAGCAATTTTTGGCCGATCGATATATTATAGGTACTTGCCCGGTTTGTGCGAACCCCGATGCTTATGGCGATCAATGCGAACGTTGCGGTTCTACCTTAAGCCCGACGGAACTGATAAATCCGCGTTCCACCCTCAGCGGCAGCACGCCGGTTATGCGCCCGACCAAACACTGGTACCTCAAATTAGACGAACACGAGCAGTGGCTGCGCGAATGGATCAATACCGGCGTTTTGGAAGGCAAGACATTGCACAATCCTGCCGATTGGAAAAACCACGTCATTGGACAATGTAATTCATGGCTCGATGGCGGGCTACAGCCGCGCGCGATGACCCGCGACTTAGATTGGGGCGTGGATGTGCCACGCGAAATACCCGGCTCGGCAGGCAAAAAATTATACGTGTGGCTCGATGCGCCCATCGGGTACATTTCGGCCACCAAACAATGGGCCATTGACCACGGAAAAGACTGGCAGCCTTATTGGAAAAGCGATGACACGGCGCTCATACATTTTATCGGAAAAGACAATATCGTATTCCACTGCCTTATTTTCCCGGCGATTTTGAAGGCCCACGGCGATTTTATTCTTCCGGTCAATGTGCCAGCCAATCAATTCATGAACCTGGAAGGCAGAAAATTGTCGACTTCCAAAAACTGGGCCGTCTGGGTACACGAATATTGCGCGGAATTCAAGGGGCAGGAAGACGCCTTGCGCTATAACATGATTAAAAACATGCCTGAACAGCGCGATTCGGAGTTTACCTGGAAAAATTTTCAGGAAACCACAAATACAGAATTGGTGAACAACATTGCCAATTTCGTACATCGCGTGCTCGTGCTTACGCATAAGTATTACGACGGGCTGGTGCCGGAAATTGACCCGAACCGGAGTTTTAAAAGCGGTTGGGAAAACGATACGACGGGGCATTACGATCAGGAATTGTTACAATTGCACCATCGCATAGAGGCAATGGGCAAAGAAATTGAACAATTTAATTTCCGGGAAGCTTTGCGCATCCTGATGGAAATTTCAAGTGCGGGCAATGCTTTACTTCAGTTCAATGAGCCTTGGAAGGAAATCAAACACGATCCGGAAACGGTTCGGGTGGTTATGAACCTTGGACTGCAATACGTGGCGGCGCTATCGGTTGCCTGCCGACCATTTATGCCGTTTACATCCGACAAACTGCGCGATATGATTAATTTGCGCTCTTTGTCGGGAAAAGGCGAATTGCTATTTATTTTAAACGACCTGGCAGAAGGCAATCCGATCCTGCCCGCGCACCACGCCATCAATGCCGCAGAGCACTTGTTCAGCCGCATTCCGGACGAAGTAATTCAGGCGCAAATTGCCAGATTAGAAGCCACTGACCTTGCAAATCAACAAACGGCAGCAGCAACAGCGCCGAAAGAAATTCAATACACACCGATGAAGGACGCAATTCAATACGACGATTTTGCCAAAATGGATATCCGCACCGGCACCATTTTAAGCGCAGAAAAGGTAGAAAAATCAAAGAAACTGCTCAAATTGCAGGTAGATCTGGGTTTTGAGACCCGCACCATCCTTTCCGGCATTGCCGAGCATTTCCAGCCGGAGGAAGTTGTAGGCAAACAAGTCATTGTGCTGGCCAACCTCGCGCCCCGCGTGATGATGGGTACCGAGTCGCAAGGCATGATCCTAATGGCCGAAGATGCGGAAGGTAAACTGAGTTTTGTAAGTCCTTCCACCCAATGGCCAAATGGGTTCGGCGTGAAATAATGCCGGGATTTTTAATTTTTTTCCATTTTCTGCGCTGAACGATTACCTTTGCGGTTGCTTTTTTGGAAGCGGCAAATAATTTTGACATAAAATTCTGATTTTCAACTAATTACGGTACAATGGCTTTAATCGGAACGATTCGGAAAAACGGGTGGATCCTTATTGTAATGATGACCCTCGCACTCGGCGGGTTCATTTTGATGGAAATTATTTCGAACGCCCAGCGCAACAGCGCCGGCGATGCGAATACACTCGGTAAGGTTAACGGTGAAGAAATCAGGCGCGCTGATTTTGAACGCTACCAGCAATTGATCTATTCAAATGCGGATGCGAAAAGTAGTTATCAGGTACGCGGTCAATCCTGGGATTTTTTCGTGGAAAAAATTCTGGTGAACCAAGAGGCTGAAAAATTGGGTCTTGGCGTAGGCCGCGACGAGTTACGCGACCTCGAATTCGGAAACAATATCAGTCCGATTATCAAAGAACGCTACAAAGGCGCCGACGGTAGTGTAAATGTGAACTACCTGAACAGCGTTAAAAACGCCATCGATGCTGGTCAGTTGGTTGACCAACAACAATACCCATTCCGCTCGGCTTGGATTGAGCAGGAAAATGAAATCGTAAAGGAACGGTTGACTGAAAAGATCACCACCATGATTTCTAAAGGTTTGTACACACCAACCTGGCAGGCAGAAATGGCCTATCGTGAAAACAACGAGCGTCTTGACTTCCGCTATGTGCGCCTTCCTTACGATAAAGTAAAAGAAGACGAGGCGCAGGTATCTGATGCTGATTATCAGGCATTTTTGAAAGACAATCCGCATTTGTACGATCTGCCGGAAGAAACCCGACTTGTATCGTATGCCGTTTTTGATGTCGTTCCAACCGCTGCCGACACCCTCGCGTGCCGCGGCGCACTTGTAAAATTGGTCGATGGTTTGAGCAAGAGCAAAGACGACTCGCTCTACATTACCTCCAACAATGGAGATTTTGATGAGACCTATAAAGTAAAAAGCGCGCTGCCGAAAATCATTGCGGATACGTTGATGTTGCGCCCAGTGGGCAGCATCGTCGGCCCATATTTGGACAACGGCACTTGGTCAGTGGCTAAAATCATGGATCGCAAGTTGCTTCCTGATTCTGTACGCGCTCGTCACATCCTGTTGAAAGGCAACAACCCTGCGTTCGAACATACGCTCGACAGTTTCCAGAACCTGATTGCGACTGGCAAAGCCCGTTTCGATTCTGTGGCAATTAAAATCAGCCAAGACGGTGGTTCCGGTTCAAAAGGCGGCGATTTGGGCTGGTTTGCTGCGGGCCAAATGGTGAAAGAATTCAACAATGTTTGCTTTTTCAAAGGCGAACAGGGTAAAATGTACAAGGTAAAAACCCAATTTGGTTGGCACCTGATCGAAATAACCGGCAAGAAGTTTATTAAAAACGAAACCGGCGTTCGGGCAGTTTACCTCAACCAACGGGTAGAACCAGGTAAATCAACCCAGCAAACGATTAAAGACAAAGCGATTGCTTTGATTCAATCGGCTAAAAATCTTAGCGACTTTACGACCCAGGCCACCCAACAAGGCGTTACCGTTCAATCCAGTCGCCCACTGAAAGCCAATGATTATTCAATTGATGCTTTGGGTACAGGTTCTGACGCACGGGACGTAGTTCGTTGGGCATTCGACGAAAAAACCAAACTTGAGTCTGTCGGTAAAGAAGTATTCTCTTTCCGTGACGCAAACGGCGGCTATTTCGATAGCAAATACGTTGTGGTTGCACTTAAAAGCATCGCGCCTTCCGGCTCCGCTACCGTTGCTACCTTGAAAGCAACACCGGAGGCTGATCTGAAAGTAAAAAACCTGAAAAGAGCGGAAGTGTTAAAAGCGAAACTGAAAAGCGTTTCCGATTTGGGTGCATTGGCTGCTGAATATTCAACAAAGGTTGACACGGCTCGCGGCGCATCCATGATGCAAGCAGGTGGTGAACCACGCGTGTTAGGTACCGCTTTCTCCTTGGAAAAAGGTGCAATCAGCGGACCAATTGCCGGAAACAGCGGCATTTATGTACTCCAGCCGATCAGCGACAAGCCACAAATACAAGTACCTGCCGATTTGACGATGTTCAAAAAACAAGTTGCTTCATCAGTGGGTTCTGCCATTCGCATTAATATGCTACCAAGTATGAAAAAAAGCGCTAAAATTCGGGATAACCGAAGCCGGTTCTTCTAATAAACAAACTTGGTTTATATACAAGCGGCTGTCATCCAATCGGAAGACAGCCGCTTTTTTATGCGCCAAAGCAATTGGTTTTGTGCAATGTGATCAGATTTAAACAGTAGGTCATTTGCAC
>JBAXTB010000254.1:0-8538 GCA_037130425.1 Bacteroidota bacterium
AGTCCGCGTCATCTGCGTCCCATCCCCTCTAAATCGGAAAAAAATCCACACCAAATTCCCCAACAGCAACCCAATCACCGAGCCGCCCAATACATCTGCCAAAAAATGTTGCGCTAAAAAAATACGGGAAAAACCTGTCAATATAGCCAATACGGCCCACAACAAACCCCAACGCCCGTTGCCCTGTGCCGACATCAAGGCCAGCAAACTAAACAAGGTAAATGCTGCAATGGTATGCCCCGATGGAAAACTGGTCAGCCCTGAAGCCAATTCAACACCAGGAACCCGCACCAATTGGTCGATCAAGCCGCCCTGTTCCAGCCAGGTAAGCGGCCGCAAAGTTGCCGCCTGATCCTTTAAGAAATAAGCAATCGGAATATTCAACAAGCCTGCAACCGCAATCATAAGCGCATACCGGTATCGAATAAACAACAGGCAAATCCCGGCAACAACAAAACCATAAACCTCGCCAAGATGGGTCATAAATCGGAAAATGGCGTTAAAAGGTTCGTGTCGCCAGGCATTCAGGTGCAGAACTTCATACCCATAAGGTACCTCGTATGCAAATGCCAAGGCAACAATCCATGCGATCAACACCGGGATAAAAAACCAGGGTGCGTCCGACACACTAAACACTTTCTTCATGTTTCTATTCGATGACCAATCGGCTAAACCGCTTCGGTCGGCAGACTTTTTTTTCTAATTAAAGCAATGACCCGACGATATAAACGCTGGATGCCATCCGTATTAATCATTTGAGAATCATTCATCGCCTTTCGCGTCAGAAATGCAGCAATCGGCATTAAAATAATACAAGGCAACATCGCAGCCCAAAATGGACTCATGATTTCCAGCTCGGCAAATTTCCGGCACAAAATCGTCAGCATAATAAAAGTGACGAAAAAGATAATTGAAACCAAAACCGGATACCCGAACCCACCCTTGCGAATAATGGCCCCCATGGGCGCGCCGATGAACAAAAACACAAGGCAAACCAAGGCAAAACTGTATTTCGAAAACAACTCGTAGCCCGTTTTCACTGATTCCTTGCGTCTATTATCAATAATTGTACTATAATTTGAAATGACGCTCCTGTATTGCCCGGCTTTAATCCGGCCTTCTCTGAATAAGGCTGTTTTATCCGTCGCCGGAAAAGTTTGATCGAACGATTCGTATTCCGTCAATGGTTTGCTAAGCACTTGCTGCATTTCTTTGGGCTTTTGCACTGCGATACCGCTATTCTTGGCAGCATCTTCTATTGCCTTTTGCGCCAATAATTTGATTTTAGCGTTTTTAGGACTAGCCTTGCCAAGCCGCGCCGCATCCTTTTTAGCGGTCGCGGGCGGTGGCGGCTTGGAAACCACCGGTTTAATCAGCGTTTTTTTCAACGGCGCCATAATATCCGTGGCGACGGACATGCGGCTGTCGACAATCGTCTTTTCCAAAGAGTCAATATTATGGCGCAACTGATTCATACTCAACATCGAACGTTGCGATTTAAAGCGCTCCGGGTCGGTGCTGGTCATTTCAAATTCCTTCATATCCCACACCTTCGTCCAACTGCTAAAATTCGTTCGAACAAAGGGATAGCGCTGTTTTTGCGTCGTACTTTGGCTGCTCGGTTGCTGGTATTGGGTGCCCTTAAACAAGTTCATCACAAAATAACGCTTGTCATCGGTGGTGTACATCTGCCCACTGTCCGACAAAATCTGGTTAAAATTTACCCGTCCAACATTCGTTTGGTCCTCAATCAACACGTTGGTAATCGTTTCCCCGTCCTTTTTTTTGTCGCCGATCCGAATCACAAATTGCTTGAAATCTTCATTAAACACCCCTTTTTCGAGCGTAAGTGCCGGTTTTTGCTTGCGAATATCGTACAAGCGGGATTTGAATTTCAAATTGGAAATCGGAATCAAATAATCAGAACAGATATACGAAAAAAACATGATTCCCACCGCGCAAAAAATCAATCCGCGCATCACCCGAAGCATCGAAACGCCCGCCGATTTCATGCTGGAAAGTTCGTAACGCTCTGCCAATGAACCCATTACCATCACCGAAGCAATCAATACCGCAATCGGCAAAGCCATCGGAAACGTAGAAATTGACAGGTAGCCGATCAATTCAATGAGCACAAAAACACTCACGCCTTTCCCCGCGATTTCATCAATATACAGCCACAAAAACTGCATAATCAGCACAAACAATGCAATGCCAAACGACACCGCGAATGGGCCAACATAACTGGTAAGCAGCAGACGATCAATTTTTTTCAAAACCTGATTTTTTAAAACTCAAACACGGACTTAAACGCTTTAAGCGCCGATATCGTTGCCACCGGATCCTTGGCGCCGAACACACTGCTGCCGGCCACCAACACATCTGCGCCCGCTTGTAACAGACTTTCAGCGTTTTGCAGCCCTACCCCACCATCTATTTCAATCAGCGCGCTTGCATTGCGCTCATCTATCATGGCGCGTAACTCCTTGGTTTTCTGCAAAGTACGGTAAATAAATTTTTGTCCCCCGAAGCCCGGATTCACCGACATCAGGCATACCAGATCAATATCTTCAATCACATCGCGCAACAAATCCACGGGCGTATGCGGGTTCAACGCCACGCCCGCCTTCGCGCCCGACTCTTTAATTTGATGAATGGTACGGTGCAAATGCGGACAAGCCTCATAATGTACCGTAATCACATCTGCGCCGGCTTTCCGAAACGACTCAATGTATTTTTCCGGTTCCACAATCATCAAATGCACATCAAGGGGTTTGCGCGCCATTTTGGCGATTGCCTCAATGATAAACATGCCAAAAGTAATGTTCGGCACAAAACGTCCGTCCATTACATCGAGGTGAAACCAATCGGCCTCACTCTGGTTTACCATGTCAAGTTCGGCGGAGAGTTTGGTAAAATCGGCGGCTAAAACGGATGGAGCAATTAGGTGTTGACGCATGGGAGACGGTTGACGGTGGACGGTTGACGGTGGACGGTTGACGGTGGGCTTCGGGATTGGGTTTGTCGGTTGAAGGGAGATGGTGGACGGTATGGACTTCGGGTTTGGGTTTGGTATTGAGTTTGAACTTGAGTTTAAGTTTGAGTTTAAGTTTAAGATTGAACTTGAGTTTGAACTTGAACTTGAAGAAGGTGTATCATAAGATAGCGTGAGATTTTTTCGCCAAATAAAAAGTTGGGATCGTGCCTAATTGTCGGTGTGACGCGCAGTCACGCCGACAATACGCTCAGTCATCGGCATAATATTTTGTGAATCATCCTCTTACAGGGTAAAAAACGACTTTTCATACACCCTCTTGAGTTTAAGTTTGTATTTGTCTTTTAATTGAACTTGGATCTTATCTTTAAATCCAACCCTTTCCCTTAAAGTATGATTTTTAATAAGTTAAGCATTTAAAAAACACAAAACCAAAAAATCAAACACAAAACCAAAAAACAAAAACAAAAACAAAAGAAAACCAAAATCAAAACAAAGTAAAAATTCAATATCAGGTTCAAATATAAGTTCAACTTCAAACCCAATACCAAACCCGAAGCCACCGTCCACCGTCCACCGTCCACCGTCAACCGTCCACCGTCCACCGTCTACCGCACCAACACAATCTGCTCCTGCGTCAGCATCGGCAAACGCTTCATGCGCAGGAACAACTGTGCCGTGGCCAGCACGTCTTTTTCGCAATAGGTCGCAATTCGATCCAGATCCCGTTCTTCCCAGTACACGCCGGCGACATCGCTGCCGTCCATATCGTCTTTGGGAGAAGGAAACCCGAACACAGCAGCCAGCAGCCGCAGCGAGGTGTAGTTTTTGTGATCGCCAAATTTCCACATTTCAAGGGTATCCAGCAAATGCTTGGTTTCCCAAGGCTTTTTACCTGAAATATCCAACAAACGCGGCAAGGGCAACTGATTCACGAGCATCCGGCGACAGATATAAGGAATATCAAACTCCTTAATATTATGGCCGCATATTGCAAATTTTTCCGGATTGTTGAAATGCTTACCGAGCAATCCGCTGAAATCTTCCAGCAAATTGGCCTCTTTATGATGGCTAAAGGATTTTAAGCGCATAATCGGCAGCGCATCATCCGGATGTTTGGTAAGAAAACCAACCGAAATACACACAATTTTTCCAAATTCTGCATAAATACCGGCATGGGTGCGGAACGTTTCCGCAATTTCATCGTATTGCAGTTCCTCATCCGGGCGACGCAGGATGTTGCGACATTTCAAGCCCCAAAGTTCCTGCATCTCTTCGCTCAACTCTTCAAAATCCGAAGCGCCGGGAACAGTTTCCACATCGAGGAAAAGAATATTGTAAAGATCAAATGCATCAAAGACTGACATAACGTTATATTTGGCGCGTCAAAGGTAACAACTTCGACGCTTTCCTGATTTGTGATTATTTCCGCAAAAAAATAATCATAATTTTAACAATGTTAAACTACTGAAAATCAGTCGTTTATACTGATGTCTCCCCAAGCCGAAAAAAAACTTTCTCTCCGATTGCGCAATAAACCCAGGCCCTACACGGTTTTATATTCGATTTTTGAATTCAAAATCAAATTTAATCACATAACAATCTTCGGGAGAAAGGTTGCTCTGAACTAACAACGATTTCAATCATTAACGTTAAACCTTTCATTAATTTTAGTATGAACACTCCCACCAATTTCAATCAGCCCACGCCACCTTCTTACGGCCCCGACAACAATAGCCAGAAACGCCTTACAACGATCATGGGGGTTGCCATTGCCGTTCTGCTCGGCTTGTGTGTTTTCCTGTTGGTGAGCAAATACAAGACCAGTCAGCAACTCGCAACAACCGAAACTGAACTGACTGAGCAAAAAACTGCCTTCACTGAACTTGATACAAAATACAACGAGGCGGTTACACAACTTGAACAGCAAAAAGGCATTAACGCTGAACTTGACAACAAGATCAACGCCCAACTGCAAGAATTGGAAAAACAGAAAACAGAAATTTCTGGTTTGATCCGCGACAAAAAGGATTACAAAGCAGGTATGGCGCGTCTTGAAAAACAGAAAAACGAGTACCTGGCTCAAATCGATGACCTGAAAAAGCAAGTTGGCGTCTTAACCGAAACCAATACGCAGCAAGGCCAGCAAATACAAACGCTATCTTCCACACTGACAGAAACGAAGTCTAAATTAGACGAAGAAAGTTCTGCCAAAGCGGCGCTGGTTTCTGAAAAAACAAACCTGGAAGCAGAAAAAAAGACACTGAGCAAAAAAGTTGATATTGCTTCTGCGGTTCGTGTGAAAAACATCACAACTAAATCGGTGATGGTAAAAGCCAACGGCAAGGAAAAAGTAAAAACCCGCGCCAGCAAAGTGGACAAACTCAGCATCTGCTTTACCACTGAGCCAAACGAAGTAGCGCCTGCTGGAGAAGAAACATTCTACTTGCGCATTGTGGATCCAACCGGCGCGCCTTTGGCAGTTGAAAGCCTTGGTTCCGGCGTGGCACAAGACAAACGCAATGAATCTGATTTCCGCTACACCACCACCGCAACTTGCAACTACCAAAACGGAGAAACGGAAGTTTGCGGCGCATGGCAGCCAGGCCAAAACTTTGTAAAAGGTAAATACAAAGTGGAAGTTTACAACAAAGGCTACCTCGTTGGAAATGGCGCTTTCAGCTTGAAATAGTCCAATTCGTCAAAGAACACACTATGAATAAGCAAGCCGTTCCGGACCCCCCGGAACGGCTTTTTTAATGTGCTCTCGTTTTGTACATTCGCGGTCTAAAATCCTTGACGCGATGTATCAAATCGAATCCGATATCCGACGAGCCGCTACCTTACCCGGCAAATTTTACAACGATCCGGCAGTGTTTGAAACTTGCCGCGAAGCCATTTTTGCCCGCAGCTGGCAACTGATTAATGGCGCAGATGAACACGTCAAATTGCCGAATGACGCCCTGCCCTTTCATTTCATGGATAATTTCATCGACGAACCGCTGTTGCTGCTGCGTAATGCTGATGGTGCGCTGCATTGTCTGTCCAACGTTTGCACCCATAGGGGTAAAATCCTGGTGGAAAATCCTGGGCGACTTGAACGCGGATTAGTGTGCAGTTATCACGGTCGCCGGTTCACGCTCGATGGTTCCTTTATGTCGATGCCCGAAACCAAAGGCATGGAAAACTTCCCTTGCGCCGATGATAATCTGAGCAACATTCCATTCGGACAATGGCGGCAGTTTTCTTTTGCCTCGCTTGACCCGGCATTTCCTTTCAACGATTGGGTGGCGGACATGGAGGCTAAAATCGGATTTTTGCCGGTGGAAGATTTTCGATTCAGCCCCGCGCGCTCCCGCGACTACTTAGTGCGCGCCAATTGGGCCTTGTATTGCGACAATTACTTGGAGGGTTTTCATATTCCATTTATCCATAAAAGTTTAGCGGCCGTCCTCGACTGGAGCGCTTACCGTACCGAAATCTTCCGCTGGAGCAATTGCCAGGTGGGCATCAGCAAAGGCGGCGAACAGGTGTTTGACTTACCGAAAGACCATGAAGATTACGGACAGGCAATTTCCGCCTATTATTTCTGGTTGTTTCCCAATATGATGTTCAATTTTTATCCCTGGGGATTATCCATAAACATTGTGCGGCCTTTGCAACCGAACCTGAGCAAGGTGAGTTTCCGGGCTTACGTTTGGGATGAAAGTAAACTCGACGCCGGTGCAGGCTGCAACTTGGACTTGGTGGAACGAGAAGACGAGGCCGTGGTGGAACAGGTTCAAATCGGAACCCATTCGCGGTTTTACAAGCACGGGCGTTTTTCACCGGAACGCGAACAAGGGGTACACCATTTTCATCAAATTATTGCCAAACTGCTGGGAAACGGATAATATCATGCAACTTGACTCGATTATTCCGCTCCTTGAACGGTACAAACCTGTCTTCGAGGAAGAAAGCCTTTACCGCAAACTGATGTCGGCTTGGGCAATCTCCAATCCCGATACATTTTGGCAACGCAGCCTGTTGGAAGGGCATTTCACCGGCTCAGCCTGGGTGCTGAATCCCGACCGCTCCAAAGCCCTGTTGATCCACCATCGGGGTTTGAATAAATGGTTTCAACCCGGCGGCCATGCCGAAGAAACTGATATTTCACTCCTTGAAACAGCCAGGCGCGAAGCACAGGAGGAATGTGGACTTAGCGCGTTAGAAGTCCTTGAAAATGCCATTTTTGACCTTGATATTCACATCATTCCGGCTAAAAAAGATATTCCGGAGCACTTACATTATGATGTGCGCTTTTTATTTCAAGCTGATTCGGAAATATTGCAGGGTGATGAGGAGGAGTTGAGTGATTTGGCATGGGTATCGTTAAAGGAATTAAGTAAGCGGGATTTGCAGCAGTCGGTGCGGCGGATGGTATTAAAGTGTAACATTCTTTAAACGAATGTAAAACATACAATAATTTTTCCACATGCGTCAATGCCCCCCTGCAGACCAAAGATTATTTGCCTGAATTGACAAAATTGCCCTATTTTCGCCGATACGATTAGAAGCCCTGCCAAATATCCGATCCACCACTGCTTACCGAAATAACATGACTCCACACCGACCCTGGTTTAAATTATTGTTTATCGGCATTGCTTTACTCGTAACTGCCGAAGCCGCGCGGGCATCCTGTGTTGATAGTGTCCGGCTAACGATTCGTTCGGTGCAATGTCACGGTTTGCGCAACGGCGCCATTTTGATCGATACTGTATATGGCGGGGAAAAACCGTTTTATTACTCTACCGATGGTCTTACTTTTAGCACCCGCCCGCTGTTTGAAGATCTTTGGAGCGGTAATTATACCGTTTACGTGCGCGATGCATCCGGTTGCGTCATTCAAAAATCGGCGTTTGTACCGGAGCCGGAAGATCTGATGGTCAAAATATTCGCTTCTGATACCACCGTGGAACGCGGGGTGGAAGTCAAACTCCGGGCCGAAGTTACACCCGACAATATCGCACTTCGGGCTGTAAACTGGCGCCCGCCCTATTTGTTTGACCTTCCAAACAGCCTGGAACAAAGCATCCGCTTGTCTGAATCAACGACCATTGCCATTGAAGTGCAGGATTTCCATAACTGCGTTGCCCATGACCATATCGACATTAATGTAGATCAGACGAATGTGTATTTTCCAAATGCCATTAAAACGAATAGTAACAGCGACGCCTATTTTACGGCATTTTCAGGTGAAGGCGTTGCCAGAGTGCTCAACCTTCAAATTTACAACCGAGCCGGCGGATTGGTTTTTGAACGCCAGAATTTCCCACCCAATGACCCGCTCAAAGGCTGGAACGGGCGCTCTAAAGGTAAATATGTGCAATCGGGGGTGTATCCGTATATCGCTGTGATTGAATATTTAGACGGGCGGAAAAAAGCGTTTCAGGGTTCAGTAACGGTAATAAATTGAAGGATTTCCTTCTGACCTCGGAGCGGTCTAACATTGGTAGAGATTGATTAAGAAGCGGTTACGACCTCGGAGAGGTCTAACATTGGTA
>JBAXTB010000255.1:0-8345 GCA_037130425.1 Bacteroidota bacterium
AAAACAAAAAGTTCTTAAAAAATTTGCTCGGCATCACAGTTCATCTGTGGTGAAATAAATGGCCACCACGAATTACACAGATTTTCACAGATTATGCTCTATTTTAAAAAATCTGTGCTTGTTCAAGGACGCATCAGCACTAAGCGCTGGGACGCAAATTGCTCCCCATCGCGCCAATACAGCCAATACACACCGGAAGCCAGCCCTGCCAGCGACCAATCAAAAGTTTCCGATTTTTCCGGTATTTGCACACGGCCCACTACCCTACCCAGGCCGTCGCTGAGCCATGCGGTGCAGGAATTCCCGACTGCTTGACCAAAACGCAGTTGAACGTAGTCTGTTGCGGGATTTGGCGACATTGCAAACCCCGATGCACCGGCATTTGACGAGATCAACTCATTTTCTCGGTAAAGCACCCGTCGCACCACCTTGGTTTGGGTTGTATTCGTAAACACCGGCACATTGTAATCAAAATAAATGGCTGCCTGATTTTGCAGATATTCGCCTGCCTGCACATTTGGTTTCGCTTTGATACTGAACAAGATATAACCGTGTGAGGTCGATTCGTTCGTATTGCTGTCGGGCAATAAAGCCGGGTCGAATTTCCAAACCAGCACACCCGGATCATGCACGGACAGTTTGTACGGATGGCTCGCGCCGATCATTTTAAAACTGCTCCAATCCAAGCGATCCGATAAAGTATCAACCACCACCACCGTAAATGCCGTATCGGTGCCGGTATTTTGAAAACGGATGCGGTACAACAAAGATTTATCGGCCAAGGGCAGCAAGTCGTAAGGCGCTGCGGCGGTGATCGCCGTTTTGTCGTTGGGGTCAAAACTGCCTGTAACCATCGTGGTGGCTTGGGCCATATTATTGGCGTTGTTTACATCGGAATATGGTGCAAGCAGACTTGCGTCAACATGGACGATTGCGCCGATTAAACTGGTATTAGACGGCACTTTATACAAAACGTTAAAGGTTAATCCGCTTAAAGGCGCTAAAGGTGGTATTTGAAATTCCAGTGAACCTGACAACATGCTGTGCGGTGGAAGATCAGACGATAAAAATGCTAAAATATTATCCGGAAAATTTATATGTAACGTAGTGCCTTGGGTTTCGACAAAACCAACATTATGAACCACAAAGGTGAAATTGGCAATAAAACCCGGTCGGATATTGGAATGCGCCAGGCTCACTTCAAGATCCGGCTCAGTCGTTGCGTTTAACCCGATATTAAAATAGCGTGTTGAATCTGCTCCCACCAAAACTGTAGCCGGATCAATACATTGACTTGTTACGACAAAAGGCGGCGGCGTTAACTCAATCGAATAATTATTCGTCGGCAAAGGCCGGTAAATTGAACCGTCTGGGCCGGAAACGGCAATATAATTACCCGGTTGAAAAACAACAAGCTGGCCGGACAAGGGCGTATCGCCGGCGCTTAAGTTGCAATTCTGGTCGGGATCCAGAAAAACCTGCCCTTTCACAAATCCTGTTGGCGTATCCGTCAACGAATCAAGCAAGTTGCTTAGTGGAGTACGCATAACGCGGTCAATGATCGCATTGCTTCCGTTTTCCTTTTCCGCCGAATACAAAAAGCCATTGTCGACGGAATATGACCTGCGAAACTTCCAGTCGTTGTTCACAAATCGCAAACCATTGATGCCCAAGTTTTTAGAAAAATAAGTATAACCTTGGTCGGAAAACACCAGCAAGGAATTTGATCTATAAATTTCATCAAAATCAAAGGCATTCAGAAACGATTGTCCTTGATCCAAACTCAGGTAAGCGTGACCGCCGTTAAAATCATTGCTACCGGCGGCAAGCAAAAGACGATCATCCTGCCAGAACAATTCTGTTTTAGCGGGAAAAGCGATGGGCGGAACCGGATAGGTCAGGGTATTTGCCTGCCATTGTTGGCCCAAATTAAAGGACACGAATAACTTGTTTGACTTCGCAGCATACACGGTATCGCCTTTCATCAACACTGTTTCGGAGCCATGCGCACCCGGAATTAAGGCCCAGGTAGCGCCCAAATCATTAGAATACCAAATATTCGGAACCCCGTTTACATAAATGGACACGACCAAACGTTTACCGGCCATATCTGTGTTTAAGGTACAAAAACCGTCAAAATCACGCACAAATGTCCAGTGATCGCCGCCGTCGTTTGAACGGTATAATTTTGAAGGCGCAATATCCTTGCTCATGACAAACAAAGCGCCTTGAATGTCTGCCACTTTATCCCATTGATATGACGTGGTCGTGAGCAAACCGCTCGCCTGAAGCGCGTGCCAGGCGCCGTTTCGATAACGCCCGACAAAACCCTGGCGCATCCACAATTCCTGGTGATAACGTTCCAGCGAGCCGGTCATACGCGGAATGTTTTCAGTCGGAAAATCCCAGGTTAACCCTTCGTCATCTGAACGAAGCGGTACCTTACCGAATAAATACAAGCGGTTTCCCAAGGCGCCAAAGCCCCGTGTAGGGTAATAAGAGTCCGTGTAACTATAAAGATATGGGTAAAAACCGGTAGCCACCGCATTGGCAGGCGCTGATAAAGGCGCGCGGTAAAAAGCGCCGTACAGGGTAAAATAATGACAAAAACCATTGTGTACCTTAGCGGCATAAATTGGCGACGGTAAGGTTCCTAAAAGTTGAAAACTACCGCTGTTGAAAGGCGCTTTTTTAAAGTAAACCCTGCCTGATTTGCCGACAGTAAAGAGCGAATCATTGCGTTGCCAGGCTTCCAACAATTCCTCCGTTGCGCCCAAGTTCAGGGTTAATGTATTGGCAAAATCAGGCGTAATGGCATATTGAACCAATGAACTTCCTTTTTGAAAGCGATAAAACCAGCCGTTTGCATAAAGGGTTTTACAAAAACGATTTGTATAATTATTCAGTATGATCGTCCAGGTAGCGCCGCGGTCTAAAGAATAATAATGGCGATAATATTGCCCATTACCTGTCCCGAATTTAACTGAAAGCAGCATAACATTTCCTGCCTCTTCAAATACATCCGGTTCAAAATAGCTATAACCATACGGTATGGTTTCGGAAGATTGAAGTACTTGATTAAAAGTTTGACCGCCATTGGTTGAACGGTAGCCGTTTACCCCGATGGTGTAAGCATAAGCTTTGACTGTTACCACCCAAATGGTATCTCCACTGCTGCGGATATTTAAAACGTTTTTGTCATCAAAAAAAGGGATCGGAGCCCAGTTTTGCCCGTTATCGCTGCTTTTAAACAAGCGATATTGCGAATACTGATGTTCATAATCACTCAGAATGGCAAAAAAATTTGTGCCAGATTGAACGATTTCCTTGATATGCTGCGGAAAACCGCCTTGCATTTCCGTGGGAATGTTTTTGATGGGAAAGTTATCCGGCTGCGCTAAAAGATTGAGATTTGTGAGCGCGATAATTGATAAAACAAGTAAATATGTACGCATAGAATATGATGTTTAACGCAAGATACGACAAACATAAAAAACGCGGCCCTTTAGCTTTTTTCAGTTAAAACATCAATCTTTGCAAGTGGACGCTGTTGCGGTAAGGCAAGTTCGCTGGCGTGCGTGTTTCCATAAAAGCAATGTAGTTATGCCCAAAATATGCTTATTAATCTTACTTTTTCTTTGTTTTAGCCCTAGAGGGTCTGGGCAGAACCTACCCACAAAGCATATTCCATCCTCCTTGCGGGAATTATCCCATATCAACCTATCCGAAATTTTATTTAGCCCCGGCGACTTAAAAAAACTGAATTGCAAGGTAGTTCGCGGACGAATGGCTTTCAGCGATTTGCAAAACCGGGTGACTGATACCTCGTGTTTATTTGAATTCAGATTTAACGATGACTTTCAATGTACACATAAAACATTCTGGGATAGAAATTCAGTAACAACTATTGATTTTCAGCGGTTTCCGCAGGACGGAATTTTAATTGAATCAATGAAAGATTCAATTTTTAACGGTAAACTAAAAGGACTGTTTGCCGAATTCGAACGGCACTACAAAAACGATTTGCTGCAAAAAAATATGGAAATAAATTACTTTTTAGATCATCCGGGCAAATATCTGGGGCATGAAGACACGCTCATTTATAATTCAGACAATCAAGTTATTACAAAAATTGAAAAATACTATGAACTTCAATCCGGTTTACCTGCCGACAGCCTGATAGAGCAAAGAAACTACGATAAAAAAGGAAGATTGATTCAACTTACCAGACTGCCCTCAAAAACCTTTTTTCAAAAAAACACTGGACACGGCGACTGTATCACTGAAGGGTTTATTACCCAAATATGCTATCGCTACAACAATGCAACAGATTCCTGTTATGTTGAATTTTATGACCCCCTTAAACCATCAACCGATACTCCTCAATACAGTTACGGCGTAAAAATGGTGTACACTGAACCCAATAAGACTATGTATAAATACTGTTTTGAGCAGGGAACCTACGTTTATCAGGAGATCCGCTCAAAAAATGAAAAATATGAACAAAATGGAGAGGATAAGCGGACGACGATCTTTGTTGAAGGCACGGATTTACCGTTGCTGATCAAACAACCAGACAATAAGCGTGTTTTGTTTTACGAATTCAAATATGAAAAATAACCATTGAATATTGTAAAAATAAACTATTTCGAAGTCTAAGTAACGGCCACCTAACCCGACACCAACTCCAACTGCCGAAAAATCGGAATCATCGCGTTCCCCCGCTCCGAAAGCCGATACTCAATATGCAACGGTTTCAAACGCACGGTTGTTTTGACCAATAAATCAGCCTCTTCAAGTTCCTTGAGCGCCACCGCAATGGATTGTTTGTTGGAATTGGGCAACAAACGCAGCAGTTGGTTGAAACGAACCGGGCCGTCAACGGCGTGGCGAAAAATTTGCGGCTTCCATTTGCCCGAAAGCAGTTTCAAAAGACCTTCAGCCGGACATTCAGGTATGTTATTTTCTTCCATTTGGGTAGTCATGTTTTTTTGACTAATTGTGTAATGTTTTAAAGTTGAGGATCTTTGCAAAGCGTTAACATAAATGTGCAGGCATTTGTTGGTTAAACCGCTCCAAATCTTCCTTTTTGTTTCTTGGCGACATTTTTATCGTGTTCAAGACAAAACACGCCTCAATTCATGTATCATAAAAAAGCAATAATCTGATGATGTGTAATCCCGATTCAGGTGCATGCGACTTGCCCGGCATCCACAACGATGTCGGGCGAATTGATTTATGTCCCACGCAAAAACCAATCAAGATCGAATATTTTACCGATCCGATTTGTTCTTCCTGTTGGGGTATTGAGCCGCAATTACGTCGGTTAAAACTAGAATACAGCCACGTGGCAGCATTGGAATACCGTATGGGTGGATTGTTGCCTTCCTGGGATATATATGACAGGGGCGGCATTTCCAAACCCTCCGATGTGGCCTATCATTGGGATGAAGTAAGCGTTCATTACGATATGCCGATTGATGGCGATATTTGGCTGGAAGATCCGTTATCGTCTTCCTATCCGCCATCCATTGCGTTTAAAGCGGCGCAAATGCAAGATAAATTACTGGCTTTGCGCTTTTTACGCCGCATTCGGGAAATGGTGTTTTTAGAAAAAAAGAACATCACCAAATGGGAATATTTAGAAAAAGCGGCCTTAGAAGTAGGATTAGACGCCCAAAAACTGAAATCAGATTTTGAAGGCCCGGCCCAACAAGCCTTTAAAAATGATTTGGCTTTGGGACAAACACTTGGCGTGCGCGGTTTTCCTTCCTTTTATATCTCAAATCAGAACAACCAAAGCGTGACGTTTTTCGGTGCGCGTTCTTATGCCGAGTTTGAGCAAACGTTGCAGGCTATGGCGCCAGATATTAGCAAAAAAATATATGAAAACACCCCGGATGCTTTGTTTTCCATTTATCCAACTTTTACAACACGGGAGTTTGGGCTGCTTTCCGGCTTGCAAAGACCGGAAGCAGAAAATCTGCTCAAGACCTTGTTTGAAGCAGAAAAAGTGGATATGATGGTGACAAAAAACGGGGTATTGTGGAAGAAAAAATGATTATTCTTGGCTGGCGCAAGGTTCCAACCTTGTGTCTATAATCCGTCGGGTTTAACCCGACTCACCACTATTATACCGTCTTGCACCGGCCTCCAAAAACGTCCGCATTTTTTCCGCCAACCCCACCGGCGCCAGCACCTTTACATCCGCTCCATACGACGCCAATTTCCGTTCCAGATCAATATTCGGAATCAGGTGTAAACGCACAACCAAGCGCGCCTCCGTGTTTTCCAAAATTTCGAACGGCTCATAAAACGGCGTTTGTAAAAAGAATTTGCCTTGTAGCGGAATAAATTCAAGCAACACCTCCTCCACTACCCCACCAGGTGGCACCGTAATCCCGTAAATATTTTTCCAGTAACTGTCGGCGCTGAAATCGCGGGGCTTATCGTGGCAATAACCAATCCGTTCCGGCGTACCCAGAATTCGTTCCAAGGGAAATACCCGCACAAAACGTTCGGTGGGATCGTGCGAAAAACCGCCCACGTACCAGCGACGGTCATAATGGCGCAAAAACCAGGGATCAAACTCAACCGTTTTCGGGCTTACCGCATGAAAGCCCTGGTATTGAAACCGAATGCGGCGCGCCGTTTCAATGGCGTCCAGCATAAAACCAAGGTAACGCGCACCTTCATAATGCGGTAAAGGGTCAAAATAAATCGCTTTTTCCGGCGCCTTCATATCAACCCAGCCGCGCGACGCCTTGTAAATTTTGTTCAAAACCTGTGGTAAATGACTAAAATCCTTCAAATAACCGCTTTGGTTCAGGGTTTCCATAAAAATACGCAACAACAACACATCCTCCCTCGACAGGGCAATACCCTCTACAATATTAAATTCATCCGAATACCGCCAACCGCGTTGAGCCGCCACATATTCCATCGGCGCGCCCATTTCTTCCCGCATCACCCGAATGTCTTCATTGATTTGTCGCAAACTTACCCCCAGTTCATCCGCCAGGTCTTGCAGGCGCACGACAGTATTCTTTCCGCGACGGCGGTTAAAAATATCGTTGATCCGTTGGTAACGAAGTGCAGGCTTTTTATCTTTAGGCATGATTGTAATACGCCGTCGCAAAATGCTTTGGCGTATAAAAAATACAAAAATAAATCTTTTGCTCTGAAGTAAAACTACAGACCGTAGCATTTATATTTGTACCGACAATAAAATACGCCCGCAACATGAGACTAAAACTCCAGCTTTCACCCGCCCGCGAAACCGTACCTTTTAATCACCTGCCCGTGTTGGCCGGCGCCCTGCACAAATGGCTCGGCCCCAATCCCGAACACGACGGGCTCTCCCTCTATTCTTATTCCTGGCTGCAAGGCGCCCTGATGACCAGCGGCGGATTGCGTTTTCTGAAAGGCGCCCAGTGGCATATCAGCGCCTTAGACGGCGATTTCCTGATGCGCAGCGTGCAAGGCATTCTGAGCGACCCGCAGATCCGCTGGGGAATGCAGGTGGATCAGGTACAGATTGAAGCGCCGCCGCCTTTCCCGGATGCAGGCGAGGTGCGGTTCCTGTTGGCCAGCCCGATTTTTATCAAACGTTCCATCCCGAACCCGGACAAACCGGAAGGCGAAGAAGAAAAACACTACCTGTTCAATGACCCGGAAAGCGACCGGCTGCTGACCGATACCCTACGGCACAAACTCCGCGCAGCCGGTTTGTCGGATGCGGGCGTACAGGCGCGCTTCGACCGCGCATACCCGAAGGCGCGCACACAAAAGGTGATGTACCGGAATGTCGGCAATATGGCTAATTATTGCCCGGTTTTTGTGCGCGGCACGGCGGAACAATTAGCGTTTGCTTGGACGGTAGGGCTGGGGAATAGTACAGGGGTGGGGTTTGGGAGTGTGTGGGTGGGGGCGCGGCAATCACTGTAATCAGGAAACAGCGTACTCCGTGTTGCGCCGGTGAAATTCGGAAAAATAGGCTAAAACAATATCTTGTTTGGATGCGCCTTGTTCAACCAGCATTTCGGCTACACTGTCTTCGGTATTATCCTCTTGAATCCAAATTTTATTTTCAATAATTTCCAAATGGAACATAATATGATAAACGCGCTTACGCTGATGCCAGCCCATCAAAACAACCTGATATTGCTTGCGTGCATCATCGGCAATTATTTTATACGAAACAGTAGGTTCTTGCCCGACATGATCCTGCACGTAGGTATTCATGACGTTCATAATAAGCGCTTGAAATTGGGCGGTTCTATCCATGACTCTATCGTATTTGTTAAAGGATTGAACAGGACGATATGCAAAGATAAGCGTTTTAT
>JBAXTB010000256.1:0-8307 GCA_037130425.1 Bacteroidota bacterium
TTTAAAGGCTTGGCGCTCGATCGCCTGCGCCTGCAACCGGTTCCGAAAGGCACTTTTTTGCGCTGGATGCGCGCACGGGGCAAGTTTGGCAATCAAAATAAAGTGCCCCGTTTGGCCAACCACCGGCAATATGTGGAAGAAATCATGCATTTTACCCACGAAATATAAAACAGAATGCTACAACTTTTAAAGACGCCTTCTGTTTAATCGCTGTTTCTGACTATATCGCCGTTCTTATGACACCCGACCCACTCAAACAATTGCCCGATGACGATCCATCGGCCGTGTCCCGAAAACAGGACCATATTAAACTGGCATTCGAAAGCCGGGTTGAAGCGCAGGCCCTCGATCCGCGTTTTTATTACGAACCGCTGCTCGCCCGCCACCCGGAACCGGGCAGCCTGACGCCTTTCAATTTTTTAGGTAAAAAAATCCGCACCCCAATGTGGGTGTCTTCCATGACAGGCGGCACCAAAATAGCGGCCGTCATCAATAAAAACCTCGCGCGCGCCTGTGCTGAATTCGGCATGGGCATGGGCCTCGGTTCCTGCCGCCAACTGCTAAACAGCGATGATTACTTGCCTGATTTTGATGTGCGCAAACTCATCGGCGACGATTTGCCCTTGTATGCAAACCTTGGCATTGCGCAACTTGAATTACTGATTGCCCAAAAACAAACAGATAAAATAAAATCCCTGCTGGAAAAACTCCGCGCCGATGGTTTAATCATCCACGTGAATCCTTTGCAGGAAGCCATGCAGCCGGAAGGCGATATTTTTAAATTTTCGCCCATTCAAACCATCGAAACTTTATTGGAATTGCTTGATTGTCCGCTCATTGTGAAAGAAGTTGGGCAAGGCATGGGCCCAAAAAGTTTGCGGGCTTTGTTGCAATTACCTTTGGCTGCCGTAGAATTTGCTGCCGCTGGCGGAACAAATTTTGCAAAATTAGAATTGCTGCGCAGCGACGAGGTTCATCAAACAATTTACGCGCCCATTGCCGCCACCGGCCATACGGCAACTGACATGTTGGGTTTTGTCCGTCAGATTCATGCGGAACTGGGCGATCAATGTAAAGTAAATCAATTGATTATATCGGGTGGCGTCCAGGATTTTATGGACGGTTACTACCTGCTTCAAACATCGCCTTTGCCGGCTGTTTTCGGGCAAGCTTCGGCATTTTTGAAATTTGCGCAGGACGATTATGATACGCTGCGCAATTTTGTGCAACTTCAAGTGCGCGGACTTGAATTAGCTTACGCATATTTGCAGGTTCGGGAAGATCATACTTCCTTCAAATCACTTTAATCTTGGTATAAAACCGCCCGTTAATAATTATTATGATGTCAAAATCAATCTCCGGGTTCTCCAAATTTTCAAAACAAGAGAAAATCCACTGGCTGGCGGAACATTTTTTTTCCGACTCGGACGCAGTTGAACGGGAACTACTATCCTGGCAACACGCCGAAGCGCAACAACAAAAAGTGCTCGACGGGTTTACGGAAAATGCCCTGGCGAATTTTCCGCTTCCGTTTAGCGTGGCGCCTAACTTCCTGATTAACGGCAAGTTATACGCCGTCCCGATGGTGATTGAAGAAAGTAGCGTGGTCGCAGCAGCATCAGCGGCTGCCAAATTTTGGCTCGACCGCGGCGGGTTTCACGCCGAAGTAGTGGGCACCAAAAAACTCGGACAAGTCCATTTTTTGTGGAATGGTCCGGCTGGCGCCTTGCAATCTGTTTTCCCGGCCATGAAAGCGTATTTGCTTGCCGGATCTGAAGATCTTACCGTAAATATGCGCAACCGAGGCGGTGGCGTACTCGATATTGAACTGCTTGATTTTACCGACCTCGAACCGGATTATTACCAGTTGCGCGTTTCGTTTGAAACCTGTGACAGCATGGGCGCCAACTTCATCAATTCGGTGCTCGAACGTTTTGCCCGTTCTCTTGAAAAATTTATGACTGATAATCCGCAATTATCCGACGATGCGCGCGATGTGGAAGTTATCATGTCTATTCTTTCCAATTATACCCCCGAATGTCGCGTGCGCGCCTGGGCGGAATGTCCCATTTCTTCTTTTGCCCAACTCGCCCAAAGTCAGGGCATGGACGCGCACCAACTTGCCCGCCGTTTTGCAACCGCCGTGCGCATTGCACAAATAGATCCGTACCGGGCCACGACCCACAACAAGGGAATTTACAACGGCATTGATGCCGTGGTGATGGCAACCGGCAATGATTTTCGGGCCATCGAAGCCTGCGGTCATACCTACGCCTGCCGCGACGGGCATTACCGGAGCCTGAGTTCCTGCACCGTCAAAGATGATGTTTTCCGTTTTGAACTTGAAGTACCGCTGGCAGTCGGCACGGTGGGCGGACTAACCGCTTTGCACCCTTTGGCCAAACGCTCCTTGGAAATGTTGGGCAATCCTTCGGCTACGGAACTGATGATGATTATTGCGGTGGTGGGCCTGGCCCAAAATTTTGGCGCGGTGCGTTCCTTGGTCACGACCGGCATCCAACAAGGCCACATGAAAATGCACCTGACCAATATTTTAAACCACCTCGGCGCAACGGATGAAGAAGCCGCAGCGGCGCAGTCGTATTTTAAAAATCAAACGGTGAGTTTCAGCGGGGTGCGCGCGTTTTTGGACCAAGAGCGCCAAGCCTAAACGCGAGCCTGAATTTACAACGAACAAGATAATGTCTGTTTCGAGGTGTCATCTTCGAGGTACGAGAAGGTGACATCTCGAAACGAAGATTACGTGAGACTTCCCCTGAAGAAACTATATTTCGGTAAATATGCGAAGTACCTATCCTACATTTTAATAAACCGACCAAACCAAACTCTATCCTTGGATTTTACCCTAACATTATACAATCCAGCTGGTAAACGATGAATATCGATTGAAGCCGTATTAGAAGCAGATATGGATGCTAAGTTCGTTAAGCCAGAGCAGTCCCGGCCCGCAACATCATAAACCGCAATTGCCTGGATGGCTGTAGTTTCACCTACCACCGAAAGCCGAATGTTGTTGCCGGCGGGGTTTGGGGAAATAGACAATTGAGTGGAAGGCACCGGGGTATTTTTTACCGCAACCAACGCAGCACAGGTATCTTTGCTGTGATCACCGACGTATTTGGCAAAATACTTCACGGGCTGACCGTCTATTTTCGTAAAGCCGCCGCCGATGTAGATTTCATCGTTGTAGACGGCAATAGTAGAGACGCCATTATCAAACTTGCTATTGCCAATACTACACCAATGTTGCCCATCCCACACAGCCACATTTTGGATGGGCAAACCATCTGATATACAATTAAATATGCCGGCCACGTACAATTTGTCGTTATACACCACCATATCTTCAATCCTTCCCGAACCGCATATTCCCTTGCCCACATCATGCCAGGCTGTTCCATCCCAACGCATGATTTTATTTCCGGCATTGCCATCCGAAGCACTAAACGTGCCCGCTACATACAGCTCATCATGGTAAACCTCCATATCAAAAATGGAACTCAAGCCGCCGAACAAACCTCCGCCGACCTGTTTCCAGGTACTGCCATTATAACGCGCAATATCATCGTTTTCGATCCCGTTGATCTTATTGTAACAATTTCCACCTACGTATAACTCATCCTTGTAATAAACAACCCGGAAATTCAACGGCACTCCACCTGATACATCAGCTGGAAAGCCATAAACAGTCCATTGGCTACCATCCCAGCTGGCCACGGAATTCGCTTGTTCATTACCCGCAAATTTAAAAGTGCCGACCACATAAAGTATATTATTATATACACAAGAACCTGAAATGTAACCAATTCCAGCATTTTCATTCGATAGAAACGGTGTTATTGGATGCCAATTGTTTCCATCCCAGCGGGCGATTCCACTGCTTGGAACACCTGCGATTTCATTGAAGTAGGCACCGGAATAAATTTCATTTTTATATCGAATAAAAGACAATATAGGATCGCAATCAATACCCCCACAAGCATCATAAAACCCGCTCCCCATAGGCTGTATCACATTTCCCTGCAACCTGCATACTCCATTCAGTGTATCATTTCCATTAAACCTGAATCCTCCACCTATGAATAATATGTTATCAATTGTGTCTGTGAAAAGCGTTCTTGGCCACCCATTGAAATTACCAACCTGTTGCCACTCTTGGGTATACAAATTATAAACCCCAAACATCAGGGTCATTGTGAGCATCAATCGCATGTGTTGCAAAATTTAAATAGTGGCTCTCTTTATAAGTTTATTACTGTATTCTAATTGCTGGTACAATCAATAATACGAAATTAAAGGAAAAATCGTAATCCCAAACAACAAATATTGCTATTAACAATATTATACTTATTAATTAACACGCACTTAATGTGTTTCAAACCTTGCTGGCGCCAGGTTCTTACCTGGTGTCTGCTATCCTGCGGGTTTTACCCGCTTTTACAATAAACGTCGGGTGGAACCCTACAGATAGTAGACACCAGGTAAGAACCTGGCGCCAGCAGATGGCTAAAACAAGCTCAATTCTTCCGGCACTCTTTCCTGCAACCCCGCACCCTCCGCGCCCGCACTGTTCAGCCGTTCCGAAACACGGTACAACTCCAACAAACCATCGGCAGGCGGGTGAAGCAATTCCATAATTTGTTCGGGCGTCGATTTTTGCGACAGCCAGGTTTCTTGTTCGGCGGGATCAAGCAAGAGCACCGGCATACGGTCGTGTAGTTCTGACACTTCCTTGTTGGGTCGGGTGGTGATAATTGAAAACGTGCGTTTCATCAAATCGCCTTGTCGCCATTCATCCCAGATGCCTGCCATGAACAGGAGTTGCGCGTCGTGTAGCAAAATGCGATATGGAATTTTTCGTCGGCCCGGCGCCGTGCGCCATTCATAAAAACTATCGGCTGGTACCAAACAGCGCCGGCTGTGGATTGGCTCCCGAAAAGAAGCCTTGGTTTCAATCCCCTCAGAACGGGCATTTATCAACTTTCCATGATTGGCCCCGTCTTTGCTCCAATGCGGCACAAGTCCCCATTCCATCAGCTGAAGTTGTCGCGGTTGGTCGCTTCCGATCACATACCCTTGTTGCGTTGGAGCGATGTTGAAATTTATGTTGATAACTTCGGGCGCATCCAACACCGGAAGTTGCTCTTTGCGCTGTTTTGGGGTAGGGGCAAAAGAATAACGGCCGCACATTTGATTTTTCAGTTTGATTTTAAAAAAAACGGGTGTTTTTGTTTTACCAATTTCAGCATTTAATACCGCCTTTCAGCAAAACTCCGATTAAGAATAGGGGAAAACTTAGCCTAAAATTTACAATTCCTTCATTTTGAACCTTTTCCGTATCAACACATCTTGTTTGAACAGGTTACAAACAACGAAAAAATACCAATACATAAAAAATTGACTATCAGTATGTACTGAATGGCATTTCTCACCCATCTTCTGTTCATAAGCCTATCGGTTATGCACCGCCGCCAACACTGCCCCCCGGCTTTGGGTCTAAAACCTGTTCATCAACAGCCTTGGTGTGGGGAACCTTATATTTAGCAACGTGCTACCAACACCCACCGCGTTTGTGAAAAGACAAACACCGTGTTTTGCCATAGTTCTGCACACAAATGTTGGTAACGCTATAATATCCTGATTACAAAGATAAAAAAACCGGGATAACCGGTGGATAAAGCTGGTAACTTATCTTAGCAATGTTAAGCCAATGTAAAGTTACGAGGTTACTCACATACTAACAGCCCTTATGATGACCTTGAAAAATGATATTTAAACTGATTCAATTTTATAATTATCAAAAGGAATGGGGATAAGTGAACAACGGAAAGGTTCTACTTTTGTTTTAAGTTTTAAAATATCTGCACTGCTATGTCATTGTTCTCCTCTGGAATACGCTACGTAAATGATTTCAACATTCCCCGCGCCGTTAAGGTATGGTTGGCGGCCGGCTTGGTCATGATTTTCATGCAAATTGTGATTGGCGGCATCACGCGCCTCACGGGCAGCGGCTTGAGTATTACCAAATGGGAAATTGTCACCGGCGCCATTCCCCCGCTCAACGAAGCCGCCTGGCAATCAACTTTTGACTTATACAAACTGACGCCGCAGTACCAACGCATCAACCAAGGCATGAGCCTTGATGAGTTCAAGTTTATTTTTTTCTGGGAATACTTTCACCGACTCTGGGCCAGGCTGATGTTTTTTGTGTTCATCATTCCGTTTGGCTGGTTTTTAGCACGGGGGATGTTTTCAAAACGATTGTTGCCGCGCATGGTCGTTGTCGTTTTGCTGGCCGGCCTCGAAGGGTTTTTCGGTTGGATCATGGTCGCCAGCGGACTGATTAAGCGCCCTTGGGTAAATGCGTACAACCTGACCCTGCACTTGGTGATGGCCCTGATTATTTTTAGTTATTTATTGTGGACGGCATTTATCGCGTTTCAGCCAGCGCCGGAAGAAAAAGTGCCGAACACGTCACGCCGTTTTGGGTGGACGATGTTTTTGGTGGCGTTTATCCAGATTGGTTTAGGCGCTATGATGTCGGGTACCAAAGCCGGATTGGTCTACCCTACCTGGCCGGATATGGCGGGCGCTTTTATGCCCGGTATTTTATGGGATCCCGCGCTTTGGTCGACCGACAGCTTTATCCATTACGACACCAATCCGTTTGTACCTGCGCTGATCCAGTTCCTGCACCGCAACACGGCGTATATATTGAGCATCATGGTCTTGTACTTTGTTTGGCGCACCGGCGCTCAGGGCATTTCTGTTCGAATGCGCAATGCCAATCGGGTATTAATTGGCGCGCTTGTTTTACAGGTTTTGCTTGGTATTTTTACCCTGATTAATTGCAAAGCCCATGTTCCGGTGGATCTTGGGGTCGCGCACCAGGCGGGAGCAGTTCTGTTATTGGGCGTCGTACTGTATGTGAATTATCTGATTTCGGGAAAGCGCGTAACGGCATAAGTCGGCAGTCGGTCGCTTCACCGGTCAAATCTTAGATACCGGAAAATAATCTCGTTTTTTTTCCTATTTTTGCCGGTAGTCAAATTTTTACATCAGGCGAATGAACGTAGAGATCAAAGAAGAAAACGGGTTTCGATACATTGAATCGGGAACCCAGGGAGAGACCCTCATGCTGTTGCACGGCCTTTTTGGTGCGTTGAGCAATTTCCAGGGAATTATCAATCGTTTTTCAGGTCGGTACAATGTTGTTGTTCCGATGCTGCCGATTTATGAGATGCCGATCTTTGAGGTATCTGTAATGGGTTTGGTTGATTTTGTTACCAAATTTGTGGAGTTCAAAGATTACAAGCGCGTACACCTGCTTGGTAATTCATTAGGCGGCCACGTTGCGCAATTGTATGCACTGGCGCACCCGGAGCGCATTGCGTCTGTTACGCTGACCGGAAGTTCAGGTTTGTTTGAAAGCGCATTTGGTACCGCTTTCCCAAAACGGGGCGATTACGATTATATCAAGAAAAAAACGAGCGAGACTTTTTTCGATCCGAACGTTGCTTCCAAGGAATTGGTGGACGAGGTTTTCGGCATTGTGAACGACCGCAATAAGGCAATCCGTGTAGTGGCTACTGCAAAATCTGCGGTGCGGCACAACTTGGGCGATAAATTGCACAACCTGAAAGCGCCCACGCTTTTGATCTGGGGAAAACAGGATACCGTGACGCCGCCTTTTGTGGCTGAAAAATTCAAGGAACTGATTCCTGATTCCCGCTTGTTTTTCCTCGACGAATGCGGTCATGCGCCCATGATGGAAAAACCCGAAGCGTTCAACGCGATCCTGGAAGATTTCCTTGATAAGGTAGTGGCAGCGCATACGCCGGCGGCATCTTAAATTACATTTTGACGATACGAACAACTCTATGGGGCAGACACATAATTGTCTGCCCTATCTTTTGTTCGAAAATGTAAATATATTGTTTAATTGCTAAATTGTTGAAAATGATGGTTACAATGAATGACGATCAACTTGCCCCATTCCGTCCGGGTTAATTTGCCGAAATAGGTATGATTCGTCCATTCCGCGTCGTTTTTGGTATGAAACGCTCTGCCTAATATTTCTGTCAATTGCTTCTTCTCTGTTGCAAAATCAAAACTTGTCGTAACCTTTAATGTACTTGCCGTTTGAGTTCCTACCGGAAATCTTTTCAAAACTGAAAGTATCAACCATTTGTTAAAACTCCTGGTAATGAAATTGCTTGTATTCGGTAAATCATAATAACCCAACCCACTGCCAATGGCCAAGTTCAGGTGGTGCAACATTTGATC
>JBAXTB010000257.1:0-8292 GCA_037130425.1 Bacteroidota bacterium
CCGTCCTGCAACATGGTGATGCAAAACGGACAATTGGCCACCACCGCTTCCGGATTGGTACCGAGCGCTTCTTCCACCCGTTCGATGTTGATGCGCTTGTCGCCGGGTTCATCTTCTTTCCACATTTGAGCGCCGCCCGCGCCGCAACAAAGGCCGTTTTTACGAGAGCGTTTCATTTCGACCAGGTCGGTATCCAGTGCTTCGAGCAGGGCACGCGGGGCTTCGTACACATCGTTTGCGCGGCCGAGGTAGCAGGAATCGTGGTAGGTAATGCGCTTGCCTTTGAATTCACCGCCTTCCTTCATTTTCAATTTGCCCTGTGCAATCAAATCATTGAGTAGTTGCGTATGGTGGATCACCTCGTATTCACCGCCTAAAGCCGGATATTCATTTTTAAGTACATTAAAGCAGTGCGGACAAGCCGTGACGATCTTTTTTACGCTGTACATATTCAGCGTTTCAATATTCATCAGGGCGGTCATTTGGAACAAAAATTCATTGCCCGCTCTTCTCGCCGGGTCGCCGGTGCAGCGTTCTTCATTGCCGAGAATGGCAAATTCAATACCGGCGTGGTTGAGTATTTCGCACAATGCGCGCGTAATTTTTTGCGCCCTTGCATCGAAACTGCCTGCGCAGCCTACCCAAAATAAAATTTCCGGGGTCTGTCCCGCTGCCTGATATTCCGCGATGGTTCTGACTGTCATAATACGTTGGTTATGATGTTATTGTGCTTCGGGTGCGTTCATTTCAAATAATTGCAAACGGTCGTTGTTGTTGGCCACAACCACGAGTTTTTTACCGCCTGTGCTGCGCAGGATTTTAATGCCCCGCGCTTCTTTCACGGCCCATAAACCAGATTGCATGGCAGTCAGCGCATTAAAATTGCCTTTGGAATCGTTTTGAAGCCAAAGTCCGTTTCCGGCGTCAATCGGACCGGTTTCTACCTGCTGGCCATAATCATTTCCTACAAAAACCAGGTCCGGCGCTTGTCCGCTCGCTCGACTAAAGGTTTCAATGCCCCAAACCGGTGCTTCCTGGGCCTGGTTTGGCAATATTTTGATCGTGAATTTACCGCCATTATTGATGAAAATGGCCGAACCAAGGTAATTAACGTGGAATTGCAAAGCCGAGCTCAGGTCGCTTGCCTCAAATAAATCCTCGATCGTAGCATGTGCATAAGGCCCGTACCGCACGAATTTTTTCTTCAAAATGGGCAATTGCTTCAATAGAATGTCGCGCATCGGAACCGGCACGTTTTTCCCGCCCTGGGTTTGCGTCATAATCGGGTCAATGCTGCCGTTGTTGTCAAAGTCTTTGGCATACAATTTCAAGGGCGCTTCTGGCGAAGCAGTATATCTGCTGTTATAGCCAAGGTTGCCCGCGACTATATCCATATCGCCGTCCTGATCTACGTCTACTGCAGCAAGCGAATGCCAGAAACCTTCGGTGTTATTCAATCCGAACTGTTCGGTCGTGCGTTCAAGTTTGCCTTTTTGCAGGCTAAATACCTCAATTGGCATCCATTCGCCACTGACAATAAGTTCGGCTTTGCCATCGCCGTTGAGGTCGGCCCAGGTCATGGCGCGCACCATGCCGATTTTGCGCAATGGATTGGCTATCAGATCAGTAACATCTTCAAAAACGCCGTTGTTATTCCGCAATACATAACTGTTCGGCGCAGTAGGGTAGGCCAACGGCGTACACCAGCCGCCCAAAATCAGGTCGTCATCGCCGTCGCCGTCAATATCGTGGGTGCTTACGGCAGCGGTGCTACCGGTGATGCTTGGAAATGAGTTTAAAGTCGCATTGCTGAAATTGCCGTGCCCGTCGTTGCGGTATAAGCGCGGCTGGTATTTCGGGTCATTGGCGTTAAAAGAATTGCCGCCACTGGTCACGCACAGGTCCAAATCCCCGTCGTGGTCGGCGTCAAAAAAGACAGCGCCCGCATCTTCGTAAGCCTGGTCGGCGGCCCAAACGGCTGTAGATGACTCTTGAAACGTACCGCCTGCTTTTTGAATAAACAAGGCGCCGGGCGATCCTGCCGCATTGCCCACAAAAAAATCGTCCAAACCGTCGCCGTTCACATCGCCGGAAGCGAGCGCGGGACCGGGATTCGACAGTTTCCAAGGCAACAAACGCTCGCGGTTAAAGTCTTGAATATCATCTTCTTTATGTACAAAAACAGGCGCAGTGATTTCCTGCATTTTGGGCGTTTGTGTTGCCAGCGGACTCAATTTTCCAGGTTGGGCGTCGCTGTATTTTACGGTGTAACGTTTGTTGGTCGCCACATTGTCCAACACGGCAAGTTTGCCGCCGGGAAATTCGATTTCAACACGTTGCACATTCGTAATATTTCCAAGCCCGAAATGAATCAGCGGCTCTACGGTCGACAAAAAGCCGCGCGTCGGATTGATTTCTTCATAAAAAACCTGATTGCCTTGCACGATGCGCGCGCGGGCGCCGGTGGCAAACGGATTTTGCGGGCTGCCTACCACCTTGATTTGCAACCAGCTCTGCCCTTTGCCTGATTCCACGGCTTTGTTTTTATACACATAAGCCGGCATGTCTATATTGTTGATAATCAAATCCATGTCACCGTCGTTGTCCAAATCGGCGTAGGCGGTTCCGTTGGAATAGGTGCGTTCAACAAAACCCCAGGCGGTGCTCACATTTTCAAAGGTTAGATCGCCGCGGTTGCGGAAACAGTAGTTTTGAATCGGAGTAGAAGGAACAAGGTTCAGATAGTCCTGAATTTTAGGAAAGCGTTTTTGGGTCAAACCGCCTGTTTTTTCAATCGAATCTGCCGTAAAAGTCAGGTAGTCCAAATTGCTCACATCGCGGCGATAACCATTGGCAATAAACAAATCGCGGTAGCCGTCGTTATCAAAATCTTCCAACAGCGGCCCCCAGCTCCAGTCGGTTTGGAACACGCCTGCCAAACAACCAATTTCGCTAAAACTGCCACGCCCATTGTTGATCTGCAACACATTACGCATTTGTTGTTTTCCGTAACCGTATTTGGCGAGGGTCGTGTAGCGGTCGAGTAGCATGGTGGTCATCAACTCTTTTTGCCGCCCGTAATCTTCCGCCAGCATGTCCAGCGCCACGATGTCCTGAAGGCCGTCGTTGTTGATGTCTGCAATATCCACGCCCATGGTGTGGTTGCTTGAATGGCGGAAATAGTCGCCGTAATGGTCGGTGAAATTCCCTGGTTGTGCGGGGTTGTTCAAATATACGATATCCGGCTCGATGTAGTCATTTCCGATCACGATGTCGGTAAATCCGTCGTTGTTGATGTCCGTGGTGGTCACGCTCAAGCCGAACGCGCGGTTCTGGATACCGGCTTGTTTGCTAATGTCTGTAAATGTATTATCGCCGTTGTTTCGATACAAATGATCAGATTCGGTTGGGTCGTTCGGAGCAGTAGTGCGCACCAAAACGCCGCCGCCCTGATCCACCAAACGGGTTGAATTCACGGATTTGAAGTCAACCGGATAGTTCAAAACATAGCAGTCTAAATCGCCGTCATTGTCGGCGTCAAAGAAGTTGGCGTGGTTCGAAGCAGCGCCGTCGGCCAAACCAAACGCTTTGGCTTTTTCTGTAAACGTACCGTTTTGATTATTGATAAACAACAAGTTACGTCGCGCGTCATTGTTTACCAAACCCGTGCGACACACATAAATATCCTGCCAGCCGTCGGCATTTACGTCGGCTATGGTAACGCCGGTTTTGTCTCCTTCCGGGGCTTCCACACCGGCTGCTTCGCTTACATCTTTGAAGGAGAAGTTACCTAAATTCTGGTACAATTTGCATTTGCCTTGCGTACTCACAAAATACAAATCCTGCAAACCGTCGTTGTTAAAATCAATTACACCCACACCGCCGCCGTTGTACAGGTAGGAGTTTGTCAGGATGGTATTTTGATGGGTTTCATCAATATTGTTTTCAAAATCGATGCCCGTGGATTTTTCGCGTTCAAACAAGGCGTCTTTCGGTGCGGGGGCAACTACAGAGCCGGGTTTAAGCGAACCTTTTTCACCGCATTGCGTGGTTCCGATCAGGAGGACAGCAAGTAAACCGGATTTATAAATAACAGGTAGTTTCATATTGATTTTCAAAGCAGTGAGCGTTGTTTTATCAATGATTTGATTGGCAAAGCCTTGGTTTTATGTATTTTATGCATTTTTCCAGGCATCGCGGTCGGCGGACATGGCCCAGGCGGCGCCGTTGTTTTCAATGGCGTTGAACATCGGTAACCAATCGGAAGGCCCGGCCGATTGGGTCAGGATTTCGTGGCGGCGCATTTTTAAAATAATATCGAGCGGATTGATAAGTACCGGGCAGGCTTCCACACAGGCGTTGCAGGTGGTGCAAGCGTGTAGTTCTTCAGGACTGATATAATCGAACAGGCTTTTACCGTCGTTGTAATTTTCAAGGCTTTGTTTGCCGCTGTCGATGGTTTGGCCGATTTCTTCCGCGCGATCGCGCACGTCCATCATAATTTTGCGGGGCGATAGTTTTTTGCCGGTCAGGTTTGCAGGGCAGTTGGCGGTACATCGTCCACATTCTGTACAGGAATAGGCTTGCATCACGTTGATCCAACTAAGAGAAAGCACATCGTTGGCCCCAAATTCCGGCAATTCAGCCAGCGCGCCTGCATCCGGTTGATCCAAACCCATCATAATCCGCACCTCTTTTTGTACTTCCGGCATGTTTTCAATTTCACCTTTTGGCGTCAGGCGGGCGTACCAGGTGTTGGGAAATGCGAGCAGGATATGCAGGTGTTTGGAATACGGCAGGTAGCACAAAAATGCGAACACGGTCAAGATATGCAGCCACCAACCGAAGCGTTCTACACCAATGAGCGCATCTGTTTGAAGATTGCCAAACAGCGCCGGGCCAAGCCAACTGCTCACGGCAAAAGCGCCGGTTTGATGGTAATGTTCCAAGCCCCTGGTTTGCAGCACTTTATCGCCGCCGTTCATACAAAAAATGCCGACGATCAACACGATTTCAGCGAACAGGATATAATTTGCATCCCGAAATGGAAAGCCTTTTAACTCCGGTTTTTGAAAACGCGCTATTTTGAGCAAGTTGCGTCGCGACAGGAAAATCAGCGTTGCCACAAAGGCCAATACCGACAGAATTTCGATAAAACTAATGACAAACGTATAAAAACCGCCTAAATACGGCGCATAAATGCGGTGCGTACCCAGAATACCGTCGGTAAAAATTTCAATTAGTTCAATTTGCGTGATGACGAATGCTACATAAATAAACAAGTGCAGCACAGCCGGCAAGGTCATTTTGAACATCTTTTGCTGACCAAGGGCGATCAGCATGGTGTTGCGCCAGCGTTGAGCAGTGTCGCCCGTTACTTTTTCGGGTTTTCCCAGAAAAATATTACGCCGAACCCGGCTGAATCCTTTGTATGAAAACCAACCTGCGGCGGCCGTTATGGCTAAAAAAAGGATCGTTTGCAGCATATTCTGTTTTAACGCTAACCGGCAAACAGGCAAGAACAGTATTTTCCGCTGCGCCGAAATAAAAAAAATCGTTTAACGGGCGAAAAGTACAGCGATAAGCATAGACTTTTGCATGAAAATTGATCCCAAGTTTTACAATCAGCTAATTTTATAAACGGAATCGTATGCGCATCCTCGACGATCGGCAAATCAGGCAAAAAATTAAACGTATTGCAATCGAAATCCTTGAACGGCACTACGATGAATCGGAACTCATTTTGGCCGGCCTCAACAACAATGGTTGGGGTTTTGCCTGTCTGCTGCAAGCCGAATTGCTGCCCATCAAACCGGCAGGGATGCAAATTACTATGACGCGCATCCACCTCAATCCGGCCAATCCGGTGGAGTTCGATCCTTATATTGAATTGGCGCCTGAAGCAGTAGATGGCAAACCTGTTATTATTATAGATGACGTGGCGAACACCGGACGCACCGTTTTTTACGCTGTTCAGCCCTTGCTGAAAATCGTACCTACTTGTGTGGAAGTGGCAGTTCTGGTTGACCGCAAGCACAAATCTTTCCCGGTAAAAGCCGATTATGTCGGACTTTCCTTAGCAACAACCCTGAAAGATCATATTAAGGTTCAAATCAACGACGCCACCGAAATGGCCGTTTTCCTTGAGTGATTTGAGGGAAACGCAACGTTTAGCCCTTCTTTTCCCTTACATAAATCTCCTGATCCTTGTATTTAGAAGGGCATTTCAGTAGCATGTCGGAGGCTTTGAATACATCGCCTTCCATTTCGCCGGTCAGCACGATTGATTCAGAGCGTTCAAAATCTTGCGGTTTGGCCGCATTCAGGATCACTTGGCGTACATCGCCGGCGTCATCCTTTAGGTAAAATGCAAGGTGGTTGGTGTTTTTTTCCGGATCGTATTCGACAGGGCGGTCTTTGACCAGTTGACCAATCAGCTTTACCTTGTCACCGATTTTGGCGGCCTGGGTAAAATTGGCATAAGTAGTAACGTCTTTACTGGCAGATATCAGGATGCCAATGGCAGCAGCAATTACTGCAATAGCAATCAAATGGACTTTCTTCATAGTTTCAAAATATTGAACAACGCAAAAATACGGATTATTCAGTCACCGCGCCCGGATTTAGCGCGTTAGGATTTTCATAATTGTGTAAATTCGTGCAATTTTGAAAGATTCTAAACGATTTAATTTAACGCACTACCGTACTATACCGTATTGTCGACATGTTCTACCTACGAATAATTTTTTTTCGTTACTTTTGCATGGCAACATCGTTTTTTTATCGAATTCCGATTTAACCAACTGATTCTACAGCATCACCATCCGATGAAATTTCAAACTGCAACGTATTCGACCTTGTTTTGCTGTATGCTCCTTTGCCAGGGGCTGCGATCGCAAAGCAATGCCGTTTTGGATACCCTGAACAATCGGATTCAGTTGATGACGCAATTATCGCAGGCGGGCAACGACGAGCAGGCGGAGGTAGAGGCCGAATGGTTTCGAGATTTTTTAAAGCGGCATAAAATTCCGACCACGCCCCGTGCGCTTACCCTTATTTCGGGTATTTACGACGCAAATAACGATGATCGCAGCGCTACCCGCATGTTGTCGGAAGCGGAAATTGATGCCCGCCGGGATCCAAATCCGGTAACAAAAGCCGCATTATTGAGCGCTTTGGTAAAAGAATGCGGGCGTTGGGAATTGCCTGAACTGGCGCTTACCTGCCAGCAATTGCTTGGCGTTGCACAGGACTCCATTTTTGCGCGCAGCAGACGCAATGAAACGCTTGCCATCCGACGCTCGCTCGACTCGCTCACGAACCTGCGTGCGCAGGAGGTAACCGAACAAGCCCGTTTTGTGCGTTTAGAGCGTGATCGTGCCTACATGTTGGGCGCTGTGTTGTTCCTTTGCTTCTTGGCGCTCATTTTTGCCAACATTAAAAACACCGACCGCTGGCGCAAACGCGTGGCTAAAAAAGAGGTGGAATTAGATGTTTTGCGCAGTAATATGCGGCAAACGGCTATCGAAACCTCTTCAATGGGTATGTCCGATTCTACCCAAGTCGAAACAATAAAGCCGCCCGACCCCTATGCGCTTTATACCGGTGAAAAACCGGAACAAGTTGCTTTGGTGATAGAACCGAACCGCCAAATTGTTTTATACTTGAAATCACTGTTAGCCGACCGTTTTCAAATTGAAACGGCCGCTACGCCGAACGAGGGTCTCCAAATGGCCAATAGTTTGTTGCCGGATTTAATTATTTGTGATGCCATTCTCAATGGTAAAACCGGCATTGACGTAGCGCGGCAGATCAAACTATCGGATCGAACCAACCATATTCCCGTCGTTTTGCTCAGCGACCACCACGGCAACGAAGGCAAACTCGATGCCTTGCGTGCGGGCGCCGACGTGTGGTTCACCCGCCCGATCCTCGATGATGAATTTGACGCCTCCATTCAGCGTTTATTAGATGGAAGAAAACGGAAACACGAGCTTTTCGCCCGTATCCTGCACCTCTATTTCACTGAAAATCGCGTGCAAATCGACGATCCGTTTTTGGCCAAAAGTGTTCAAATGGTAGAGCAGAATCTTTCAAATCCCGATTATACAGCAGAAGATATTGCCCGTAAACTGCAAATGACCAAGCAGCATTTTTTCAAAAAACTGAAAGTGCTAACCGGCAAAGAACCGGTACAACTCATTCGGGAAATGCGCTTGGAAAAATCAAAAGTGCTGCTGGAAAAACGCGCGGGCACCCCGCAGGCGATTGCTGAAATGGTGGGATTTAGCA
>JBAXTB010000258.1:0-8270 GCA_037130425.1 Bacteroidota bacterium
TCCAAGTCATTTGATGCATGTCGGCTTTTTTATTACCGTATAACGAACTCAACATTGGCCTCAGAAACCGAGAATCAAGTTCAAAGGGAAAGCCAAAAACAAGGTCAAGCCCCGTCCACACCGTCCACACCGTCCACCGTCCACCGTCTCCCGTCTACCGTCCCCCCACCATACCCACAAACTCATCAAACAAATACCTTGCATCGTGCGGGCCGGGCGCCGCTTCCGGGTGATACTGAACGCTGAACGCCTGTTTATCTTTTATGCGGATGCCTTCTACGGTTTGGTCGTTGAGGTTGATGTGGGTGGCTTCCACAATGGAAGGATTGTCGTACACGGCCGATTCGAGTACGCCGAAACCGTGGTTTTGACTGGTGATTTCGGAGCGGCCGGTTAAGAGATTTTTTACCGGATGGTTGATGCCGCGGTGGCCGTGGTGTAGTTTGTAGGTGGGTAAGCCGACTGCTTGGGCGAGTATTTGTTGGCCTAAACAGATGCCGAACAGGGGCTTGCCGTCCGCCAACATTTGCTTGGTTAAGGTGACGGCGTATTCCATGGTGGAAGGGTCGCCGGGGCCGTTAGACAAGAAGTAACCGTCTGGATTCCAGGCTTTTACCGTTTGAAAATCGGTGCGAGCGGGGAAAACCTGCAGGTAGCAGTCGCGGGCGTCAAAGCAGCGAAGGATGTTCTTTTTTACGCCGAAATCCATGACCGCGATTCGGTGGGCTGCGTCGGGGTTGCCGATGAAATACGGTTCGCGGGTGGTAACGTGGCTGGATAATTCGAGACCGGCCATGGAAGGTGTGGCGGCAAGTTGGGCGCGGAGTACGTCCAGATCATCGGTTTCCGAAGAAATGATGCAGTTCATGGCGCCTTTTTGGCGGATATGCTGTACGATGGCGCGGGTGTCAACATCTGAAATGGCGACTAAACCCTCCGTTTCAAAATAGTCCTGAATGGAGCGGTCGGCCATCGCGCGGCTGTACTGGATATTAAAATTATGGCACACAAATCCGGCGATTTTGATGTGTTCGCTTTCAATTTCGGTGTCTTTGATGCCGTAATTGCCGATGTGGACGTTGGTGGCCACCAGGATTTGGCCGGTGTAGGATGGGTCGGTGAAAATTTCCTGATAGCCGGTCATGCCAGTGTTAAAACAGATTTCACCGGTGGTAGTGCCGATTTTTCCGGCAGATTTGCCCCGAAAAACGGCGCCGTCTTCAAGCAGTAAAATAGCGTTGGCCATATTAAGTTGTTGGATGTGAATGCGGTACAGGTTGTGTGGGAGGCTGTAACGATTACATCTGTTTTTTGGGCTGCAAAGGTCTGGCAATCCGCTCGATTTTTTTAGGAATACTGAATTTTTCCTGAAAAAACTTATTTTAATAAATTTATGTCTCCATTGTAAACTTAATATTAATTAATTATTAAGTTTTGTATTTTTGCGGCTTCTAACATTTCCTGTCACGGTTTGAGTTTATGAAAAAGACATTTGCTGCTTTGTTGCAAGACGAGCGTTTAGTGGGCGATGAGGCATTTGAGGCCCTGCACCAAGGTTATTTAACGGCCAAAAACTTATTGAAACAGGCAAAAACGGAACAAGCGACTGCCAAAAAAGCCTATCAAGATTCTGTTGAGTCGGGAGGGCAAACTCCTATTGCCAAGTTAGCGCAGCGCACGCATTATCGGCAATCGAAGTGTATGTATGAGTTTCATGCGTTGGGTTTTGAACTTGCCAAACAAAAATTATACGATTGGCTTGAAGCCTGGCAACAAGGTCAAGGTTGACGTTTATCTTGCGCCCGATATGCGCGATATGATTCAATTACCGCTTTCAGTACCCGATTCAGCCACTTGTAAGGCTATTCTGGAAGAGGCCGCTGCACGATACAACCACCCAGGGTTTATTGAGCACGACCCGATTTCGATTCCGCATCGGTTTCAAAAGTTGCAAGACCGGGAAATTATTGGTTTCTGGGCGGCAATGCTGGCTTGGGGGCAACGCAAAACGATTTTGCAAAGCGCAAGCACACTGAGTCGTTTGATGGATGATGCGCCCCACGATTTTATCCTCAACCACGAAGAAACGGACCGGAAACGGTTTCTGGAATTCAAACACCGCACGTTTCAAGCGACGGATACCCTTTATTTTCTGGAGTTTTTTCAGCAATACTACCGACGGCATCATTCGTTGGAAACGGCTTTTGCCCGGCATTTAAAACCCGATGATACGACGGTAGAAGCGGCGTTGATCGGTTTTCACCGCGATTTTTTTGATCACCCGTATGCGCCCGAGCGCACACGCAAACACGTGGCGTCGCCGGAACGCGGTTCTACCTGCAAACGCCTGAATATGTTTTTGCGTTGGATGGTGCGCCGCGATGATTGCGGGGTAGATTTCGGCGTTTGGCAGGGCATTCAGCCCGACCAGTTGTTGATCCCGCTGGATGTGCATGTGGAGCGTATTGCCCGACGTTTGGGTTTGTTGGAGCGCCCGCAGGTAGATTGGAAAGCAGTGCTGGAGTTGACTGAAAATTTGCGGGTCTTTGATGCGAAGGATCCGGTAAGGTATGATTTTGCGTTGTTTGGGATGGGTGTGGGCCAATGTCATTGACTTAAGGAAAAAGTGGCGGAATCACCTTATTCAGGATGCCAACTTACGAAAAACCTCGGGGAGGTTTAATATTGGTAGAAATGATTGATTATAAAGTGGTTACGACCTCGGAGAGGTCGCACATTGGTTTTGGATATTCGCGGGAAATAAACCAACGTTAGACCTCTCCGAGGTCCGATAACAACCTGATAATCAATCTCTACCAATGTTAAACCTCTCCGAGGTTTTTCGTACATTGTTTGATGTTAAGAAATCACGCTCTATTCAAGGATGATTTCGTTTCAAAATCCTTAAGTCAATGACATTGGGGTGTGGGCGGGTAATATTTGTTCTAATAGATATTTTATAAAAAAAATGAAACTATTTGTTTTTTTATTTTAAACTATTTGTGTATTTTTGACTCATGGCTAAAGAGCAACACACCCAGGCAACTGCCACTGATCCGACGGACATTCGGTATTACCTACACCAGCCGCACGACAAATATGTGCGCGCCTTGTTGCAGCACCGTACCGCTGCTTTGCAAATTATCGAATTCGCGCTGGATGAAGACTTACGTTTGTTTGTTGATACAGATTCGTTGCAACTCAGCAATAGTTCCTTTATCGACGAAAAACTACAAATCAGCCTTGCCGATATTTGCTACGAAGGGTTTTCCCATACCCGGGAGCCATTCCGGATCTGCCTGCTTTTTGAACACAAAAGCGAGGCGCCTGCGTCAGGGTTGTATGAACAGTTAAACAGGTATATCAATAATGTATGGATGGAAGATCAAAAGCAAGGGCGACCGCCGACTTTATCCATTCCAATACTCATTTACCACGGCGCTAAGCCTATTGAAAAAGAGGCGCCGGCACAACTTTTTCCCCATGCGCCTCCGGCATTGCTGCGTTTTGTGCCGCATTTTGATTATGTCCTGCTTGACGTTGCAGCTTTGTCAGAAGCCACGATTGACGGTCTTGATCCATTGCTGTTGAGGCATATATTCTTGGTACTCAAATACAGCCGCAATGAAGCTTACTTGCAGAAATATTGGAAGAAAGTGCTTATATTTGCAAAGCATTTTCATGAAAATGACAACATCCAACTTATCATAAAATTCACATTATTATATATGGTCAGCGTATCCCAAACAGTTCAGGAAGCCCTCGAAAATCCCGCCATTAATATGACTGTGGAAGAGGAAGATCTCGTATTGCCTTATGTATTTGAAAAATACAGGATCAAATACATGCATGAAGGAATAGAAAAAGGTATGCACGAGGGGATACAAAGGGGTATACAGGAAGGATTACAAAAGGGGCTTGAACAAGGCATCGAAGAAGGCCGAGAACAAGGCCGAGAACAAGGCCGAGAACAAGGCATAAGCGAAGGTATGGTACTGCTAATCCAAAAATTTTTGAAGAAAAACCCGGATATGACCGACGAGGCTGTTGCCGAATATTTTGAGGTAAGTCCTTATATTGTTAAAGCCGCCAGGCTAAAATAGGCGTTTTTTAAGATTCGCGCCAATGCCTTGGTGCTTAAAACATTCGCGTAAGTATTTTAAAAAGCATTTACAGCACAAATATCTGCAACCAATTTCTTAATCCCTTCGTCCCTTTGTTAGAAAGCAACCGGAACGGCGCTTTTGCTGTTTTGGTAAAAAATACAAAGGATGAAAAGGATTTCCATACTCTTTTTGTGCTCGCTCGTGGTTTGGGCGAGTTGTGATAAGGCTACAGAGTCGATCCCGGAAAGCCAGCAGCCCCCCAAGGCGGTTATTGAAACGATTGCCGACAAGTTTTCGGGGGTGACAGGGCTGGAGATTACCACCTTACAGGACAGCACGCTTTATGCGGCTGATTTTTATGCGCAAACCAAACACTATCAGGCTATTATCGCCCAGGATGGCACCATGCGCATGCTGGAGGAGGAGCGCGATACGGCAGACTTGCCGAGGAATGGACGGAGTTATGTTGAAAACCAATTCATCAACGCTACGGACGTGAGCGTGTATGCGCAAATCAACCCCGACAACAGAGCGCTGCGCGGTTATTCTGCAAATTTTACGGCCGGTGGAAAGCATTATCTCTTAACTTTTGATACCATCGGCGCCCGCATTTCAACCATGGAAGTTCCCGTAGCGCCTTGGTGGCGCTATGAAGTGCAGGCTTATTCAGAGATTCCTCAAAACATTCGTACCAGATTGGAAGCCGACCACCCGCAGTTGGAATTGCAGGCGGCTAATATGCTTGTGGACGTTAACCAAATGGTTCGCTGGCTTGTTGCGGTACGCAAAGACAATTTCCTGTTCAATTACCAATTTGATGCAAACGGGCAAATATTAAGTTCTCATTCGGAAGACTTATTGGCCTTGGATGGTCCCAATATGACCTTTCTTGAATTGGACGTGAGCTCTTTACCGACCATCATCAGCGATTTTCTCAATGCCCGATTTACTGGTTGGAATTACGAACGCGGTATTCTGCTTTTACAGAGCAATTCACCAGTGGGTTTTACCGTGAAAATACTGCTCAATCAGACTGTTTATTACGCAAGGTTTAATTTGACCGGCAATTTTATCGGCGCGACAAAAGGATAAATGATACCCAAGGATACCCTCGTTGGCCTGGTAAAGGCATGTCAAAAAGGCGATGAACAAGCGCAAGCGGCTTTTTATAACCACTATAAAAAGCGCCTGTTGGGTATTTGTCGGCGCTATGCGCGCACGAGTTTTGAAGCGGAAGATATTTTTCAGGAAGCCTTTATCAAGGTTTTTCAAAAAATAGGCGAGGTAAAACAACCGGAAGCGGTTCATTACTGGATTAAATCCATTGTGATTCGCACGGCCATAGACCATTACCGAAAGAACAGCCGTTTCGGCGTGGTGGAGGATGCGGATAAACCAGGCGTTTTGCCCGAAGAACCCGACCCCTTCGACGTGCTGGATTCCTTAGAACGGGAAGAGGTCGTAGCTGCTATTTCTTCGCTGTCCGATGGTTTTAGGGTCATTGTAAACCTTTATCTGATAGACGGTTATGAACATCAGCAAATCGCCGAAATGCTCGGAATTACGGCGGGTACCTCCAAATCGCAACTTAGCCGGGCAAAGGTGCTTTTACGCAACATATTAAATGAAAAAGGCCTGAACGCTTATGAAAAAGGATGATGAACTTCGCCGAAAATGGGCGGATAAATTTGACGATTACGAACAGGAACCACAAGCGGAAACCTGGGAAAATATCCGAAAAGCAATTCAACCGAAACGCAAAAGACGGTTCTTTTGGCTGTTTTATTGGGCTATGGGGCTTGGCTTGCTGCTTGGCGCAGGGCAGGTTGTGTATAAAAGCGGTGGACGGGAGACGGGAGACGGTGGACGGTGGACGGGAGACGGTGGACGGAGGACGGGAGACGGTGGAGGGTTGACGGGAGACGGTGGAGGGTTGATGGGGGATGGTGGACGGTTGACGGGAGACGGTGTTGCAACAGAAAATCAGGTTGAAACGGCTTCAACGATAGGCAAAAATGATAAAATCAACTTGGGAATAGACGCTCGCCGGTCGATTCAAAAAGATATTATAGGTGTTTCAAAAACTGCTTTGTATCCGTTGGGGGCCGTAACTGAAGGAGGGCAAACATCATCTGCTGCAAGCGAAATGTTTAGGCCCGATGCATCGGCGGGGGCTTTAGCCATTTCCGGGCAAGTTGGGAATGATTCACTTTTGGCAGTGCAAAATATTAATAATCAGGCACTTGTTTCTGAAGTGCTTAAAATTGATACAACAAAATTAGCCTCCTTATCCGCGCTTCCTTTACCGATCATCGGTATCATAAATCCGCCTAAACAATTGCCTTTTCCACCAAGTTCGCCTGTTGTGGTTCAACGAAAACCGCAGCGAAAGGCGGTTTTTACAGCCGACATCAGTGTGTTGTCGGCTTTTCAGTTGATGGAATCTCAGTGGATCAAGGGCGTCGGCGCCACGGATATTCAGGTGCTTCCGGCGCTGGACGCTCGTCGTTTGGGCGTGTCTTTGTCGGCGGGTTTTCGCCTGCCATTGGGGCAGCGAGGGACGGTGGATTTGGGCCTCAACTGGATGAATTTGCCTTATCGGGCGGTTTATTCGGAAGCGCGCACCAATCAGGTAAAGGTTGATATTCAATCTGGTGTACAGTACCGGGTTTCGCCCACGCCCACGCGGGATATTTCTGATGCGAAACGCCTGAATTGGTTCGGCGCCCAGTTTGATTACGGCTATAATGTGTCAATTTTCAAGCAAAAAATCCGGGTTTTTGCCGGTGCGGAAGGCTTATGGTCGGTACAAGCGGCTGAACCGGAGATGTGGGGCCGGGCAGGTTTCGGTATTCCTGTCGGAAATGGCCGCTACCAAATCGTACCGGTGTTTAAATACCAGTTTAATCGCATTGAACAGCCTGACGGTTTACTAAAAACAAGGCTTTACGCGCTTGGTTTGGGCGTAAAACGCATCTTTCACTAAAAAAATACCAGTTCAGTTATGTGGCGTTTCTTAATTATCGGGGCCTTATTTGTGGTCAGCAATAGTACGGCGCAAACGTTTACCAAAGTTTATACTGCCGGTTCCTACCAACTCTCCTACAATTCTATTGTTCCGATCAACGGAAATGGCTGGTACGCGGCGGGGGGCGCGCGTACGGGTACGGAGAATGCGGCATTTATATCGAAATTTGACAACAGCGGCAATCCTTTGTGGTCCTTAAAACCGGAGGAAAACCGGGATGCGCGCGCGCTGGTGACGCTTAATGACGGTTCAGTGCTTTTTTTCAACAACAACAGCGGATTTCAGGGCTATTTTGATGCTTCCGTGCTGCATTTGGGCGCTGATGGGAGTTTTATCAGCGAAACAATTTGGGGAAAACCCAACGACCAGGACGACTGGTATGATGCAAAAAAAATGCCCAATGGAGAAGTTATGGCGGTTGGTATGAGCCGTGAAAGTTCCGGTTTTTCAGAGCGTTTGTTTTTGACAAAATTTTCCAGCACCGGGCAGGTTTTATGGGAGAAAATTTATGACGGCGGTTTGTTTGCCCGCTTTAATGAAATTTTGCCCTTGCCTTCCGGCGATTTTTATGTCATCGGTCAGTCTTTTAACACGGGTATTGCTGTTAGTTTGTTGGGCAAATTCAGCGGTAACGGCGATGTGCAATGGGTCAAATCTTACGATTACGGCATGAAGAACAGTTATTTTTTGACCGGACAGCCTTTGGCCAACGGTTCAATTCTGATGGCTGCTTACCAAACTACCTTAGGGGTGGGCGATCCGAGTTTAAACCTGGTAAATATTAGTTCAAACGGCGTCGTTACCAATCAAAAAGCATACGATAGTAGTTATGATCTTGGGCCGTTTAAAATGGGCAAATTAAATGAGGATACGCTGCTCATCATCGCCGTTTCGAGCGGGCAGGTTTTCCCGGTGGTCGATAACGATCAGGTTGTGTTGCAGGTTTCGCCGCAGGGCGATTTGTTCGGAACCTTGGGGTTTGGAACGAATGGACAGGACATGGGAGGAGATGCTTTTTTTACGGGCAGACAAGTGGTTGCCTGCGGTCTGACCGATACCAGCGCCGATGGTACCGCGCGCCGCGCATTTATCAGTAAATCAGGCATTTCTGCATCGTGTTGTGAAAAAGATGTTAG
>JBAXTB010000259.1:0-8259 GCA_037130425.1 Bacteroidota bacterium
TGTTTCTGCTGATTTGCCGGGCGCAAAACCGGTTTGAAGCAATAAACCTTGTCCAAAACGGGCTGAATAATCGCCGATTGCAAGCGCTTTAACCCTTCGGTTCATGTTTTGGATAAACAAATGCGCACTGTAAAAATCAAAACCGTGTGGATTGCTTTTGGCAAAAATGGCTTCCCCAGGGTCGCTTTCAGCGGTGAACCCAAAGCGCAGGCGATTGTCAAAAGTATGGCGGTACCGCAGCGCCCAGGCATTGTTTTCACCCTCTACTTTTCCGGTATAGGGCGCAGGATTGGGCCTGCCCCAGCGCATCAATAATTCATTTTCGCCCTTGTACAAGCCCTTTATCAGCCGCACAGACCGACTATCAAGGCCGCCGCTTACCTGCGCAAATTCAAGCGTATGTTTGATGTCGAACAAATCCCAGCCGGGCACCGCCTGGAGTTCCAGTTCATTGATAAACGGGCCAAACTGCTCGCGATAACTCATAAACTGCGCGATTTCCAGTTCGTTTAAAAAACCTAACTGCGAAAGATCTTCTTTGGTTGCCGTATTCAGGTTCAGCGGATGCGCGCGCAGGTATTCATAGGTTTCTAAGAGCATTTGCGCATCCGATTCATTTGGCTGCTCATTGTTGCGGAAATAGTTTTCCAGCAATTCTCCGCTCGAAGTTTCTTCCGTTTGGGCTGTGACGCGCTGCGGAAAAAACGTCAAACAGAGCAAGGCGCTCAGCAGGCAAAAAACTGAGGCAAAACGCCATTTTAAAAATAAAGCAAATTTCCTTGAAGCGGTTTGTGTAAAAATAGAACCAAAGAGCATCCTGAATAAGTTTGTTTTACAGAAAACAATGATAGGACGAAATCTTCGTTTGAATCAAAATTTTTAAGCTGATAGAATAAAAAAGTGCAGGTAGTTCCGAACAATCGCGCGAAGCGCTACTTTTGCACATATTTTTTAACCAATCTCAATAATTTTAAAACATGAAAAAAACTGTTTTGGGAATCCTCGCCGGAGCTGCTTTGACCCTCTCCATGGCCTCTTGTGGCGAAAAGCTGCTCACTCCTGAGCAGGTTACAGCAGAAATCACAAAAGGCTACGAAGCCGGCAAAGCCGCTGTTGAAAGCGAAATGAATGCAAAATGCGACGCCGATTTCGATGCGCGCGTAACAGAAAAAGTGGCTGCTAAAACGCAAGAAGCCGAAGCCGCTGCAAAACCTGCTGCCGGTAAGTAATGTTCCGGAACCCGCTTAAAACCATGTTTCCTTTACACATTCACAGCAAAAATTCATTACCATGAATAAAAAAATTCTTTTCGTTGGCGCCATCGTAGCAGGCGGCTTCATCACCCTGACCGCTTTCGGCGGCAAAACCCTCGCTGATCAAAAAGCTGAAATCGAAACATCCGTTAAAGCGAAATTGGAACAACTGCGTGCTGAAAAAGCGGCTGAATGCGACGCACGCGTAGAAGCGGAAGCGACCAAGCGTTTCGATGAAGCGCAAGCGGCTAAAGCGGCTGAAGAAGCGGCTAAACCAGCTGCAAAAGGCGGTAAAAAAGCAGTTAAAAAAGGCGGCGCAAAAGGCCCGAAAGTGGATCCGTTGCCACAGCCGACAAAACCGAAAATTGATCCAAAAGACGCTAAGATGGACAAAGCGCCAAACACGGAGGCGAAAGACGCTAAAATGGAAAAAATGCCTAATACTGATGCAAAAGACGCTAAAATGAATCGCGCTAAAAAGAATAACGGCGGTGGTAAATAAAAGTCTTTTTAAGGAATATTGATTTAATAATATTTCATGTATCGATATTCTGTATAAAAAAATGGCCGCCAAAAATTTGGCGGCCATTTTTTACAATAACTTCTTTTTAATTTTTTGTCCAAGTAGTGGTGCAATGATCAGTCGAAATTATACTGCTTGGGGTTGCCGTTGTTTCTTTTGTTACAGTAATCATCAAAGTTATTACAGATTTAGTGCCAACGGTTGCAATAGTGCCCTTCCCCTCAACCCAATAAGCATACTCTGGATGATTTGGGTCTATCGGATCAGGTTTTTGTTTAGCAATCGTCAAACTTGTTCCAGTGATGGTTGCTATTGTTGGATTCTGAAAAAGGTTCCATACTTTGTTAAGCCCAACTTTGGTCAAATCTGTATTCAAGCTGATAGATCCATTGTAATCGTCAGTGCCTGAATCACATTCATCATGAATAGTATAAGTGCCTACAAATTTATCCTGAACTTTCACGTTACAGTTACCGTCAGCGTCATACTCATAACCGGCTTCGCAATCGCAAGTGCCGTCAAGGCAAGTACCGTTACCGCATACTTTCTTTTCACATTTGTCGGTTGTGCCGCAGCTTGGTGCGAACATCATCAGGGCGCCCAACAGCATTGGGAGGAGAAATAGCTTTTTGCTCATGTTTGGAAATTGTTTGTGTGGTGATAGAATGAAGAAATTTTTTAACGGGTGCAAAATTAGTAAAAACCCCTGATACGGAAACGCATCTGAGGTTTTCAATGCCTATTAACTTAAAAAAAGCATTTTTCTTGTGTCAAAATACCAGGATTTGTCCAACAAAATGTGAATGTGCGCTTGTTAATTGCACATAAACGACTCCGCGCTTTAGCCCTTGCGGCAAATCAAATTTGATTATCCCGGCTTCCCCGGCCTCTAAGGGCACTGACAATATTCCCTTTCCTTGTTCGTCAAACAAAGCCAATTGATAGGCTTCGACTTGAAAATGATCGGGCAGATGCAACATAACGCTACTGCCCGGATGGGTCAAATTCGGAACGATGCTTAAGACGCCGGAATTCAAATCGGTCACCTGCTCGGTAAAAGTTACCGTAATGCAGTCGCCGTCGTAGCAGCCGGTTTGATCCGTGACAGTAACGCAATAGGAGCCAGGCAGCAAGTTATAAATAGTGGTCGTTTGCGCGCCGTTGCTCCACAAAACGGTAAATGGCGGCGTTCCGCCCAGGATTTCAACCAAAGCCTGTCCATCTGCATGATCTGGCGCGGTACACGGTGTCGTGTTCAAATAGACCGAAACAATATTGGCCTGCTGAATGCTGAAAAAAACTTGGCGGTCTACTGTACATCCGTATTGGTCGGTAACAATTAGATTTAGTTGCGGATAACCGGCCTGAAATACCCAGGGAAACAAACAAGTATCTGCGGTGGAGAACAAATGATCGCCGGCAACCCATTGAAAGGTAGGATTTACGGCATTGGTGATGGCGGTCGCAAATACCCATATTGTGTCGGGCGATTGACAACCTACTATAATAGGTGTGTTGGTGGTAATCACGGTGGGCGGATCCACATTGCCGCTTACGGTGATTTGCTTGCTTGCATTACAAACGGCAGTATTACCGGTTTGAGTAGCCGTAACGGTATAAACGCCGCTGTAATTTACCAAGTAACAAAGTCCGTTAAAAGGCGGTTTCCCTGTTTCCTGCCATACAAAACTCGTAAGCGCGGTGGGAGTAGCGCAAAAATTCAGGGATGGGGTCGCGCAGGAAATGGTCGCCTGTTCGGGCAAGGCTGCCAGGCTCAATGCGGGATCAAGCACCTGTAATTGCAAATGCACAAGCGTGTCGCAGCCAATTTGTGCCGGCAAATACAAATCATACACACCGCTTGTTGCAAACTGGTAACTTCCCCGATGATACGTTTGCCCCTTGCAAATTTCAGCATTTTCCGCACGTTCAAACGACACAGGCGGGTTGAGTATAAAAGTTTGTGTTTGTGTATAACCGCTTGAACCTGAAACTGTTACGGTATAGGTGCCGGCTGGCAAATTGAATTGAATGGGGAAATTATTATTCACATTCGACCATTGGTAAAACAGTCCGCTTTGGTCGCCGTACACGCTTACGCCGATGCGACCCGAATTCGGCGACGTGCAACTTACCTGATCCAGGGTTGTGGGCGCCACTGTAAACGGAGGTGCGCCTGCGCCCCCGTATCGGAACTGCATCCGATAATTTTGGCCGTTGTTGTTTTGAAAAAAATACGTTTCCGGTATAAAATCATCGCCGATCGTATCAACTGAGGCTTTAAAATAAATTTCCAGCACATAATCCTGCCCGATAGTCAAGCCGGAACTGAGGTTTAAATTGCTTAGGCCGGAAAAATAACGCGTCGTATAAGGCCCGTCTACTATGTTTTTTATTTCGGAGCATGAAAAGGATTGCCAGGCGCCGCCACCGGAATTTGCAGGATACACGCGGTATTTCAATTCAAGGCCCGTAACGTTGTTTTGGCAACTTTCCCAACTGATAAAATCCGCTTGCGTAATCGCCAGCGACTGAATGGTTCCGAGGTTTAGCCCGTCGAACTGATGGCTGAACGGACAAGGCGCGACATCAAAACTGTCGGGTGTATTGTTGATTTTCAAGTGAATATTTGAAGAACAACTTCCAATATAACCAAAGCCGCAGGCCCTGATTTCAGCATGAAAAATCAATAGAAACAAACACCATAAAAGGATGGTATATGCGCGGTTCATCATCATAAATCGGTATTCGGATAAAAAGTAATTCGGTGTCTACCGAGCGCCGCCTGAAAGGAAGCATTAATTGTCATGCTGAGCGCTGATTAGGCCAAATGCCATGCACAAAACTATCCAGCGCGAAGTATTACTGTGCAAAAATATGTATTTGAGGTGATAGATGCGCCAATTTTTCTACCTTTCCGCCTTTGATGCAACAAATAAGCTCTTTTATGCACCATCATACCATCCAGGTTCAGCGCACGGCGCATTATTACCAAATTGGCGAACCGGGCGCGCACATCAAGCAATTTTGGATTGTTTGCCACGGATATGCACAATTGGCAGATGCCTTTTTGGCAAATTTTGTGGAACTCGATAACAGCGAACGCTTAATCATTGCGCCTGAAGGACTTAACCGTTTCTACCAGCGCGGTTTTGATGGCTCGGTGGTGGCAAACTGGATGACGCGGCATCATCGGGAAGCGGAAATTGCAGATTATGCGGGTTATTTGCAAGGCATTTACGACAAATATGTTCCTTTGTTGCCGACGGATTGTCGCATTGTGTTGTTGGGTTTTTCACAAGGAACCGCCACGGTTTGCCGCTGGATCATGCGCGCGCGACCTGCGTTTCACGACCTGCTTTTATGGGCCGGAATGCCGCCGGAAGACCTTGATTACGCCCAATACCAGGATTATTTTGCCACCAAAAACCTGTATTTGTTATATGGCTCCAACGACCCGTTTCTCACGCCCGACAGGCTTAGCAGCGTGCAAGACATTGAAGCCCGCAACGGCATTGATTTTGAAGAACAACCCTTTGAAGGAGGGCATGAAATTCAGATCGACATGTTGCGCGAAATATTAAAGAAAATGAACTGATTCAACGTCGGGCTGGAAAACGAATTTCAATCATTACCTTCGCCCGCAAATTTATTCATATTAAAAGCCATTCCTGAGCAATCATGGATTTCAAAAAAATTGTCCCGCACCTGATCGCCGTCTTCGCCCTGATGCTGGTTTCAGCGGTTTATTTCTCACCTAATGCCTTCAATGGCAAGGTTTTACCTCAACCTGATAATGATAAAGCCCGGGCGATGCAAACCGAAATTAAGGAATACCAGGCCAAAGACGGCAAGTCGCCCCTGTGGACGAACAGCGCGTTCGGCGGGATGCCATCTTACCAGATTTACGCGCCGGTAAAGGGCAATATGACGGTACCAATTTACAAATCCATCTTTTTGTGGGCTGATTATACGTCAATATGGGCGCAGGTTTTTGCAGCCATGTTTTGCATGTATATTTTGCTCATTGTTTTAGGAGCCGACTGGCGTATCGGTATTTTCGGCGCTTTGGCCTTTGGGATCACTTCCTATAATATTGACTTGCTGGAGGCCGGGCACAGCACCAAAATGGCGGCCTTGGCCCTCGCGCCCGGTGTGTTTGCGGGTGTGGTGCTAACGTTTGGCGGCAGTTTGTTGCTGGGCGGTAGTTTGACGGCTATTTTCTTAGCCATGCAATTGTATGCCAATCATATACAAATTACGTATTACACGCTGTTAATCACCGGGATCTACATTCTGATCCGTCTGATTGACAGTTTTCGACATAAAAACTTTATCTCCTGGGGCACTGCTACCGGCACACTTGCCCTGGCAATATTGATCGGTTTCGGGTCCAACCTGTCCCGCATTTGGCCCACCTACGAATACAGCCAGGAAACCATCCGCGGCAAATCCGAATTGAGCAACAAAGCCGGTCAAAATGGCGGCCTCAACCGAGAATATCAGTTCGGCTGGTCTTATGGTATCGGTGAAAGTTTGACCTTGTTGGTACCACATGCTTATGGCGGCGGCGCAACGGAGTCCATCAAAGGAACTTCTTTCTTTGACATGGTAAGTCGCGGCGCACCGCCAAATCAGCAGGAACAAATTGCGCAACAAACGGCTTCGGCTTATTATTGGGGCGAGCAACCGTTTGTCGGCACCGCAATTTATTACGGCGCGATTATCTGTTTCCTATTTTTATTCGGCGCTATTATTGTTCCGGGTAGCATGAAATGGTGGCTTACATCGGCGGCGGCATTTAGCGTAATGCTGGCTTGGGGCGGCAATTTCTTCCTGAATGACATATTCAACTCCATTCTGCCGATGTTTAACAAATTCCGGGCCGTAAGTATGGCGCTCGGATTGGGGCAATTGTTTTTTGCTGCTTTAGCCGCCATGGGCTTGCAAAAACTGTTCGATCAGGATATTCCGGTGGAGAAAAAACGCCGCGCCTTGATGATTTCGGCGGGCGTTACAGTGGTACTTTGCCTGATTGCCGGCTTCTCCGGTGGCGGTGTTGGGCCGAATGACGCGCGTTTGGCCGAACAAATCAAAATGCCAAACCTGAGCGATGTGCTTATATCCGACCGCAGTGCTATGGCCCGTTCGGATGCGTTCCGTTCCATTGGGTTTATTGCCCTGGCAGCCGGTTTGATCTGGTTCGCTTTACAAGGACGCATAAAAGCGGGCATCACGGTAATTGCCATCAGCGTGCTGGCCTTAGCCGATCACTGGTTGGTGTGCAACCGTAGTTTGTCGGAAAGCAAATACGAAAGCAAACGCACCGCTACGGCAGTGCCAAAAGAAGAAGATTACGACAAACAAATCAAACAAGACAAGGACTTGTCATACCGGGTGCTGGACATGGCGCGTGGTCCAATCACGCAAAACTGGACGACTTCGTATTTCCACAAGAGCTTGAGCGGTTACCATGCCGCCAAATTGCAGCGTTTCCAGGAAGTGGTGGATACTTTCCTTGGACAGGATTTGGCGAAAAACCTTCATATCATTGGGATGATGAATGGTAAATACCTTGTTACGCCCAAAGGCGAGGTTTACCCGAACGAAAAAGCCTGCGGCAATGCCTGGTTTGTGAAAAACTTCAACGTGGTTCCTACTGCCGACGCTGAATTGCACACCTTGGGTACGCTTAGTCCGAAAGAAACAGCCGTGATCCAACAAGCCGAGGCCGCAAGTTTGCAAGGCTTTAATATTCAAGCAGATACAAATGCGACCATCCGTTTGAGCGCCTATAACCCGGATAAAATGGAGTACGAATATTCGGCAAAAACGGAGCAATTGGCTGTTTTCTCTGAAATTTATTACCCGCCGGCAAAAGGCTGGAAATGCTACCTCAACGGTCAGCCTGCCCCCGATTTTATCAAAGCCGATTACCTCCTGCGCGCCATGCGCCTGCCTGCGGGCGATAAAATGAAATTGGAAATGCGCTTTGAGCCGCGGTCGTACTACTTAGGCGAAAAAGTGGCATTCGGCGCCTCCATCCTCACGATCCTGCTGTTCATCGGGGGACTGTTTTTCTGGTTCCGCAAACACCAGCCGGAAGACCCGAACAAGCTGACGGATTTTGAATCGGAAACGCCACGCACGCAAGCACGCGCGAATGTGCCCGTGACAACAACACCGGCGAAAAAGGGTGGGGCGAAGAAAAAATAGGTCTTGACCACGATTATAGGGATTTTGGGATTTGGGGATTTATAGCCTTTGATTTTGTCAGAATCAGGATTCGCGGGATTTTGGGATTGGCAGGATTTTATAGCCCTTGGAATTGTTAGTAAATAAGGGATGATACTAAGCCGTTCGAAATGTAATTGTCAGAATCAGGATTCGCGGGATTTTAGGATTGGCAGGATTTTATAGCCCTTGGTATTGTTAGTAAATAAGGGATGATACTAAGCCGTTCGAAATGTAATTGTCAGAATC
>JBAXTB010000026.1:0-27141 GCA_037130425.1 Bacteroidota bacterium
CCCTTCGGGATTTTTTAAATATGCTAAGTTGTTACGATTTGATATAAAACTCAATAACTCCGAATTTTTCCTTCCAACTGATCCACATACTCTACCGAACCCAGCCGAAATTTGACTGGTATCGGGTTGTTTTTTGCCCATTGGTGTTCTATTTTACAAAAGAACGGCAAATCGTCGGCCGACCAGCGCGGGATGCGGCCGGTTTGGCGGCTGATGCTTAAATCCGCAGCCGGTTCGTTCAAATGAAAAACAGAATAATGCGTTGTTAATGAGCCATTTATGGGTATAAAACGAATTGCTTGGAATGATTTGCCTGGCGCCGAAACGTTCGGTCCAGCTAATGAGGTAAACCTGTTCGGCTGAGCGCAACTTTGCGCCGATACTGAAGGACTGTACCAAGCAGAAAGCAGCAGAAATAAGCCGTATTTAAATAGGTTTAGTGCAACAGAAACTAACCTATTCCTCCGGCGGCGGCGTAGCACCATTTTTAGAACCTTCATACATCTGAAATTTTTGAAAACTGCATTCTAAAGCGCCATTAAACAACGTAATACGCCGGGAAGCCCGCAGACCCAGGTGTTTGAGCGCATCGCGGTTGGAGGAAATGATCCAGGCGTCCCAACCCGTCCAGTTCTTTTTAAATTGGTCGCCGATGGATTTATAAAACTCGATGATGTCTTCTACGCGCATCCGTTCGTCGTAGGGCGGATTAGTTATCAGCACACCGTTGCCGCTGGGCGCGCTCAGTTTTTCAAAAGGAATCCGGTCGATGTGGATGGCGTGTTCCAGACCGGCTTTCATGGCATTGATCGAAGTAGCATTGCGGGCGCGACCTTCTAAGTCTGAGGCGTAAATCCGGTGGTTAAAAACCCTTCTTTTCGCATCCGATCCGGATCGGACGACATTCCAGGTTTTTTGGTCAAAATCGGGCCATTTGAAAAAACCGAAAGTGTCGCGTTTGAAATGCGGCGACGTATTGGTAGCCACCAGCGCCGCTTCAATGGCGAGGGTGCCGCTGCCGCACATGGGGTCTACAAAATCGCTGTTGCCGTCCCAGCCGGAAAGCTGGATCATACCTGCCGCAAGGATTTCATTCAGCGGCGCTTCCACGGTATCTGTGCGGTAGCCACGTTTGTGCAGAGAATCGCCGCTGGAATCCAAAGATACATCACAGGTGATGTCGTGGATGTGCAGGTTGATGCGCAGGTGGGGTGAAAGGACGTTTACATTCGGTCTTTTGTTGTATTTGTCGCGGAATTGATCCACCACGGCGTCTTTGGTAAGCAAGCCGGCGTATTGCGAATGTCGAAACACTTCGCTTTGCACGATGGCGTCAACGGCCAAGGTGTCGTTCACGCCCATATATTTGCTCCAATCTATGTTGCGAATGCCTTCGTACAAGGCTTTTTCGTTGCGCGCCTGGAACGTACGGATGGGCACTAAAATACGCAGGGCCGTGCGCAGGTTGTAATTGGCTTCGTACAACAGGCGTCGGTCGCCTTCGAACATGACGGCGCGTTTGATCTCCTGAATTCCGGTGGCGCCCAATTTGGTGAGCTCGGCGGCCAATGCAGGCTCAAGGCCGTGCATGGTTTTGGCAATAAAAGTTTGTTTGTCTGACATGCGAAACGCAAAAGTACGCGTTCATTTCGGTGATTGTTGTTTGTGTGATTCTTTTGTGCGTTTCGGGTTGTAATTTTACCACTTAGGTTATTAAGGTTCGGTTTGCCGAGCGTGCTGTTTTTAAACACGAGAACACTAAGAATACACAAAGGGACACAAAGCGTAGCGCTGGCATTATCTCCTCTGGCTTCTTGTGTTTTTATAAATCTGATATGGAAATATTATCACCGCTGAGCCTTATTGCTGCAACGGAGCATGACGTCCATCTTTTCGCTAAACGCGATGATTTGCTGGAGCCGGAAATTCAGGGCAATAAATGGCGCAAATTGCATTTGTTGCTTCAATCGGAACGCTTCGGGCAGGAGCGGGGGATCACGACGTTTGGCGGGCCATTCTCAAACCATCTTTATGCGGTGGCGGCGGCAGGCAAACGTTTTGGGTTTCCAACCGTAGGTATCATACGCGGCGTATATGACGATCCTTCAAACCCGACCCTCGCATACACACGCGCCTGCGGGATGCAATTGCGTTTTGTGTCTAAAAAAGTGTACGATGAAGGACTTATGACTGCGCAAATTCAAGAGATTATTCATTCATTTCCAAATAATTATGTATTACCGGAAGGCGGATCGACTGTTATGGGCGTGCATGGCTGCGTTACGATAGGGCGGGAAATATTGGCGCAGATTCCCAATAAAAATGAATTAGTTGTTTGTGTGCCTGCGGGAACCGGATGCACTGCCGCCGGTTTAATCGCCGGTTTGGCGGGGCAGGGTAGGGTGCTGGTTTTCCCGGCGACAACGGTGAATTTGGATCGGGCGCGTGTACACACGCATTTGCGCGAAGCGGGCTATCCGCCTTATGACAATTTTGAAATCATCAGCGATTATACGTTTGGCGGATTTGCGCAATTGTCTGATGAATTATTGTTGTTTGTACAACAATTTTATACCCAATACCAAATCATGCCCGACCCGATTTATACGGCAAAAATGTTTTACGGTATCTTCGATTTGCTTGAGCGTGAATATTTTAGCCCAGGCGCACAAATCGTAGCATTGCATACGGGAGGCCTGCAGGGTTGGAACGGTTTTCGACACCGGTTTGGCGACAAGGCGTTTATTGTCCCTTGATTTTATCTAAAATAGCCGGGTTTCTTGTGATATCATAAGATTTTTGCCAATACGCGTCCGCCGCCGTTTTGTCGCCTTTGGCAAACATCAAATCGCCATAATGCAGCAACACGCCGGGATGTTTATCGCCCCCTTTCGACAGCGCTTTATCTAAGTTTATTTTTGCGTTGTCTAAGTCTTTTTTCCGCAGGTACGTGGCGGCCATTTGATCCAGAATATCCAAGCCGACGGGCGTATTACCCGACATGATGGCTGCTTGTTGTAGTTGGGCAATTGCCTCGTCGTATTTCCCTTTTTCGGTTGCGGCAATGGCATAATATAAGTAGGCCCTTGGCTGGTTTGGGAAAGCATCGATGGCTTGTTCTGAAACCGTGAGCATCTCATCAAACAATTTTTGTTCTTCCAGCATAGAAAGTGTGTTTTCCCAGGCTGCAAACACGTTTGGGTTCAGTTTAATGCACTGACGGTATTTATCAAGCGCTTCCACGCGTCGGTTACTTTGATAAAGTACAGCGCCCGAAAAACTATAGGCTTTCGGGTCTCTTGGACTGACTTTTTCCAGGATTGCGCCCAATTCCAGCAGTGTGGCTGAAATTTCAGGCACACCGCCTTTGATTTTGCCTAAATAGGGCACCACTTCTTTTAATTTGGCATCGATGGGGGTTTGCGGATTTTCAAAAAGCGGTTTTAACGAGTTTAAATATTCGATATCCGAACTGCTGCGTTTTGCTTTGCGCTGCAAGGCTAATTTTGCAGCATTGTCATTTGGAAAATATTTTAATATATCCTGATAAACACGTTGCGCATCGTTGTCATCGCCAATGGCTTCGTAGAATTGCGCCAATTGCCGCCGGTATTCGATTTTATTTGAATAGGCATCCGCCAATTTTTGCATTTCCTGAGCTGATTTTTTCATATCGCCCATTTTCTGGTAAATCATGAACTTTTTGGACGAAGTTTCTTCCGTGACGCCTTCCAGATTTTCCACGCGTTCGAGCGATTTTAGGGCCGTTTTGGGGTCATTGTCCAACAATGAAAAGTATGCCAACTGGCGCAGGTAATCGGCATTACTAGGATATCGTTTTACGAGACCATCGTACAGTTTGGCCGCATCTTTTGCACGACCGTTTTTTTCATAACAATTGGCCTGAAAAACGGTGTACCAGGCATTGTTCGGATCCTTTTCGACCGCCTTACCGATGGCATCCAAGGCGCTGATATAATCCTCTTTTGCCTGATAGGCGCGGGCAAGTCCGTACCATCCGGCATCGTTGTTGGGATTGTCGTAGGTGAAATCCTTATACAACCCGATTGCCTTATCCCAATTTCCGAGCAAGGTTTCCCGCTCGGCATCCACAAAAGCGCTTTGGCGTACAACCTCGCTTTCCGGAACGATTTTGGCTTTTCCGCCAATGGTATTTTGGGCGAACATTGCGTGGAAAGTCGTAAGTAATGTACAGGTAATCAGGAACTTGTATTTCATATATTATTTTAATGTTCAAATGTTGGTTAACCGAAACAGAAGCCGGTTAACGCTGGGTAAAATTGGAATAATCGCCAAGGTTCAACTCATCTTTTGAGCCTACAAATTTGCTGGAATTTCCGATCATGGAATTATCCAGCACGGCGTTTTTGATTTGGGACCGGTTTTGAATAATGCTGTTGGTAATAACGGTGTTTTCGACTACGGAATTATTCCCGACACTGACATAAGGCCCGATGACGGAATTCCGGACAACCGCGCTTTCACCCACAAAACAAGGCGGCACGATCACACTATTTTCAATAACAGCGTTTTTGGCCACCAGACCTTTGTCGCGGTGTATTTCAAGCATACGTTCATTGGAATAGAGGATGGCGTCTTTGTTACCGCAATCAAGCCATTCCTCAATTTCGCCGGTTCGGAATTTCAGCCCCTGGTTTTTTAGCAGTTCGAGTGCCGTGGTCAGTTGGAACTCGTTTTTTTCTTTGATTTCATTTTGGATGATGTGGTGCAGCGCGGCGCGTAAACGTTCGCTCTCCCGGAAATAATAAATCCCAACAATCGCAAGATCTGAAACAAAAGTGGCAGGTTTTTCGACAAACTCGGCGATGTAGCCTTGTTCGTCCAATTTGACCACCCCAAAGGAAGATGGGTCTTTTACTTTTTGCACCCAAATATAGCCGTCGAAGGCAAGGTCGAAACTAAAATCGGCTTTGAAAAGGGTATCAGCAAAGGCGATCATGCAAGGCCCGTTCAGGCTTTCCCAGGCACAATAAATCGCATGGCCTACGCCCAAAGCACGATCCTGATGGTAAATTTTCCCTTTGGCGCCGAGTTTTTCAGCAATATGGATCAATTCCTTTTCCACGTCTGCGCCGAAATCGCCAACGATATAGGCAATTTCATCAATTTTACCGGAATAGGCCGTAGATAAATCTTCAACTAAACGCTGAATAATGGGTTTGCCGGCAACCGGAATCAGCGGCTTGGGTACGGTCAGGGTGTGAGGGCGAAGTCTGGTACCGCGGCCCGCCATAGGGATGATAATTTTCATGTTGCTTATTTATTGGTTAGGCGAAATATCACTTTTTGCCGGTGCTTCCAAACCCGCCTGCGCCGCGATCCGTTTCTTCAAGCAGATCAACTTCTTGCCAATTGATTTGTTCATATTTGGCAATGACCATTTGGGCAATTCGTTCACCGGGTTCGATTATTTGGGGTTCGTTTGATAAATTCACAACAATACACATAATTTCGCCGCGGTAGTCGCTGTCGATGGTGCCGGGCGAATTGAGCATTGTTAATCCGCGTTTGATCGCCAGACCGCTTCTTGGGCGTATTTGGGCTTCCATGCCGGTGGGCAATTCAATGAATATTCCGGTTGGGACAAGGGTTCGTTCGAGGGGATTCAGCGTGCGTGGATCCTGTATATCGGCGCGTAAATCCATGCCCGCGCTGCCGCTTGTTTCATAGCGCGGAAGCGGATTGGCGGAGCGGTTGATAATTTTAACGGTCACTTGATGCGGTAATTTTAGGCAAAAGTAGCGGAATGTGACGAATCAGATAAATCAGAATGCCGTATTCTCAAATCTTTACCAGACATAAGTCATATCTTGCGCTACTTTGTAGGATTTTCATCAGATACGGTACTAAATTTGAACATTTTGTGCAGGAATCGTAGGTAATGCTAATTTTGCCCTTCTAAAGTTTTAAACCTAAGTACCGATTTTAAAAAGAAACGTTGCATGAAGGCTATTTTTACGCTTGTTTTTTCAATTTTATGCTTTTGCGCATGGGCGCAGGCGCCCGTAAACGATGATTGTTTAGGGATTATTGATCTGGGAGTCGTCCCGTTTTGCTCCAATCCGGGGGAATATACCAATGTGAATGCAACGGAAAGCAATATTGATCCGCTCTTTAACATACCGGCTTGTTTTGCGGGCGCGCCAGACCGCGACGTATGGTTTCAATTTACGATTCCAGCCGACGGCAGCGCGAACGATGTTCAAATTACCGTTTCCGGCGACATAAACGGGAACGGTACGATGCACATGCCGCAGGCGGCCTTGTATCGGGGCGATGATTGCTCCTTTGGTAATCTTGCCGAAATCGATTGCGGCTCAGCGGTCATCAATGAAAATGTAGTAAGTATTGTGCAAATTGGATTGACGGCAGGCGCCACTTACTACCTGCGCGTAAACGATTATTCGGCCACCGCCGCGCCGAATTGGGGGACTTTTAGACTTTGTATTCAAAGGTATGTTCCCGATGTCAATATGGGCGCCGAAACATTTTCCGAAAGTTGTATCGGTGGCGTTTGGGATTCTGGCGGCCCCTCCAATGACTATATGACCAATGAAAACCTGCAATTTACGATATGCCCGCAGGATTTTCACCAATGTATTATCCTGAATGTTGAAGCCCTCGCTACCGAACGCGGTTACGATGCGTTAACTATTTTTGCAGGCGCCAACATTACCAGTCCGGTGATCACAACTTTAAGCGGCAATGTCAATAACCTGGAAATTCAGGTGCCGGGCAACTGTGCTACGCTTCAATTTATATCGGACAATTTTGCTGTCGAATCCGGATTTCATATCAAATGGACTTGCTCCCCGGACGCGTGTGTAACGCCGGCGCACGCAACTTGCGCGAACCCGGATGTTATAAACAGTTTGCCCTACACGCAAAATAATTTGAGTAACTGTTTTTCAGACAATTCACTATCAAGCGGGCCTTGCTCCAACGATAATTTTTTCGGCGGCAATGATTATGTATTTGCCTATACTTCTCCTGGTGATATGTGTATCAGCATTACCACCAGCGGGACGGATGACGGCGCCGGATTGGGCCTTTACAACCTTTGTCCGGATGACCCCGGCGCTACCTGCATTGCAACCACTGGCGGAAATGGAGCTGCTGATCCCGGTTTTCAAGCGGTGTTTCTAAGCGATCCGGGCACCTATTATATTGTTTTTGGGGCAGGCTCCTATTGTTCACAGTTTAATATAAAGGTTGATACCGTTACATGCCCTTTGGTTTTACCGCCGGCTTCAACTTGCGATCATGCGCTGAATATCGGCGGTTGCAGCAATGTATTGCCGGAGGAAATCAAACTCACGCCGGGCGCCGGAGATCCAAACTTTATTGTAAATGGCGGCCCCAATGCGGGTTGTTTCACGTTCCCGCAGTTTAACTACTCATTTTTTTATTTTAAAGCCGGGGCTGATGGAAAATTCGGATTTGTTGTTCAATCTGCCGACCCTATAAACGAGCCTTCCGATATTGACATCAATGTGTGGGGGCCGATAGATTCTTATGACCAAATATGCGATTACGTTACCACTCAAGCCCCTGCGCGTTCTACTTGGACCGGCGGCCAGGTTCCGACTGGTTTGGCGGATATTCACCCAGGCCCTGGTGTCAATACTGGTACTATAGAAACGGATGATTATGATTGTGGTACCACCCCTGGCCCTGGTGGCGACAATTTTGTACGTCGTTTGGATGTCGTACAGGGGAAAATATACGTCGTTATGATGGATGATTATAGCAATGCCATAATAAACAGCGGGATAAGTATTAATTTTGGAGGTACGGATGATGGCGTATTGTTATCGGCGGAATCGCTTATTTCAGTGAGCAACGATACCGTGGTTTGTCCTGGCCAGCCGGTGCAACTCAACGCCACCGGCGGTGTAGTGTACGCCTGGAACCCGGATTCCACCTTGAGTTGCGGCAACTGCCCGAACCCGATCGCCACGGTAAACCATTCAACCAAATTCCAGGTTAGCATTGGTACCGCTTGCAATACCTTCGTACGCGAGGTGAATGTAAAGGCTTATGAAGTAAACCTTGGTTCGGATGCAGTCGTTTGTACCGGCGCTTCGTTTACCTTGAATCCGCATCCATTCCCTGGTGTACAGTATGACTGGATTGGGAGTTCGGGTTTGAGTTGTACCGATTGCCCTTCGCCGGTTGTATCGGGCTTGCCGCCGGGCGTTTATACCTATATTGCCATTTTGACTGCGCCGACTTGCGTGAAATCAGATACAATCCGAGTAACCGTGCTGAATGGCACGCAACCGCAATATAACCTTGGAAACAACGACGATATTTGCCTTGGCGAAACGGTTTCCTTGGGCGGCGATTCCATTCCGGGTACTTTTTACGCTTGGTCTTCGCATCCTTCCGGTTATACTGCAACGATCGCAAACCCAAAAGCAGCGCCAGCGCAATCAACTACCTATTATTTGACGGCCTCTAACGGCAGTTGCCCGGTTTCTGCCCTCGACAGTGTTGTAATTGGCGTATTTTTGCCCGCACCTTTGGCTGTTCGAGCAGATACCGCCATTTGCGACGGGCAACAGGTGCGTTTAGGAAATACAAAATTCACACCCGGCAACACCTATAATTGGAGTTGGATTCCTAATACTGGAATTGTAAGCGATCCCAACATTCCAGATCCGGTTGTCTCACCGGAGACCAGCACAGTTTACACTTTAACAGCAAAAAACCCAGGCTGTACCGTTTCAGATCAGGTAACTGTGGCTGTTGTAAAATTAGATTTAGCCCTTTCTGTTCCGGATTCGAATTTGCTTTGCCGCGGGTCGCTTCTGCCGATAAAGGCTACGATCTTCCCAGACACCCTTGCGGTGAACTGGTCAAGCCCTTTAGGTCTTTCCGGATTGCAACTCAGCGACATGGGCCGTACTGCCATTGCAAGTCCAATTCAAAATACGACTTACAACATTACCACCTCACTGCCTGGTTGTATTCGGAAGGAAACGATTTATATTCAGGTGGACAGTTTGCCGCATGATTTATCTATAAGCCCATCTGACACAACGATTTGTATTGGAAATAGGGTGTTGTTGGTATCTCCGATTTATGATCCGGGCGAATACCAGTTTACCGTAGAGTGGTTTCCAAAAGTTGGGCTGTTAAAACCCGATTATGCATTCAACATGCTGACCTCTGCACCGGATACTACCCATTATTATCGAGTTAGTCGTGTGGGCGCTTGTATTGACACCGCAAGGGCAACGATCAATGTGGTCAAACCGCCTACGTTGATGATTACGCCGCCGTTATCCACCGTTTGCGCTGGCGTACAGGTGCCTTTACTACTTGGCCCGGCTTCGTCGCTTACCGGTGTTACGGAAATCATGTGGTCGCCTTCGGGAAGCCTTTCTTGTTCCTCAAATTGTATTAATCCGACTGCGACACCGCAGGCGTCAACAACTTATACCGTATCTGGTAAATATTCGGTTTGTCAGGTTTCTGCCTCCGCACAGGTAAATGTGGTAAATCCGCCCACGTTCTTGTTCCCGATCGATACGAATTTGTGTGTCAACGAATCAATTAAATTAAATGGTTTCACGGTACCCGGCACTTCCTATACCTGGACTTCCACCGATCCGAATTTCGGCACAGTGACGGATCCGCAGCCTACTACCGTTCCGAATTTGCCCGTAACGACCTATTTTGTAAAAGCAAACAATGGTTGTCCTTCAGAGGGGAAGGTTACCGTTGTGGTGACAAGCGCAACGCTGGACGCAACCGGCGATGCTACAATATGTAAAGGCGGTTCTGCGGTGTTAGGCGCGATTACGTCCCTTCCAAACCCGATTTTGCATTGGAGTAGCGGCCAAAACGGGCAACCAATTACCGTTTCACCAAACCAAACAACTACTTATCAGGTTGAATATACATTTGGTGACAATTGTAAATTGACAGATCAGGTTATTGTAGCGGTACAGGGAGAAAATGCCGCGCTTAATTTCCCGGATGATACGGAATTGTGCCCGGGCGAGAGTATCACCCTCAACAGCGCCTCCACAGCGGGCGCTACATACGATTGGACTTCAAATCCCGCCGGATTTACGTCCAAGGATTCGCTGCCGACCGTCACGCCAAGTCAGACGACCACTTATTATGTAACCCGGAAATTCGGGATATGCACAGAAAAAGATTCGGTCAAAGTAATTGTTTATCAGGCTACTTTAAATATTGATCCGGATAATTTGACAATTTGTGCAGGAGAGGATGTTGCTTTAAAAGCAAACGTAAACGCTACGGGTACCTTCTTGTGGACAACCGGCAGTACGGATCCAATGATTAAAATAGATTCGCTCACGGCAACTAAAAACTATGGCGTAACCTTTGTTTACGGCGGCCCGATGGCTTCCTGCACACTTACGGACGCGGTTTCGGTTACGGTTAATCCGTCATTTAACCTGAGCCTAAAAGTGAAACCGGATACAACTACTTTTGGCTTAGGCGATCCGATAGATCTGATGGCCATTATTGCTCCAAGCCAGCCTTTGGCGGGATTCCAGTATGCCTGGTCGGAAAACAACAATCCGATAACTGGAACGAGCGAAAAAATTACGGTGACACCAAATCCGAAATTCCCAAGCGATACCACCACGTCGGTACCCGTAACCTACAAAGTGGTGGTGACCTCGCCGAACGGTTGTACCCGCACGGTCGAGAAAATTGTAAACATTACACAACCGATTGTGCGGTTTCCTAATGTGTTCACGCCCAATGGCGACGGCGTGAATGACGAATTTACATTGGTTTCCTTAAGAGGCGCTTCCAAAATTGAATCGATGGAAATTTACAACCGTTGGGGGAAAAAAGTGTACGAAAGTTCGGAACCGAATGCGGTTTGGGACGGTAAATCAGGCGGCACAGAGGCGCCATCGGATGTTTACGTTTACATCATCAAATGGCGTGACGGCAGCGGCGCTTTACATAAATCTGATAAAGGACAAGTTACATTGTTGAGGTAGATAATGGTAAAAATTGGAAATGTTGAATTGGGTGAATTCCCCTTATTATTGGCGCCGATGGAAGACGTCAGTGATCCGCCGTTTCGCAAATTGTGCAAAGCGCAAGGAGCCGATATGGTGTACACGGAGTTTATCAGCGCCGACGGATTGGTACATGAAGCAAAAAGCACGCTTCAGAAATTAGAAATATTTGATTATGAACGCCCGATCGGGATTCAATACTTTGGCGGCCAATTGGAAAGTATGTTGGAAGCAGCTGAAATCATTGAAGCCAAGAACCCGGACGTGATTGATATTAATTTCGGATGTCCGGTGGCTAAAGTCGCCTGTCGTATGGCAGGCGCGGGCATGTTGCGCGACGTGCCGTTGATGGTAAAACTGACGGAAGCGGTGGTGAAAAGCACTGGCCGCCCGGTTACGGTAAAAACGCGTTTGGGTTGGGATGATTCGACCATTAATATCCTTGAAGTAGCCGAGCGTTTGCAAGACATTGGTATTCAGGCGCTTACCATCCACGCGCGCACCCGCGCACAGATGTACAAGGGAGAAGCCAGGTGGGAGTGGATTGCCAAAGTAAAAGAAAATCCGCGTATGCACATCCCTATTTTTGGCAATGGAGATATTGATTCGCCGCAAAAAGCCTTGGAATACCGTAAAAAATACGGTCCAGATGGCATTATGATTGGCCGGGCCAGCATCGGGTACCCTTGGATTTTCAGGGAAATCAAACATTATTTTGCGACTGGTGAAACGTTGCCTCCGCCCGACATACACGAGCGCGTAGCAGCGGCCCGGCAACACTTGAGCGATAGTTTGGCCTGGAAAGGACCGAAACTCGGAGTATTGGAAATGCGGCGGCACTATGCGCCTTATTTTCGCGATTTACCGCATATTAAGCCTTATCGCGCAGAATTAGTCACCCTGATGGAACCGGAAGCCCTGTTTGAGATGTTAGACCGTGTGGAAGAAGTTTATTCCGGCATGGAGATGGAAATGCCTGCCGTACTTTGATTTTATTTGCAAATAAGAATTATGCTCTTTTCTATACTACCTCAGGAGCGCAAAATATTTGAATTGGTGGGCAAATGCGCCCGAGAACAAGGCGTTTCGGCCTTTGTAATCGGAGGCTATGTACGCGATCGTTTGCTTGGACGCGCCTCTAAGGACATTGATATTGTGTGTGTAGGGGATGGCGTCCGGTTGGCGGAAGCAGTGGCGTCTAATATGTATCCGCGACCCAAAGTGGCGGTGTATGCGCGTTTTGGCACGGCTATGATTCGCTATGAAGAAATTGAAATTGAGTTTGTGGGCGCCCGCCGTGAAAGTTATCGGGAAGACAGCCGAAAACCCGATGTAGAGCCGGGTACATTGGAGGACGACCAAAACAGACGCGATTTTACCATCAATGCCTTGGCCGTCAGTTTGAACGATTCCACTTTTGGACAAATTATTGATCCGTTTGGCGGGCTGCAACACCTTGAGGACAAAATACTTAAGACGCCGCTGGAACCGGGGGCTACTTTTTCCGATGACCCCTTACGGATGATGCGGGCCATTCGTTTTGCCACCCAACTCAATTTTACGATTGAACCGGGCACCTTGCAAGGGATTTCCAAATACAAATCGCGGATTAATATCATATCCAAGGAGCGCATTGCCACGGAATTAGAAAAAATTCTGGCCACGCCAAAGCCTTCCGTGGGATTTAATTTGTTGTTTGACACGGGTTTGTTGCACTTGATTATGCCGGAAGTAGCAGCCCTGCAAGGCGTGGAAGATCGCGCCGGACGCGCGCACAAGGACAATTTTTACCATACCCTTGAAGTGCTCGACAACCTGTGTCGACGCAGTTCAAATATCTGGCTGCGCTGGGCGGCTCTTTTGCACGATATTGCGAAACCGGCCACCAAGCGTTTTGATAAAGAAGCCGGTTGGACTTTTCACGGCCACGAATGGCTGGGCGCCAATATGGTGCCTAAAATATTCCGAAACCTGCGCCTGCCGCTTGATTCCAAAATGGAATATGTGCAAAAAATGGTGCGCCTCCACTTACGTCCGATCTCGTTGACCAAAGAAGAAGTCACCGCGAGCGCCGTGCGACGCCTGCTTTTTGATGCCGGCCCCGAGGTAGAAGACCTGATGATGTTGTGCGAATCGGATATTACGACCAAGAATCCCAAAAAAATGGTGCGTTATCTGGAAGGCTACAACTACCTAAAAGAACGGATGGAAGCGGTTTCGGCCGAGGATCGTTTAAGGCTTTGGCAACCGCCTATTACAGGTGATGTGATTATGAGCACTTTCGGCATTGAACCGTCGAGGGAGGTGGGTGTAATTAAAACTGCGGTACGGGAAGCAATATTGGACGGCGTGATTCCCAATGATTTCGACCCTGCTTTTGATTTTATGGTAGAAGAGGCTGGCAAGCTGGGTCTTACTGCGCAAAAAACGGCGGCGGATTTCGCCCGCCCCTAAACCCTAAAGGGGGACTTGATCCTAAAAAGGCTTGATTCTCATTTTTTTTGCAATGAATCCTCATATACGGCAATGTCATTGGACTTAAGGATTTGAGATTTAAGATTACATGATTTAAGATTTTAGATGGAGCGGTAACGCTTAGCATTTCGAAAAGCCGATCCTTTCCCGCAAGCGCCCATTTCCGTTACAAATACGAATAAAGCAACCAAAATAACCAGAAATACGAGACTACATCTTAAATCATGTAATCTTAAATCATGTAATCTTAAATCCTTAATTCAACGACATTGCCCTGAAGGGGGACTTGATCCTAAAAAGGCTTGATTCTCAAACTTTTTTAGGATCAAGTCCCCCTTCAGGGGTTAGGGGCGGGGTCACAAGCGATTTTTCTCGATCATTTCCAACAAATCATCCCGGTAGTTTTTGCCGATTGGCAGGAGTTTGGCTTGGGCCTTTTCCTGCACTTCCACCATATTTCCTTCAATGGCGGTAATTTTATCCATGGCCACGATGTAGGAGCGGTGGATGCGTTTGAAACGGCCATGCGGGAGTCGGTCTTCCAAACTTTTCATGGTTTGCAGGGTAATGACACGGCCGTTCATGAGGCGGATAATTACATAGTCCTTTAGTCCTTCAATGTAAATGATATCCTCAAAATTGACCTTGACTAATTTCTTGTCGGCTTTTACAAAAAAGAAATCAAGTCCGTCGTTGGAAGGAGTAGTGGCCGCGCCATTGGCAGGCGGCACTTCCCGATGCATGAGATCTGATTGCTCAACTGCTTTGTTGACCGCTTTCATAAAACGTTCAATAGAAATGGGTTTGAGCAGGTAATCAAGGGCGTTTAAATCAAAGCCCTGAATTGCGTAATTCGGATAGGCGGTGGTAAAAACAATCATCGGAGGCCGGGTGAGTGTTTTTACAAAATCAATTCCGGTAAGTTGCGGCATTTGAATGTCAAGAAACATCAAATCTACCTCGTTGGATTTGATGGCCTCATTAGCTTCAAGCGCGTTGCTGCACCGTTTTACAAGCCGTAATTCCGGCATTTGGGCGATATAGGTTTCAAGCACATCAAGTGCAAGTGGTTCATCGTCAACGATTAATACATTAAGCATAAGCGTAGCGTTGGATTTTGGTTTTGCTATGATACAATTGATAAGGTACTAAGGTAAACTGCCTGCAATGAAAAAACCTAAGTTTTTTTGTGTAATACTTAAATCATTTTCAAGTGCAGGGTAACGGCAAAGCGGTTCGGTTCATCTGAAACGATCAAGGCATGGTTTTCAGGGTATAACAATTCAAGCCGTTGGCGCACATTGGTTAATCCGATGCCGCCGTTACGGGGATGATTTTGGCGTGGTACGTTTTCAGTCACCTTGCTATTTTCAATCATAAATTCCAGGTCTTCGCCTTGCACGCGCAGGTACAGGCGCACGAACCCGCCGCCCTGGATATGATGGTTCAGTCCGTGTTTAAAACTGTTTTCCAAAAACGGCACGAACAGCAGGGGCGCCACCATTTGCTCGCTGATATTACCTGCGGTGATAAACTGAATGTCCGCTTCTTTCGGCTGGCGCAATCGCTCCAAATCAAGGTAATTCTGTATGTATTGGATTTCTTTGGTCAGTAAAACCCTGCGTTCATTGCATTCATAAAGCATATAGCGCATGATTTCGGAGAGTTTGAGCACGATTTCAGGCGCCTGATCGCTTTTTTTTAAGGTAAGGGCGTACAGGTTGTTGAGGGTGTTGAACAAAAAGTGCGGGTTGATCTGACTTTTGAGAAAACGCAGTTCCGATTGGATGGTCTGGGTTAGCAACACTTGTTTTTCATTTTGGTAGCGCCACCAATCCATGACCACGCGTAACATGGTCGACAAAAGGATAACAAACAGGTTGCCCATAAAAAACTGCAACTGCTGTTCAATCAGCCTGTTGCGATAAATAGGCGCGTCCGAAAATTTGATATACAGCACCAGCACTTCAATCGGCGTTACAATGGCGCAGGCAATTAAAGCCATACCGAGGTACATAAAAGCATGGCGCGCTAAATAATTCGGAATCAGGTAGTACAGGTTAAAATACACCAAAATGGCGAAAAAAAACAGGCCGACTAATTCATTGCTAATGGTAAATGCCCAACCGGTTTCTTTGGTGTACCCGCTAAACACCATTGCGCTAAATAATACCACCCAGAACAGTGCATGGTACACGGGCCTCAAATTTAAAAAACCATAGATTCGGTCGAGCAGTTTACGGGTCTTCATGCCGGATATAACAGATGCATTTTGGCAAATGAACAGAGATCTTAATCAGGGCCACTGTTTTTTCGATTAATCCGGTTTAGTTTAGGATAAAGTGCGGGTTAGCATGTATTTTAATGTTGTTATTTACGCCCATTTTACCCATTGACTTTTATCGGGTCGTTTTATCTTTGTTCTCCTTTTGCCCATTTTTACAACCCTTGCAACCAAGCATCTGGATTACTTGTTATGTTGTGTTTTGAAGTTGATTAAAAAATGAGAAATGGCTTATAGCAAAAATGAACAGTACGACGATGAGGTTACGGCACGACTTCAGACGAATTTCCATGACATCATTGACGGGATAGGTGAGCATCCGAATCGTGAAGGATTACTCAAAACGCCGGAGCGCGCCGCCAAAGCCATGCAATTTTTAACCCAAGGATACCAACAAGACCCTGCCGCAATGTTGCGTTCTGCCAAATTCAAGGAGGATTACAGCGAAATGGTTATTGTGAAAGACATTGAGGTGTATTCCTTGTGCGAACATCACATGCTGCCCTTCTTCGGCAAAGCCCATGTGGCCTATATCCCGAATGGCTATATCGTGGGCTTGAGCAAAATCCCGCGTGTAGTGGACGTGTATGCGCGACGTTTACAAGTACAAGAGCGCCTTACGATCGAAATCCGCGACGTAATTCAGGATACCTTAAATCCCCAGGGCGTTGCAGTGGTCATTGAGGCTTGTCACATGTGCATGATGATGCGGGGCGTACAAAAGCAAAATAGCGTTACAACTACGTCAGCATTTACGGGCGAGTTTGGGAAGGCGGAGACCCGGGGTGAGTTTTTGCGCTTAATCGGGTCGCAACTGCGTTAGGTTTTACCTTATCTTTGTCAGGTGCGCGTCTTAACAAAACTTGTTCCTTTTCTCTTGTTTCCGATCGGCCTGTTATGGCTGGTTCGAAATGATCCGTTTTTCTGGGACACGGTTCAGTTGGCCTCCAAACACGCGCATTTTTTTTATGAAAATGGCTTGCATTGGGCGCCCCTTCCTTCGGAAATTGACAGCGGACACCCGCCATGCTTAGGCTACTACCTGGCTTTTATGTGGACGGCTTTCGGCAAGTCATTGTCGGTCAGTCATTTTTGCATGGCGCCTTTTTTAATGTTAATTTCCTGCTGTTTGTACCGATTGGGTACGCAGTTAAGCGCGGGACAATGGACCTGGTGGTTGTTCCCGATTGTTATGCTCGATCCGGTTTTTGCAGGCCAAAGCGTGCTGGTGAGTCCTGATTTGATCCTGGCTTCCTTTTTTTTATTGGCCCTTACAGGCGTGCTGGAAAAGCGTAATTTGTTGATTTTGTTGGGTGTACTGGGTTTATGTTTAGTTAGTATGCGCGGTATGATGACCAGCGCAGCGCTGATCGGATGGGCATTATTGCGGCCCGGATTTCCACAAAGTCTATATGCAGCGCTCATACGCAGTCGCTTGTTATTGCCCTTTTTGCCGGGTTTACTGGCCGCCACGCTTTTTTTGTATTGGCATCAACTGCAAACTGGTTGGACTGGGTATCATCCGCAATCGTCGTGGGCGCCGGCATTTGAAAGGGTGGGGTGGAGCGGCTTTTGTAGAAACTTGGCGGTTTTGGCTTGGCGCTGGTTGGATTTTGACCGCTTCATCGTTTGGTTTTTGGGCTTGTGGTTGGTGTGGCGTTTTTATAAACCCGGGAAGTCCTCCACTGATTTGGGGTTGTTGCTTTTGTTTTTAGTGCTGTTTTTATCACCTTCATCTTTGATTTACCATAATTTATCAGCGCATCGCTATTTTTTACCGATCTTTATAGCCTTGCATCTATTTGTATTTCAATGGATTGCGCAGGCGGACATGCAGAACAAAAGCAAATTTATTTTAATGGCTACCTTAGCGCTTGGGATGGCATTCGGGAATCTTTGGATTTATCCGCGCGGTATTTCAATGGACTGGGATGCGACGTTGGCGCATCAGCCCTGGCATGGGATCAGGGCCGAAGCGATCGACTATTTGGAATCTCAACATATTGATTTTAAGGATGTTGGCTCAGCATTTCCAAACCTTGCCACAGGCGAACAATTAATGCTGAACGGCGATCAGCGACGGTTTGCGGACATAGACTTTAGCAGAAATCGCTTTATTTTTGCTTCCAACATTTTTAATGATTTACAAGATTCGGACTACGCGATTTTAAGAACTGATTGGGTTTTATTAAAACGTTTTGAACACGCCCGCGTTTGGATTGAGCTGTACGAACGCAAAACAATCGCCAAATAAAATTTTAAAATTATGAAACAAATCAACGTTCTGATCACTGTTACCTTCCTCTCCGTATGGTCCAGCCAATGCGTAAATACCCATGCGGATTCCAAACCAAAGACCGCTTCTGCCTCAAATGAGGCCAAGCCCACGCTCGTACTGCCCAACGGTTTTAACGACTACTGGTATAAAGGCAAAGCGGAATTAAGCACATTCGATGTGACGCAAGAACGATACGGCGAATTGCGCAAAGCGGAACAGGTTGATGTTTTTGTGACCGAGGATTTTTCCCGGAATAAACAGGTGAAATTAGACGACCCGGCCAACGCAGGCCAGGATCGGGTACCTGTTTTAAAATTGAATACGGTGCGTCGTTTTCACACCGGTATATATGACTATTCATTGATGCAATCCGTTTTTACGCCGGTCGATGGCAGTTCCAGTTTGAAAACAAGCACAACCGTACAAGATTGGTGCGGGCATGTATTCACGCAATTTAATGCCACGCCGGATGGATATAAAGTACACAGTTATTCCTACTTTGAAGCGGAGGGCGACCAGGAACTTAGCCTAAGCCATGCGTTACTCGAAGACGAATTATGGACGCGTATCCGACTCAACCCAACGCAAATACCCACAGGCGCCGTGGCATTGGTTCCCGCTTCCACTTATGCGCGATTGTTGCATAAGCCTCTGCGCGCCGAGCAGGCAACGGTTCGCCTTGAACAAGGACCGGCAGAGAGCCAATTAAAAGTGGAATACGCGCAAATTGGCCGCAGCTTGAACATTCGGTTTGAAACCGCTTTTCCGTATAAAATTTTAGGGTGGGAAGAGAGCAACCAAGGCGCCCTGCTCAGCAAAGGAACCCGGAAAGCCAGCCTGATGTCGGCCTATTGGGGACAGCACGGAGAGGCGTTTAACAACATGCGCGATTCGCTGCAATTGAAGTTTTAGGCGATTTGAATTATTTATCCGGGAATTCCCTGATTAACATTGTAAGTTAATGTTAATTTTCGAAAAATAATTCTGTCTAAATTCGCTGTTTATATACAAAAGTTTGGGCAACCGCATGATTGACCTTTGCATCATTTTATTCGGCGGAAAATAATACATAAATTGCCGCCGAATAAAAAAGAACGAATATACCCTCCTATGATGCATTCCGCCTTCCGATTCCTGCGCCCCATCGCCCTGCTCGTTTCTCTCGCCTGTATCGCTCCTGCGCTGTTTGGCCAGGATTGCAATACCGTCATTAAAGAGAATAAAAAAATTTCGGGCATTCAATTAGCGCATACCTCCGCTCTAACCATTGTGGTACGTGGGAACTACACGTATTCCATCGAATTTTTTGCCGATGAAAAAGGTATTTTTGCCCGCATGACCTCCATTGGCGGCATTGATTTCAACCAGGACGACCAGGTTGTATTCATTGATGCCGCCGGCCAGGAACGCAGTTACAAATTCGTTGGCATGGACGAACTTGTTTCCGGAGCGGTACCCACCCACCGGAATAACCTGCGCTTAGACCTTGATGCCGTACAATGGCTTTCGCAAAGCACCATCAATGGCGTTAATTTTATCAATTTTGTTGACCGTCAGAAGTACAAGTTTACAACGAACAAGGACAGACAGGCGGAATTTAAACAACTGGCGAACTGTTTCTTTTCAATTTTGGAAAAAGGCGCAGTCGTGGACACGCCTGGGGCTGCGGTTACCAAACCTGCAACAGCCGCTGGAACAACTGGCGCTGGAACAGGCAGTACAACACCTGCCACGACCGGAACGGGATCAAAGGCTTCGTCGGGAACTCCCGCAACCGGAACTAAGTCTTCATCGGGAGCTGCCACCGATCGAGACCCGGAAGTAACCGCGCTTAAGGGCGATCTTGACAAAACAAAGGAAAGGCTGCGCAATGAAATAAAAGCAGAAAAAGACCGTGCTGACGCCATTAAAGCCCAATTGCAACAAGAAGTGGCTGCTGCGCGCGAGGCTGCCAACCAGAAAAAACTTGAATACGCCAATGAAGTGGTTGAAGCCCGTAAAACCAGCCTTGTCGAAATTGAAAAAGCCCGGGTTGAGTCGCAACAGGTAATTTCTCAAAACAAGTCAAAAGCGGATTCTGCTGTAACCAAAATAGCAGGAAGCGTAGAAGAAGCGCGTCGTTTGGCCGCCGAAGAGGTGCAAAAAGCGCGCGTGGCTTCTGCGGAAGAAGTGCAGAAGGCGCGGGATAATGCAGCCAAGGAGCTCCTGACAATCAAGGAAAAATTAGAACAGGCAAAGTTGCAATATGCCGATGAAATTTCTACTGCACGCGGCAATGCGGATGATGAATTGAAACGGATTCGTGAAGAAAGCGGTAAAGCAGTAACGGAAGCGCGTGAAAAAGCAAAAACCGAGCAAAACAGAACGGCAGAAGATGTGATAACTGCTAAAAAAACGGCCGCAGAGCAAATTCTTAAAACACGCGAAGACGCTGCGGAGGAAGTTGCTCAAATTCGTGAAAATGCGGTGCTGGAAAAACAAAAACTCGCTGTTGATCTGGCAGAATCCCGCCGTAAAGCTGCAGAAGAAAAGGCTATGTTCCAACAAAACAGCGCCGCCGAAATGGCCGATTTGAAGGAAAATGTGGCCAAACAAAAAGAAGCCACCGTTTCGGAAGTCTCTGACGCCAAAAAACGCGCTGCCGAAGAAATCGAACGCACCCGTACCGAGGTAAGCAGCCAGCAAAAAAAAGCGGAAGCCGACAAAGCCGATATTGCTAAGCAGGTTTCAGATAGCAAACAACGTGCGGCGCAAACGGTGCAACAGGCACAGGAAGAAGCGGCCAAAGCCATCACGGATGCGCAGGCGCGTTCGAAAAATCAACGCGATTCCATTGCCCTGCAGGTAGCGGATTCCCGGAAACGCGCTGAAACCGAAATTTTAAAGATTCAGGACGATCTGGCTAAATCTATTGCCGCAGCCAAAGATCAGGAAGCAAAGATCAAGCAGGAAAGCGCCCTGGAGGTACAACACGCCCGCGAACGCGCAGCCGCTGAAGCGCAAAAGGCTGCCGATGAGGCCCGTGCAAAAGTAGTGGAGGCCAATGCAAAAGCCGATGAGGCGCAGAAGCAGTACGCCACTGAAATGAGTACTGCCAAACAAACAGTGGAAGAAAAAATCAAACAAATTCAGGCAGAAGCCACCGCCGCTATTGCCGACGCCAAGAAAAAACAACAGGAAACCTTAACCGCCTCCGCTTCAGATGTGGTGACGGCCCGTGAAAAAGCCGCCGCAGAAATCGCCGCCACCCGCGAACGGGCTGCCAACGAAATCGCCTCCGCCCGCGAAGCCCAGGCCCGCGCGCAACAGGAAGCAGCCAATGCCATAGCGGAAGCAAAACGACAAAGCGCCCAAAATATCCTGGCCGCCAAATCAGCCGAAGCCGATTCGGTGAAAATCGCCCGCGAAAACAGCGCCCATGAGCGCCAGCGCCTTGCCGATGAGGTGTCAGATGCGCGTACAAAGGCTGCCACTATGGTTGCAACAACCAATCAACAATCGGCCCAGGAAGTTAAATCTGCCCGTGAAAACGCCGCAAAAGCAAAACAGGAAGCGGCTGAAAGTGTAGCAAAAGCGAAAGATGACGCGGCAACTTTGGTATCTCAAACCAGGGAAAATGCCGCCAAAGAAGTGTTGACTGCTAAACAAGCGTCCATTGAGGCCATTACCGCAGCCAAAAAGGAAAGCGATGAGAAAAAAGCCGCTTTCGCCAAAGACGTTGCCGATGCACAGGAGCGCGCGCGTAAAGAAGTTGAAGATACGCGCAAACAACAGGCCGATTTAGTCTCCGCCGCCCGCAAAGACGGGGAAGAAAAACGCAAACAATACGGTAAAGAAACGGAAGAGGCCCGCAAACGCTCCAACGACGAAATTGCCGCTGCGCAAAAAGAAGGTTCGGACGCCGTTTATAAAGCCAAGCAAGATGCCGCCGCCAATGTGGCGCTCACCCGCGAAAATGAAGCAAAGGCCGTGGCCGAAGTCATGGCGCAAAGCGCTGCCGCCATCGCTGATTCTCGTGCAAAAAGCGCTGCGGAAGTTGAAAAAGCCAAAGCGGACGCTGCTGCGAAAATGGAGCAATTGCAGGCTGATATTAAAGCAGCCGAAGAGCAATTGAAGAAGTTGAAGGAAGAAGCGGAAAAGGCGAAGAAGAATTAGACGGGAGACGGGAGACGGGAGACGGTTGACGGTTGACGGTGGACGGGGCGCTTCGGGTTTGAGTTTGGTTAGGAAACTAAATGCCAAACCAAGGTTGTTATTGAACTTTGTTTTTTAAATATTTGGTTTTCAAGTAATTACCAAAAAAGTTCAAATTCAAAAACAATCCCAAACCCGAAGCACCCCGTCCGTCAACCGTCCACCGTCTCCCTTCCACCGTCAACCGTCTCCCGTCTCCCGTCTCCCGTCCACCGTCTCCCGTCCACCGCCGCCCAACCGCAGCACCGGACATTCCAAACGCCCCAACCACGCCATTTCTTGTGCTTTACTCCGGATATTCTCCGAAGGCTCATCGTATTTAGCCGCCCAGGTGCAAAATTTTTCAAACACGGTATGTAAATCGCCGCCCGGCTCGATGCGCACATGCCCGTAGCGGGCGGCCTCGCGTTGCGCAATGCGCGCGAGCCGAATGTCCGTCGGGGCCCAGAGGTAAATGACGGCATCAAAACGCGGAATCAGGGCGTCACCCCAGCCGCAAAGGGCGCCGCTCAGCACCCAGGACTCCGCCTGATCCAGATCAGAAGTGAGCAAGCGCAACCGGTGCTCCGGGTTGCGCTTGCGGCGATAGGGTAGGGCATCGTCTGTGAACCAATAATAATCGTCCGTGTCAAAAACGGGCACATTCAGCGAAGCCGCCAATTGACGACCCAGCGTGCTCACGCCTGCGCCCGGCGCCCCAAGAATATGAATTCGACGCATCAAATCGCCTGAATCAAGTCGTACTGCGTAACGATGTGCATGCCACCCGAACGATCCGTGGCAATAACCGCCGGGACTTCCTTGCTGATATAGCGGTTCAACTGGCTGATCGGCAGGCTGTCGTTTACCTGTGGGAATGCTTCGCCCATAATGTCGCGCAGGGCTTTTTCCGAGTTTTGCAGTGGATTTTCAAGCAAAATATGCAATATCTGATTTTCTGTGATGGAGCCTACGATTTTATCAGCATCCAGTACCGGTAATTGACTGATGTCGTGCGATTTCATCAAATTGAAGGCGTTGCGCACTGTATCAGCTGCTTGCACGCCGATGAAGCGCCGGTCTTTTTTGCGTGCAATCAGGTCGCTGAGTTTCATTTCATCGTTGAGGAAACCGCGTTCACGCATCCAGTCGTCGTTGTATATTTTACCGACATAACGGCTGCCGTGGTCGTGGAAAATGACTACCACTACATCGTCCTTTTTCAATTTACCGCGTTGTTGCCAGAGGGCGCCCATGGCGCTGCCGGCAGAGTAGCCGAGCAATAAACCTTCTTCCCGCGCCAAACGACGCGCCCAAAGCGCCGCGTCCTTGTCGCTTACTTTTTCAAACATATTGATGAGTGAAAAGTCAACGTTTGCAGGCAAAATATCTTCGCCGATACCTTCCGTGATATAGGGATAAATTTCTTTCGGGTCAAAAACGCCGGTTTCATGGTATTTTTTGAACACCGAACCATAAGTATCAGCGCCCCAAATCTGGATGTTCGGATTTTTTTCTTTCAGGTATTTAGCCACCCCGCTTACGGTGCCGCCGGTACCTACGCCAACTACTAAGTGGGTAATTTTACCGCCTGTTTGATCCCAAATTTCCGGGCCGGTTGATTCGTAATGCGCCTGGCGGTTGCTCAGGTTGTCGTATTGGTTGCACCAAAAAGAGTTTGGGATTTCCGTGCTCAAACGGCGCGCGATGGAGTAGTAGGAGCGCGGATCTTCCGGCTCTACGTTGGTCGGGCACACAATGACTTCTGCGCCAAGGGCTTTCAGAATGTCAACTTTTTCCTTACTTTGTTTGTCGGTGGTGGTAAAAATGCAGCGGTAGCCGCGCACGCAACCCACCAGCGCGAGGCCCATGCCGGTATTGCCGGAGGTACATTCGATGATGGTGCCGCCTGGTTTCAGGTCGCCGCGCTTTTCCGCATCGTCGATCATTTTGACGGCCATGCGATCTTTGATGCTGTTGCCGGGATTGAAGGTTTCGACCTTGCCGAGTACCAGTGCCGGAATTTCGGCTGCCACGCTGTTTAGTCTGACTAAAGGCGTGTCTCCAATTGTTTCGAGGATGTTGTTTTTATAATTCATGTTAATTTATCAGTTCTAAATTGATTGTTTAAAAGGTAGAAAGTCGGCTTTCCATAAGCGCGCGCACCTGATCCTTAAGAGCAGCCATATTATCCTGGCGCAGTCCGGCGGTTTCGATTGGCTTTTCCCATACAATCCGCAAAATACCGGGGCGCAATTCAAGGCTGGTGTTGAGCGGAATCACATCGCGCACGTTTACAAGGGTTTGTATTGCTAATGGGGCGCCGGTTTGAATGGCCACGCGAAAAGCGCCGTCGTGAAAATCGCCCAAGGCATCCGCTGTGTTGTTCCGGCTGCCTTCCGGGTAAATAAAAATGCTCCAGCCTTCGGCCAACTGTTGTTTCAGGTTTATCACACTCCGCGCCCGACTCATCGCGCTGCTGCGATCCACAATCAAGCACATTTTTTTTACGACCCAGCCGAACACGGGAATTTTTTGCAACTCCTGTTTGGCTAAATAACGATAAACGCCCGGAAAAGCGGCGGCATTTACAATAAAATCAAGAGAAGAGCGGTGGTTTCCAACAATCACATAAGATCGAGCCGGATCAAGATGCTCGGTTCCTTCTATGCGCAGCCGGATTCCGATGAGCGCTAAAAATACCGGTGTGAAAATATGATGTAAAAACCAGATATTGTGCCGCAAGGCACGAGGGCCGGGCGTTGCGATCATGTACATGCCAATGACAGGCAGGCTTAGGGTCATTAAGACCAAAAACAACACAACAGCATAAGTGGCCCAGATTTTGCGAAGTAGAAACACGCGTTGAGAATTAGCGTAGCAAAGGTATAAAGGATTCCCGGAAAACGTAGAAACTCCTTGTATCGGAAGGATTGTGTAGGGGAATCATAGAAATAAATTTACGCAATTGGTATAAAACGCCAACAGTCGGCGCTTGTAATAATTTAATGTCCAACATTTTATTTTTCAATTTATGAAAACACGCTCAATTTTATTTTTACTAAGTTTGGTTTTCTGCTTCCAACAAAATGGAGCAGCACAAAACCTTGCGATTACTTACACGAACAGCAATAGCCTGTTTGTCTGTGGCGCCGATACTTTTTCCATTTCGGTACGCAATTTAAGCGCGCAACAGGCGAATAATGGCGTGGTGAAAATTACGCTGCCGAGCGGCTTGTCCTATCTTCCGGGAACGGTTTCGGGCGCTGTAGAACAAAATATCAGCAACGTTCAACAGCCGGTTTTAGGTATTGCCGGTATTGCGCCGGGTGCAACCCTGCATTTACAATTCCAGATCACGGCCAATTGTGCCGCAGCGGTCGCCTTGGACATGGGAAATTTGTTTTTCGCTCAAATTGAAGTCCAAACTTCCATCGGAAATGCGCAAATTTCAACGGCGCCCATCCCGGTTGAAACGGGTCTGGCATTGATTCAAAGCATCACCGATGTTCAAATGACCGGAGAACGGCTCGACACACTGTCGCGCACGATATGCGTACGCAATACCCGCATCGGACCGATTTCTGAATTGTTTTTTGAGGATGCGCATGAGCCGGGTTTCGAAATTTCGATTTCAAGCGCAACCAACGCAATACAAACGCCAACGAATTATAAATCAACATTCGGCGGAAACTTTTTTAGCGCTTTTGGCGACGGCGACAAGCTGCTTGAATTAAATGAGACAGTTTGTTTTACAGAAAAAATCGCCATTTCCGATTGTGGCATACCGCTCAATTACAATGAATCTGTGTTGCGGGTTGGCTGGGGCTGTAACGGCGAAATTTGCCGTTATGACAGTGCGGTTGCTGGCATTACTATTATAGAATCGACGCGTGTGCCGAACTTGAAGATGACGCCCGTTTGGAATCCGCCGCTTGATTATTGCGGCAATATCAGCGCAGTGGCAGGTATTAAAATGAACAATATAGGTCACGCCGATGCGAAGAATGTAGCGCTTTCAATTAAGGTATCTGATCCGAACCATGTTGGAATTGTGGCAAATTCTTTTCGACTTACCGGCAGTTTCGGAACCATTCCGCTTGTTTCCAGCGTGGCCATGTCGAACACACTTATGAATTGCAACCAACAGGCGGCTGCGGACATAAATATTACCGTGCCTTTGGTTGGCGCGCTGGATTCAGCAACCCTTTTGTTCGATTATATTAATTGCTCAGAGGTTTGCGACCAGTTGGCCCCAGGTTTTTCGGTTGAAGTATTTTATAAAAAAGATTGCCCCGCCAATGGTTTTGTTTCTACAGGATTAGCCATTGAGGCCGACCCTGATTATCGTTTAAACCCTTCCATTAGCCTGAATGTAAGCACCTGTTTTCAAAACGGCGAAACGTACCCTTTTGGGTATAAACTTATTTCAAAGCGTTTGACCCAGAATCAGGGTTTCATCAACTTGATTTTTGATGTGCCGGCGAATTTGTCATGGTCAGATTCCTGTGTTAATTTGTTAAGCGGTGCAGCGCCCGTGGGCTTTACGGCAGTGCAGGATACAAACAGTAAACGAACCCTTGTTACGCTTACGTACCAGTTGCCTTTGTCAAGCGATACCGTTACCATGCCGTTTTGCTTGCGCTATGGTTGTGATTCAACCAGTTTTTGCGAAAACGATACGACTTTAGGATATACAAACGGTCATACCGTTTACATTGATCTAAACGGCATTTGTACGAACTCGTGTACGGTGCGTTTCCCAATCAAAACGAATTGGACGCTCAACCAAAACACGCCAATCAATTGCGGTACAACGGCTTGTAACGAAATGTACCTCGGGCTTTCTAAAGATTATTGTTACAACGGGG
>JBAXTB010000260.1:0-8255 GCA_037130425.1 Bacteroidota bacterium
CCAAGCCTGAAACACCTCATTCGACATTCGATATTCATCTGTTCGATATTCATTAATCTCCTATGGAATACGTTCATTTTCCCACCTTACAGTTTTTACTGCGTGAAGTACACCAGTTCTCCACGCTCTTGCAATTGCCGCGTTACGCGCATTTGGACGAAGCCAGTACAGACCTGATGATGCAGGCGGCAAAAGATTATGCCGACAAAGCAATGTTCCCGTTTTTCCGGGAAATGGACGAACAACAACCCGCTCGTTGGGAAAACGGACGTGTATTGACACATCCGCAAATTGAGAAAATACTCCATGCAGCTGGTGAAAACGGCTGGATCGGTGGGCGGGATGACTTTGAAAACGGCGGGATGCAGTTGCCTGAAACCCTGCACGCGTTTATCCATATCATCTTTGAAGCCGCCAACAACGCGGCGCAAGGGTATTTAGGATTGAGCGCCGGAGCAGCCCGACTCATCAGCACATTCGGTACGCGGGATCTTATAGATGCTTATGTACCAAATATTTACGCCGGAAAATGGCAAGGCACCATGGCGCTCACCGAACCGCAAGCCGGCAGCGCGCTCACGGATATTACGACCGCCGCCTACCCTACCGAATACGGTTATTTCCATATTAAAGGTCAAAAAATATTCATCTCCGCAGGCGATCATGCCGGGGCAGAGAATTTTGTACACCTCACCCTCGCGCGTATCGAAGGCGCTCCCGCAGGTGTAAAAGGCATTTCGCTTTTTGTGGTTCCAAGGCTCAGACCAAATGGTAATACACTGGAATACAACGACATACAAACAGCCGGCGATTTTCAAAAGTTAGGCCAACGCGGGTATTCTACCACCCATTTGGTGTATGGCGAACACGATGATTGTCGCGGCTGGCTGCTCGGCGAACCGAATAAGGGCCTGAATTATATGTTCCAAATGATGAACGAGGCCCGTATCGGCGTGGGACATTCGGCGGCCGCAGTGGCAATGGCGGCCTACATGCACGCGCACCAATACGCGCAGGAACGCCCGCAAGGCCGCTTGCCCGGCAACCGCGACCCGCTTACCCCGCCGGTGCTCATCATCCGGCACGCCGATGTGCAGCGCATGTTGCTGACCCAACAATGTATCATTGAAGCTTCGTTGAGCCTGGCGGCGGAGTGCAGTATCTTGACCGATTTACATCTTGCCCATCCGGACGAACAGGAACGCGCGCAGGCTTTGCGCTTGCTGGAAATCCTGACGCCTGTGATGAAAGCGTATGCCACGGAACAGGGCATTCGGTCGGTCAGCCTTGGTTTGCAGGTGCTGGGCGGCTATGGTTACACCATTGATTTCCCTTTGCAACAGTATTATCGGGACATCCGAATCATGGCGATTTATGAAGGCACGACCGGGATTCAGTCCCTTGATTTATTGGGCAGAAAGGTGTTGATGGAAAATGGCGCAGCATTTAAGTTGCTGTTATCCAAGATGTTAGAAACAGCGGAGTCGGCAACGCAGCACAGCAGTTTGGCGCCATATTCCGATTTATTGAAACAGGAAATCAAACGCCTTGAGCAGGTAACCAAGAGCCTTGCCGCCTTTGCCCTGGCCGGACAAACCGAGCGTTTTACAGCTGATGCAACCGTTTACATGGAAATGACCGGCTTAGTTGTGATGGCCTGGCAATGGCTGAAAATCGGCCAGGTAGCGCTTGAAGAACAGGCCTCCGGGCGCTTTCCGGCCGATTTTTATCAGGAAAAGGTTCGGTGTATGCGGTTTTTCTATCGGCATGAGTTACCACATGCGGCCGCGTGTGCGCATACGTTACTGGACCCGGAGCCGCTGTATGAATAGGACGTAACTACTGCTTAGTCGCCTGATCGTTCATTCCAATCAAACCCATCATCCAGGCATATTCCAGCGCCCGTTCTTTGAGGCGCTCAAAACGCCCGGAGGAACCGCCGTGGGAACCGGTCATGTTGGTTTTAAACAGCAACACATTGTGATCCGTTTTTAAATCACGCAGTTTGGCCACATATTTTGCCGGTTCAAAATACTGCACCTGCGAATCGGCAAACGACGTGAGTACCAACATGTTAGGATAATTTTTAGCCTCCAGGTTGTCGTAGGGCGAATATTTTTTCATGTACTCATATTGCTCCTTGATGGCAGGATTGCCCCATTCCGTGTACTCGCCGGTGGTAAGCGGAATGCTGGGATCGCTCATGGTCGTGAGCACATCCACAAACGGAACGCCGGTGATAATGCCTTTGAACTGGTTGGGGGCCAAATTCGACACCGCGCCCATCAACAAGCCGCCCGCAGAACGGCCGCTGGCAAACAAACGATCCGCACTGGTGTATTTTTCCGAACAAAGCGCAGCCGCACAATCAATGAAGTCGGTGAATGTGTTCATCTTCTTCATCATTTTGCCGTTTTCATACCATTGATAACCCATTTCCATGCCGCCGCGAATGTGCGCGATGGCAAATACAAAACCGCGGTCGAGCAGGCTCAACATGTCGCGGTTAAACGAAGGATCATAAGAAAAGCCATACGAACCGTAGCCATTGAGGTAACAAGGCGCCGAACCATCCTGTTTCAAACCTTTTTTGTACACAAGCGAAATCGGCACTTTTACGCCATCGCGGGCAGTTGCCCAAACAAAGGCCGTTTCATAGTTATTGGTATCAAAACCACCTAACACCGGCGCTACTTTCAACACTTTTTTCGCCTGCGTGGTCATATCATATTCCACTACGGTAAACGGTGTTTTCAGGGAAGAATAATTGTAGCGCAACATTTTCGTGTCAAATTCGGGATTTACGTCCAAATACGCGTCGTAAGTAGGTTCGCCGATTTCAATAAAATGATCCGTGTGTTGCGGCATAAACAACACATGCAAGTGTTTCAGGCCGTTTTTGCGCTCCTGCGTTACAATGTAGTCTTTAAATACCGTCACCTCTTCTACCAACACATCCGCGCGGTGCGGCAACACATCGTTCCAGTTTTGCTGTTCAATGGCGGCAATCGGCGTTGACATCAACCTAAAATTCGGCGCATCCCAGTTGGTGCGGATCAAAAACTGATCGCCCCAGTGGTCGAGGTAATAGAAAAATTCCTTGCCTTTTTCCCGCGCTTTAAACACTTTAAATTGCGCACTCGGGTCATTCGCATCTAAGTAGCGGGTTTCCACATTTTGCGTGTAACCCATGCTCACAAAAATATACTGCTCGGATTTCGATTTTGAAAGGTAAGCGTACAAAGTTTCGTCTTTCTCCTCATACATCAGCACGTCCTTCGACGAAGCGGTTCCAATCTGGTGTTTCCAGATCTTGTCGGTGCGCAGGGTAACGGCGTCTTTGGTATCGTAAAACACGGTTTTGTTGTCGTTTGCCCACACAATTGTACCCGCCACGTCAATTGATTCGGGCAGTAATTTCCCGGTTGCAAGGTCTTTTACAAATGCCTTGTACAGGTAGCGGCCCGTGTAATCGACCGTAAAAGCAAGCAGATTATTGTCCTGGCTGACGGTCATAGCGCCCAACTGGCAAAACGCATGGCCCTTCGCTAATTCATTGACATCCAATGTAATCTCTTCCGGCGCGTCCTGGCTGCCTTTTTTGCGGCAATAAATCGGGTACTCTTTGCCGGTTTCAAAGCGGTTATAATACCAGTATCCATTTTTAAAATACGGTACCGAATTATCGTCCTGTTTAATGCGGGATTTCATTTCTTCAAACAACTGTTCGCGCAAGGCCGCAACCGGCGCCAAAATAGAATCGGCGTATTTGTTTTCTGCCTCTAAATAAGTTTTGACGGCAGGGTTTTCGCGTTCGTTTAACCAATAATAAGGGTCAATGCGTTTGTCGCCAGAAGTAGAAATGAGTTCTTTGGGTTTCTTTTCAGGCCTGGGAGCAGCAAATTGCTCCGGATGGAAGACAGATGGTAGCACAGAGGTAGTCGTTGTGTTTGTTTGCAGCGTAGTCTGTTGGCAGGCAGTTGCCAATAGCATCAGGGAAACGGAGATGGCTAAAATTTGTTTCATAATTGTTAGTTTTTATGTAATATTAATGTTTGAAACTGGCCTGTCATCGTGGATTCAATTGCAAGATTAAAAAAATGTCATAAAATAGCGACTTCAAATTATCTTTGTGCATACGTGAAAAAATCCATCCAGAAACAAAAGAGCAACGGTCTGCTGGCGCCCTCGGTGCAAAAACCGAAGGCAAAGCCTAAATCGCTGCCTGCTGTTGAGGCTTCCGAAGCGGCGGCTCGGCAGCGCACCCTATGTCAGCATTTGCTGCGTTGGATGTTTACTGATTTCGAACAAGCCAAAGCGGCCATTGAAACCCTCGGCAGCGCCATCAATGCAAAAACGCCGCATGATATACGGTTAGTTTACCATCGCAGCGCCTCTTTTTTGGAAAACCAGTGGAACCGCTTCGAATCCGCGATCGACCATGCGCGACAGGCAATTACGATTAGCGAAAATATGTCGGATGTGCGGGCGTTGATCGAATTATGGTCGGATTTGGCTGCCATTCAACTCAATAGCCGCGATTGGGCCGCCTGTCAGGAAAGCTTAGACCACGCCCGACGTTATGTGGATGAAAATACGCCCGATCACCTGCGCGCGCACATCGCTTGCCGTGAAGGGTTTATGCACCTGCATACCGGGAATCAACGCCAGGCATTGGCTTGCCTTATGGAAGCCGAAAAAAACCTGTTTTCCCTAAAAGAAACCTCTGCGCTTAAGGATTTTTACCTGCTTACGCTCATCCTCAGCGGGCTGGGCGACTTATATGAACGCCTCGACGAAAAGGAAAAAAGCCTTGATGCTTACCGCCGGGTTTTACCGATTGTGGAAGCCCATGACTTGCGCCCAAGGTTAGCCTGGCATTACCTCAATGCCGGCCGATCGGCGTTGGCGGGCGAAGATGCGCAACAGGCCGGTTTTTGGTTTGAAAAAGTGCTGGAATACGCAGGAGAAGCAGACGCCGAAGCCAAAACACACGCCTTGGGCAACCTTGGTATTCTGGCTTTGATGCAAAACGACGCTACAAAAGCCTCCAGTATGTTTGATGCTGCCGCTGCGCAATACGATCCGCCAGCCAAGGAATCGGATTTTACCAACCTCTCCAAAATCGAAATCTGGCGTTCGGGTATTTTCCGACAATCGGGCGAGGTAGCAGAAGCGGAGAAACATTTGCAAAACGCCTGGCGCATTGGACTTGAAGGACATGATAAATACCATTTGGCGCAGGTATGCCAGCAAATCGCCGCTTTAAACGCCATAAAAACGGAGTTTGCCGCTGCTTACGAATGGCAACAACGCGCCACCCTGCTCAACCACGAATATTTTGACGACCTCCGCGATTACGAACGCCGGGAATTGGAAGCGCGTTATCAATTGGAACGCAGCCGACAGGATGCTCAAATGGCGCGTTTGCGCGTAGCGGGCTTGCAATTGCGCGCTTTAAGGGCGCAAATGAACCCGCATTTTATGTTCAATGCGCTCAATGCCATTCAAGGGTTGATTACCTCCGGACGCAATAGCGACGCCGAATCTTATTTGGCCAAATTCGCCAAATTGATGCGCCATACCCTTGACTATTCTGATTTGGAAGTCGTGACGCTGGAACAGGAAATCGAATTTTTAGAACGTTATCTTGATATTAACCGCAAATTGCGTTTCCGCGACAGGTTACATTTTCAAATTATTCCTCCGATGAGTTCCGATATGGAAGACCTTTATGTGCCGACCATGATTTTGCAGCCCTTTGTGGAAAATGCCATCGAACACGGGTTGCGCCCGCGTCAGGAAGGTAATTTGCGCATCGTATTTACATTGGGCGCCGATGAAAACATCCTGATTTGCACCATTGAAGACGACGGCGTGGGATACAACAAAGGGCGGGAAAAACAATCCGGGCAACAGGTGTTTCAAAAACACCGCTCACGCGGGATGGACATTACGCGCGAACGCCTCGGATTGATTCATCAGATTCAAAAAACGGGCGCTTCGCATTTAATTACCATTACCGACCTCGGCGAAGAAAGCGACGGAGCAAAAAACGGTACCCGCGTGGAGGTGTACCTGCCCCTGATGGATCCATCTTAACAAACTTAATGATAACTTCACGCCTTCCTGACCTTGCCGGCCCGGGGTATCTTAATTTTGCGGCACGAATTAACGCTATAAAATCCTTCCCATGGCTTTGGCCTTTATCAGTGATCTTCCTGTTTCTGCATCTATTTTATTGATTATTTGCTTAGTAGCCGTTTGCTTGTTTGAGGCAATCAACGGATTCCACGATACGGCAAACGCCGTTGCAACGGTCATTTACACCAAAACCCTCACCCCTAATGTGGCCGTTGTTTGGTCTGGGTTAATGAATTTTCTGGGCGTATTTTTCGGAGGCGTTGTCATGGGAAATATCCTGCAAGCCCTGGGCAGTACCTCCTCCCCCGATGGCGGAATAGCCGTTGCAATGGGCATTGTAAAATTGATGCCTTTAAATGAAATGATGGCTACGGAACTCAATGCCACCATCGCATTGGTATTAGCTGTTTTACTTGCCGCCATTATTTGGAACCTCGGCACCTGGTATTTTGGTATTCCAAGTTCCAGTTCGCATACTATGATCGGCGCATTATTAGGCGCCGGTTTTGCTTTTTCCACTATTTATCAAGGCGCAAAAGTAAACTGGCACAAAGCCGGTGAAATTGGCTCTTCGCTGCTTATTTCGCCTTTATTCGGCTTTAGCTTAGCCATTTTATTGATGTTCTTTTTGCGTTCCTTCGTAAAAGGAAAAGCCATTTTCAAAGAACCCGATCCTAAAAAGCCGCCCCCATTCTGGATTCGCGTCATCTTGGTCTTAACCTGTACATTGGTTAGTTTTTTCCACGGATCCAATGACGGCCAAAAAGGCGTCGGATTGTTGTTGGTGGTTATGATGGCGTTTTTGCCGCTGCAATTCTCCTTCAATCCGGAATTAGACCAACAAAAACTCAAACAAAACGCTTTATCCATTGAAGTCGAACTAAACCGTATGGCGGCTGCCGGACAAAATCCGGAAGTGTTTAAGGTGTATGCAGGTAAGGCGCACGCGCTCGCGGAGCAGTTGGATACGCTCAACCGCAAAGACAAAGTATCGCTCCTTGCTGCGCGCAAAAATGTACAAGAGCTAAATAAAACATTAAAAAGCAGTTTAGAGACCGGTTTAATTACGGATCACGAAGGAAGAAAAATAATTAAACAAGCAACCCACGAATTAAGCCAATCTTATGAATTTGCCCCCACTTGGTTAATTATATTAATATCAATTTGTCTCGGTATCGGCACCATGATCGGCTGGAAACGCATCGTAGTCACCATCGGAGAAAAGATTGGTAAAAGTCACCTGACTTATGCGCAGGGCGCGAGCGCCGAGTTGTGCGCTGCCGCAACCATCGGTGTCAGCACGGGATTGGGCTTGCCGGTAAGTACGACCCACGTATTATCGTCTGGTATAGCAGGCACCATGGTAGCCCAAGGCGGCGTACAGAACCTGCAAAGAAAGACGGTGATGAATATTGCTTTGGCCTGGCTTTTGACCTTGCCGGTGTCCTTTACACTGGCCGCTGTGCTGTTTTATGTGCTCAGGGTTATCATTTAAGCCTGTGCCAACAAGCGCCGGTGATAATTTATTTGCCCTACATGGTAATTGAAATGCGTCACTAAATGCAACAGCATGAAGTCGGTACGCACCGTTTTTCCGTGTTTTTCAAGCGGAAAATCCGCTTCGAAGTCAGCTTCACTTAGGCCGCTGATCGCCTTGTTTACCACCTTGATTGTTTCGTCAATGGCGGCGTTTATATCAGCGCGGGGCACATTTTTCAGCGAAAATTCATCCTCGCGGCGGCGCACATAACCGCTGTTGCCAAGGGTTGCACCGATAAAATGATTGAGGTTTCCGATCAGGTGCAGGCATAAATTGCCCGCTGTATTACTAATGCCGGTTTGCAACAGCCAAAGGTCTTCCTCGCGCGCGTAGAGGTTGATTTCGTCTTTGAGATGAAGCAGGTCGCGTTCAAAAATTTCGAGCAGGGTGTCTTTTAGCATCTGGTTTAAATTGTTTGGATGAGGGTACAAAAATGGGGTTGTTTTGGGGGATTACAAAACCGTAGGGCAAAAAGGAACGCAGATGACGCAGACCCCTGCGGGGCGCAGATCTAAAAAGGATTTAAGATTACATGATTTAAGATTACATGATTTAAGATGTAGTCGCGTAT
>JBAXTB010000261.1:0-8251 GCA_037130425.1 Bacteroidota bacterium
CAGCGCTTCTTCCACTTCTTTACCGATCACGTGTTCGCCGAAAGCCGAAATGAAATGTTTCACCCGGCCGCTCACCACAATGCGGTAAGGGTTTTTAGACACGAATTGAACCGTGTCGCCGATGTTGTAGCCCCACAAACCGGCATTGGTGTTCAAAATCAGGGCATAATTCACGCCGATTTCCACATCTTTCAGCCAAATACGCGTTGGGTTCGGGTTGGAAATTTCCTCGGCCGGTACGAATTCAAAAAACATCCCGGCGTCCACATTTAACAGCAGACCCTGGCTCGGAAACGTGTCCTGAAACGCGATAAAACCCTCTGAAGCCGGATAGGTTTCTACGCTGTCAATTGGTCCGCCGACCAGGGCTTCGAGGTTGGCGCGGTAAGGTTCAAAATTGACGCCGCCATACACGAACACGGAGATGTTTGGGAAAATTTCCCGGATGTTTTTTTTGCCCGTGCGGCTGAGCAAACGCTCATAATACATTAGCACCCAAGGCGGTATGCCGGAAACCATGCGCATATCGGCGGGTAAGGTTTCATCCACAATGCGCTCGAGTTTTTCCTCCCAATCGTCGACGCAGTTGGTACTCCAGCTGGGAAGTTGGTTGCTGCGCAGCCAAGCGGGTACCAAATGGTTGCTGATGCCGCTGAGTCGGCCGGTGGGGATTCCCGCGATTTCGTGTAGTTCCGGGCTGCCCGACAAAAAGATCAGGTTTCCATCTAACCAGGCGCCGTTTCCGGTGCGGGCGTAGTAGTTGAACATGGCGTTGCGCGCCGTACCGAAATGCAACGGCGTGCTTTCCTTGCTCATCGGGATGTATTTTACGCCCGATGTGGTGCCGGAAGTTTTGGCAAAATACGCCGGTAAACCGGGCCAAAGCACGTCTTTTTCGCCGTGTTTGATCCGCTCGATGTAGTGTTTTACGTCCTCGTAATCATAAATGGGAACGGCCTGTTTGTAGTCCTCGTAGGTGCGTACGCCCGCGAGTTTGTGGTCGCGACCGAATGCAGTGTCCTTGCCTTTTTGCAGCAAATTCCGGAATACTTTTTCCTGCCGTTCCACCGCGTCGGCCGACCAGCGGTCGATGGAGCGGGCAATCATTTTGGCAAAAGGACGAACTAAAAAGGCACGAATTCCCATAATGTGAAGGTATAAGTCCGCAAAGTTCGCACCTTTTTGCTAATTTTCGCTATACTCCGCCGCAATAGGTTTTGTACAAGTCGACTTGACTGTTCAAATTCAAATACGCAAAACCTATTGTTTTGGCGTAGCAATCCGGAGTGTTTCCAACAGCGGTTCTGCCATCAAACCGGCTGCATCGGCGGGATCGACGAGTAATTGGGCGCCGAAGCCCGGAAACACATACCGGTTTCCGGTAGCCGCTCCGACGACGCTTAGTTGGTGTTGCCCTTTGTATTGAAACCGTATTTCCGAACGGGAAACGACCGGTTCCGTGTTGTTTTGTTGGGCCTGCGCTTGCATGTCCTGTTGAAGCGCCTGGCGTTTGTTTCCGCAGCAATTCATATTTCAGGGTTGGTTATGGGGTGAATGGGTTGATTGTTCAAATAAACAGGCGGCGCCCGACAAGGCCCACCAGTACAGGAGGACGGTTTTCCATTCAGCGCCGAATATGAATGCACAAGGAAAGGCGATCCAGACGCTGAGGCAGTAAAAACAGTCCATCAGTTGGCCTGCAAAACCCGATCCGAGGAGTCTGCGCAGTTTAAAAACCAGGTCGAAGGGGCCGTCTTCCTGGGAAAACAGGTGGGTGATGCGCCAAACGGCTAATGCGACGAGTAGAAATTGGAACCAATCCATGTTTTTGTTATTTCCGATGTATTCCGGTAAGATATTATTCCGATGATCGCACATATTGTCGGCGTGACTGCGCGTCTAATGCAGTCAACTTAAGCGTCAGTGAAGAGGTGTCATCTCCGACCAAAGGAGGAGGTGACATCTCGGAACGAAAATTACGTGCGTACTTCCGCTCAGAGATGTCACCTTCTCGTGCCTCGAAGATGACACCTCTTCACTAAGTTGACGACATTAGACTGCGCGCCACACCGACAATTATGCACGATTTCGATATTTTATTTGGCAGAAGATCTCAGGTTATCTTGAGTTCCAGCCTTTTCTAAATCATTATTTCCGGATGATGCTGAACGAGCGGTAATCGACATAGGTACCGTCGATGCCGCTGTTGTAGCCGTTGGTTACGCGGCGCGATGCGGTCAGGGTCATGCTGTACACGCCGTATGCTTCGGCGTTGGTGAGCCAACCGTCTTCTACAGGCGCGGGAGCGGGTTCTACATTTACATTTACAAAGCCGATTGTGCCGAAATCTTCAAGCGTGCCGTCGTAGCCGGGACAAGCGCCCGCGTCGGTGTTGCCTGCTTTGCCTCCTTCGGCCAATGTGCCGGTTGTGTTAACGCCGCTCAAGGAAGCCGGTGTGTTTACCTGCAATGCGATCCGCGACGGGCATTTTCCGAACGAAAGTTTGTAGTGATCTACAAACCCTTGTGGATCGTTGGCTTTGAACGGAATGTTCAATCCGGTGCGCATTTCTGAGGCATTCATTTTGTACAAACCGCAGGCAACGTACTCAAGTGGAGCGTCAAAACTAAGCGTTCCGAAGCCAAAATTGAGCCGATCGTTGCTGATGTATAAGGCCACCATGTCGGTTGCGCCCGCCACCGGATTACCGGAAGCATCGTAACCATCCACACGGAAGTACACCGTGCCGGGCGCGCTGCCTTGGTAAATGGCCGTGTTCAACTGCATGTAACGGTCCAAATTGCTGGCCTCCCAGTCCACGCCATTCATTTGAGTATCCGCTTGAATGTTGAGGTAAGCCGGTACGTTGGGGGTGGAAACGCCATCCACGGTCAGCGTGTGGTTGAACGGACCAACCTGGTCGCCGTTGTAACCGGGCAGGTTGCGTTTGGAGAATTTCGGGTGGAGGTAAGTCTCTGTCACAAAATTCCACACGCTGCTGCCTGGTTTACGGAAGCGAATGGTGTAGTAGCTCACCACCGGGTCATTGGCGTTGCGTTTCACATTGAACATGCAGCCGCGCACATCCACCGTGCCGCCCCAGCAAGCGCAATCGACGCCGAATCCGGCCTGCGAATTGTGTACGCTTACTACGCCGTTGGCCTGCAAATGGTTGTTGTAACCAACGCGGTCGAGGGCTGCCACCGTTGCGCCGGTGTTCTGGTTGCCGCCGATAAATACGTTGCCGAGGCTGCCGACCAAGTTGCCGTTGAAGCAAAAAGACGCGGGTTTTACCTGCGATTTCGGCATACACAAATCAATGCGCTTGAGGTTCGGAATATTGAAATAGGGCGCCGTTTCGTAATCGACCTTGTAAACGGGCGACAATTCGACTGCTTGAACAATAATGTCGGGGCGGACTTGTACGGCGGAGTTTTCGCCAACAGCCGTATCCAACCATGCTTCAAACAGGTTGTCGAAAAAGCCGCGCTGGAAACGGAAAATGTAATTGCCGAACATGTCGGTAATGGCATTGCCCAGCGTTTGGCGGTTGCCGGTTCCGGTGTACGGATTGCCCGCCAGTTCAGAAGCGCTGCGGTCGTACTCCTGGAATGTGAGCGTAACATTGGAAGCGGCTTCCGTTACGCAACGCCAGGGCCTGAAGACGCTGATTTCTCTCACAAATTCGGAGCGATTGTACGGCAATTTGAAATCGGCTACGTTTGTTGCTGTGACGACGCGGTCGAGTTTGTAGGCAGCCAAAGGCAATTCGGCTTCGGCAGCAGATTTTGCTTTTTTTGTGGCCTGCTTATCAAGCGCTTCAACTTGCGTGAAAATCGCGGCCTGTTTTGCCGGAATCTGGAAATCGTTGACCAAGTTGATCATCAAAGGTTTGAACGGCCCCGGATCAGGCGGCGGCGGAAACGGAGGGCGCGTAACCGGAATGCGTTCCGGGTACAGTTTTTCGATGACGCTGCGCAAATGCGGAATTTCAAGCGCTTTCAACAGGCCCTCGTAACGGTCGATCACCAACCAGTCGCGGAAACAAGGGTTCCAAAGGCAAAGCCCGGAATACAGCGATGCGTGGCCGTAGATCACATAGTCGTTGGCCGTTGCCGGGGTAGAACATGTGAGGATCAGGTCGTTGAAGTCAGTGTCGCCGCCGGCGTCGTTTGAATTGATGTCGAACACGTAATTTCCAAAGAGGATTTGCGGAAATTTTAACTGGGTGCTCGACAATTGGAAACCTGCGCCGGGGTTGTTTTGGATCGCGATGGTCCATTGAGAACCGGTGACGTGGACGTCGGGGGAACCGACCAAGCCGGGGTACACGCCATTGCCGCTTGTTGCGCCTGAAATAACAAAACGTTGTGGGAATGAAGCATTTTTGGACTTAACATGTACCGTCCAATTGCCTTGCATGGAGATTAGCATGGCTCATTTGAGTTTAAAGGGTGAGTAATTTGGTTTTTAATGTCGGGGCAAAGTTGTGCCTGTTTCCTGGCGGGCGGCTGGAAATACGTTGGAAATGGATGGGAAATGTGTTGGAATTAGTAGCAGGGGATGGTAATTAAACCGATAAACCGACCTCGGAGAGGTCAAATATTGGTAGAAATCATTGATTTAAACGGGGGCCGACCTCGGAGAGATCCAACATTGGTAAAGAACAATATGAATGTTAGACCTCTCCGAGGTCCGTTAAATACCTGATTATCAATATCTACCAATGTTGAACCTCTCCGAGGTTAGCATCCGTTCAGCCGGAATTTTTTAAATAAAACTTAACGGACTAAACGACTCACCCAACACCTTATCCCCGTCTACTTTAAGCCAATTTTTTAACAGCGTCGCATACACCTGCCGAAAATCCACTTGAAATTTTAAGTCGCCGTCGCTGAGGTCCGTCAGATCGGGCAGGGCGTTTACCATGCCGGCTTGGCGCAATTTTCCGCCCATAAAAAACATGTTGTTGGCCGTGCCGTGGTCGGTGCCGCCGCTGGCATTTTGGGCTACGCGCCGCCCGAATTCCGAAAACGTAACCACCAGCACGTCATTCCAGCGGTTGTTTTGCTTCATGTCGGCGGCAAAGGCGGCGAGGGCGTCGTTCATTTCTTCAAACAAGCGTTTTTGCTGGTTTTGCTGGTTAACATGCGTGTCAAAACTGCCGTGTGAAAGGTAATAAACGGAGGTGTCGGCATCGGCCAAAATAAGCGAGGCGATGGTTTGAAAATCTTTTCCAAGCCCGGTTTTGGGATATTGGCCGTCGCTGCGGTGTGCCTTGCTGCGTTCAAACAGGTAATCGGCGGAAGCCATCGTTTCGGCCATGGTTTTGTACAAATATTCCACGGGTTCGTCGTCGAGCACACTGCCAGCTAAGCCGCCGCCCTGCTTGGTTTTTACATAATCGGCAAAATAATCGCTGTGGGCCGATTCGTACAAACGCTGCGGATCTTGCAAGGCCAAACCCTTGATTTCGGCGCCTTTTAAGGCCAAACTCAAGGTATCATCCAGTTCCAGCCCAGCCGTGGGGCGCGTGCAGCTATTGCATTGCGCATCTAAGTAACGACCGATCCAGCCGGTTTGCCAGTATTCATCGGCCGGACTGGCGCTTTGCCAAATATCCATGCTCCGGAAATGCGAGCGGTCGGGATTGGGGTAGCCCACGCTGTTGAGGATGGCCATTTGGCCCTGGTCGAACAGGCCGCGCAAGCCGCCGAGCGCAGGGTGCAGGCCAGCTTCGTCGCTAATCATCAGCGCCTCTTCTTTCGGGATGGCCAAGCGCGGCCGTTCGCGGTAGTACACGTCGTTGCGCATTGGGATCACGGTATTGAGGCCGTCGTTGCCGCCGCCGAGCTGCAACACGATCAGGATGCGGCCATCATGCGCGAGCGCGCCAGGGCGATCGAGGCCCTTGAGGAATTTTGGCATCCACAAGGAGGCGGTTAAAAGGGAGGATGCTTTGAGGAATTCGCGGCGTTTGATGAGCATGGTTCGGCTTTTTAAAAAAATACAGGTCCTAAGTGGTTGGTTTTCAAGGTGTTCCAAATCATAACGTCACTCAAAATTCCCGAAGGGAATATATGTTTATAGCACCGAGCGATATGTTTTTCCCAATCCTGAAAGGATTGTATGTGTTGTGTAATGTGCTCACAATGAATATTTTACATACAATCCTTTCAGGATTGGGACAACGGTCTGGCATTACAGCTATAAACATAGAATCCTTTCAGGATTCTGGGTGTCGGGGCGTTAACACAGTTGATACTCCGGCGTCGCCATCAATTGAATCACCGTCGTTTGAATCAATTTTTCCTTCGAACGATGATCCGTGTGCGCCTCCAGCACGGACAAGGGCGGGGCCGCATTCGGGCGTTGCCAAAGCATCCGCGCAATTTGCGTCGTCATGTCGGCGTCCGGCGTTTTTTGAAAACGATCCAGCAGCGGCGTCCAGTCAATTTGCGCTGCAAAACGCCGCTGTCGGTTGCGCATGGTTTGCATTTCGCCCATTTGCTGGTCGTCGTCGTCCTTGGCACGCACGTCAAAATCGCCTTGCAGGGCCAATAATTGTGGCAAACGCAGGCGCAGCATCAGCGAGGAACTGTCGATCCATGATTTCCCGCCGGGCCAACCCGCCACATTCGGCGGATACAACAAAATCTGGCCCAGCGACTTCTGCACCAGCATTTGTGTGTCCGGATTTTCCATCACCACGGGCAACACCCGGCGGATACCAACCCAAAGTTCGACGGGCGATTTGATTTTTACCCCGGTATTTTCGGCGTCGTAAAACCAGTCGCTGAGCATGATGTCGTCGAGCAGGCGAAGGATGTTGTAGTTGCTGTCGAAAAATCTATTTGCCAGATAATCAATGCGTTCGGCGGGGACTTTGTCTTCATTTACCAAAAAACGATACAGTTTTCGGGTGATGAAGCGGGCCGTTTGTTTTTGTTGCAACAGGATGTCGAGCACGGCGTCGCCATCGAAATTGCCGGATTGACCGAGCAGGGTTTTGGCGCCGTCGTCGTGATCGCGCGCTTTAAAAATAAATTCGCCGTTAAACCGAAAACCCCAGCCGGTGAAGGCGCGGGCGGCCTCTTTGATGTCCGTTTCGGTGTAATTGCCCCGTCCCAAGGTGAACAGTTCCATGACTTCGCGGGCAAAATTTTCGTTCGGGTGCTGCTTTTTGTTTTGCTGGTTATTTAAAAAAGCCAGCATGGCCGCGCTTTTGGACACGGCTTTGAGCAAATCGCCGAAATTGCCCAGCGCGCCTTTGCGCACTACATCGAGCAATTGCTGTTGGTACAAAATATTGATGTTGCGGCTGGCGAAATGCCCGTGCCAAAACAGCGCCATTTTTTCCCGCAACTGCGCCTTGCTTTGCACCATTTCTTCCAGCCAGCGCAGGTTGAGGCTTTGCAAATATTCCTTGCTTTGTTTGCGAAACTGTTTCTTCTGGTCCTGATCCAGTTCAGTCCGTTGCATTTTACCAAGTTCGCCGACGCCGCCAAACAGTCCTTTGAAGGCGTTATCGACCACATCAAAAGAAGCGGGTTCGGACGCGGCATCTTCCTTTAGTTTATGCCACGCGGCTTTTTCGGATAAATTTTCCAAACCCGACCCATCGGCGCTACCGGGGCCGAAGCCTGCGCGCCACCATAAATGTTGAAAATGAAGTTGTTGCATCAAAACAAATATATTAAAAATACCTGCGAATACTAAAAATAACATCCTTAGGACAATTCAACTGCCTCGACGTTTAATGCTTAACGTAACTTTAAGCCAAAATTTTAGCAACGGCGGCAAAACACAGGTTTTTGCCCTATATCTCAATTTTTTGCCATGAAAAATATCGCCATTCTGACAGGCGGCGACTCCGAAGAACGGGTCATTTCGCTTAAAAGCGGCCAGGTTGTGAAAGACCATTTGCCAGCTGACCGTTACCGCACTTTTTTACTCGATATTCAGGGGGCCGATTGGCGCGACCTGGAAACCGGCGAAGCGGTGGACAAAAATGATTTTACGATTGTGCGCGGCGGCGAAAAAATCCGTTTTGATTGCGCGCTTGCGGCTTTGCACGGTAGTCCGCTGGAAGATGGCAAAATGCAGGGTTATTTAGAAATGCTGGGCGTGCCTTACACCTGCTGCGACGGCTACGTGAGCGCGCTGACGATGAATAAACACAACACCAAAACCCAATTGGCGCCCTACGGTGTGCCGATGGCGAAGTCGGTGCTGCTGCGCAAAGGGCAAA
>JBAXTB010000262.1:0-8243 GCA_037130425.1 Bacteroidota bacterium
CCCGGACATGTCATAGGAATGCGCGCCGACTAATACCTTAAAACCTTTATTCACCATCGCTGCCGGAACCTTCACTTGCCCGATCGTCCCCGGAGCAAGGTAATACCCCGTTGGCCTTCGCGCGGGCGTGGTGGACCATGCCGTAGGTTTGCCCCAATACTTAGGCATCGAAGCATTAATGGTTGCCGTGTAAACCATCGCAGAATCAACTGGTAACGGACAGGCTCCGGGAAAATAATTGGACGTCAAATATTTCCTGCCATTTAAGAAGCTGCTATATTGGGCTAATTTATCTTTGGTATACAAGACTTCAAATAATTCCTGCTGTATCAAGAATATCGCCCGGTCGTATTCAAAACCATCAAGGGCGCCCGGCGTGTTTGGAAAGCCGCCTGTTGTCGCAGCAGTATTTAAAAACAGAGGACCTGAATTGGTTTCATAACAATTTACAAGGTCAAAGGCTGCTGAAATTACCGAAAGATTATCTGCGAGGTAAAAATGGTTTTGATGGATACTATCGGCTAACGCATTTATTTGGGCTGGAGAAAGCAAGTTTATATTATTGCAATGATCCATCAATTGTTTATAATAATGACGGATGTTTGCGCTAATTAAACCGGGAGGGTAATTAAAAAATTTAGTTTCATTAAACGTAAACATACCACCTGAAGCCACTAAATTACCGTCGATATAAACATTATAAGAACCATTTCCATAGCCGCAACACATTCCATCGCCATACGAATCATAAATGGTAAAATGAAGGAGCGCGCCGCTGGGATAGCAAATTGTATCAGCGTTGGTCGTGCCACTTGCAATAATTGTATTTGCGGTATCTTTTATATCCCAACTTGTTTCATTGGAGTAAGCATCCGGAATAATATTGACGATGATTTGTACATACCCTGTTGAACACTGGGCCTGTAACTTTTGTGTTGCAACAATCATGATCAATGAACAAACAAGTGAAATGAAAGACACCGTTTTCATATTTTTTTGTTTTGCTTGTGAATGTTTAGCCATTGAAACCCTGATATGCCGGAATACCGCCCGAAAAAGCGGTATCGAGATGAAGGTTACCTTCTATGTGTGCGTTAAGCCCATTTGTGACGTAAAATTAAACTTTTTTTGATTTTCTTATAGTAGCCTACATTCAAACGTACACGCGACACATTGTCAGAATCAGGATTTGCAGGATTTTAGGATTGGCAGGAAATTGATCTCAAGTCGGCCTGAACGATTAATTACAAGTGCAAAATGCATCCGTCAGGGCCAAACTCTGCACGGTTATCGGTCCCGCATAGCCCGGCGGCGGGCACACTTCAATACTGCCCGTGCTGCTGTTGAAGGTTTGGGTGAAACTTTGTTGGGTTGTGCCGGCGATCGTCTTGTACGTCAGGGTAAAGGGCGCTAAACCGGTAAAGCTGAGGTTTATCATTTGGCAGCCGGATGGACAGGTGCTTTGCAAAGAAAAGGACACACTGGGCGCCGCACGCCATTGAATCGACCCGGCATTCTGAGCATCCAGACAGAGGTCGTCAAAATCCACACCATTGCCCAGCGCATCGGCTGCAATTGCAAATATGGTATAAGGAACATTAGGTTCTGTTACACCTGGCAAAAATTCGATAATTGGTTGTGTGTAGTACGCGACCACATTGTATTTTACTTCCGGGCCGGACATATCATACGTGCCCAGTACAAAAACGAGGTTGTCATTGCCATCCAGTACTTCATTGCCATTGTGCGGCAAGGTCACAGCGTTGGGGACACAAGGGTTGTACGATAAATATGGATTGGCAAAAGTGCCGGATTCGGTTGTGCAGTCGCATAAAGGTCCGGTACTATTAAACGGATCTGTGGCATACACGCCCTGGTTCGCGGGATTGTAATCCTCATAACACAATGGATTAACACTTTTATTGCCCCAATCCAGGGTTCCAATACCCCCAGTGAATGAATTATTCCCCAAAACAACCAGATTGCAAACGCTGGTAGCTGGTTGGCCCCCGACTGCAAGATTTAAAGACGTTACCACACCGGAAGGATATTGAATCTGGAAGATATAGCCGGATTCGTTCTGGCCGTATAACATACCATTATAAAAAAACAGGCTCCGAAATTCGTAACTCCCGCTTAATGCAGTGATAAATGTGGCGGTATTTTGATTAATATTATATTCGTACAGTTTAAAAGAAGTGTGAATTATAATGATGGAGTCGTTGAGCGCGATCATAGCGCGTGCGCTGCCTGCCGGCACCGTAAGCATATTCTCCAGCAATCCGGTATTAAGGTCGTATTTGAATATGAAGGTTGAATTATTGATATTACTCGGATTTCTGCAAATGATGTAAATATTCCCATCGGGCATTTGGCAGATACCCCGTGGGCGTTCCGGCAGGTTCAGGTTAGCGGCCAATACCGTGGTTTCGCAAGTAACCAGGTTGAGCGAGCTGATGGTGGTCGCAGGCGGAATAACGGGGTCAACCACCAGAATACTTTGTGCACAAAGGCTGCCTGCCCAAAAGAGCAAGACGAGGGACAGGTAAACTTGTTTTTTAAGCATATTTACAACATTTATGCTACTCATAACATGCGTAGGGCGCGGAATGTTTTTCGTTAATATGTTCAATTATCAAAATAATCTTTTACAAACGATCCTTAAGTTACCTGAACGATTAATTACAAGTGCAAAATGCATCCGTCAGGGCCAAACTCTGCACGGTTATCGGTCCCGCATAGCCCGGCGGCGGGCACACTTCAATACTGCCCGTGCTGCTGTTGAAGGTTTGGGTGAAACTTTGTTGGGTTGTGCCGGCGATCGTCTTGTACGTCAGGGTAAAGGGCGCTAAACCGGTAAAGCTGAGGTTTATCATTTGGCAGCCGGATGGACAGGTGCTTTGCAAAGAAAAGGACACACTGGGCGCCGCACGCCATTGAATCGACCCGGCATTCTGAGCATCCAGACAGAGGTCGTCAAAATCCACACCATTGCCCAGCGCATCGGCTGCAATTGCAAATATGGTATAAGGAACATTAGGTTCTGTTACACCTGGCAAAAATTCGATAATTGGTTGTGTGTAGTACGCGACCACATTGTATTTTACTTCCGGGCCGGACATATCATACGTGCCCAGTACAAAAACGAGGTTGTCATTGCCATCCAGTACTTCATTGCCATTGTGCGGCAAGGTCACAGCGTTGGGGACACAAGGGTTGTACGATAAATATGGATTGGCAAAAGTGCCGGATTCGGTTGTGCAGTCGCATAAAGGTCCGGTACTATTAAACGGATCTGTGGCATACACGCCCTGGTTCGCGGGATTGTAATCCTCATAACACAATGGATTAACACTTTTATTGCCCCAATCCAGGGTTCCAATACCCCCAGTGAATGAATTATTCCCCAAAACAACCAGATTGCAAACGCTGGTAGCTGGTTGGCCCCCGACTGCAAGATTTAAAGACGTTACCACACCGGAAGGATATTGAATCTGGAAGATATAGCCGGATTCGTTCTGGCCGTATAACATACCATTATAAAAAAACAGGCTCCGAAATTCGTAACTCCCGCTTAATGCAGTGATAAATGTGGCGGTATTTTGATTAATATTATATTCGTACAGTTTAAAAGAAGTGTGAATTATAATGATGGAGTCGTTGAGCGCGATCATAGCGCGTGCGCTGCCTGCCGGCACCGTAAGCATATTCTCCAGCAATCCGGTATTAAGGTCGTATTTGAATATGAAGGTTGAATTATTGATATTACTCGGATTTCTGCAAATGATGTAAATATTCCCATCGGGCATTTGGCAGATACCCCGTGGGCGTTCCGGCAGGTTCAGGTTAGCGGCCAATACCGTGGTTTCGCAAGTAACCAGGTTGAGCGAGCTGATGGTGGTCGCAGGCGGAATAACGGGGTCAACCACCAGAATACTTTGTGCACAAAGGCTGCCTGCCCAAAAGAGCAAGACGAGGGACAGGTAAACTTGTTTTTTAAGCATATTTACAGTATTAATGCTATGAATAACATGCGTGGGTCGCGGAATGTTTAGCCGCTTTCCGGTCGCCCTTACAAACCGCTCGGTTTTGCCTCGCAAGGCGCGGTCTATTACTAACAGTTAAACCTAGAATTTGGCAACTTTGATGCAAGTTTTGACTTCACTATTTGCGATTGTCATCACATAAACACCTGCTTGAAAGGTACTTACATCAATGGAAAAGTCACCTTTGTCTATTGATTTTTCCAATATAAGCCTGCCCGTCATGTCTTTAACTTGTACGATATTGTTATGAAGTAAAGTTAGGTTCCCTTGAAATGTAACTGAAACAATATCTGTCGCAGGATTGGGCGATGCTGTCCATCGAAAATCAACGTGCGGTTTCAAATTGTTATCTACTGAAACAATTGGTTCTTTCAAAATTACAAATACGAATGTTTCGCTTTCTGACAGTTGGGTAAATGTATAATTTTGTAAACCCAATACATCTACTGAATCAATTAAACCACTATAATTATAAAGCAATATTTTTGAAGCGTCTTCCGGTAAATCGATGGTAAATGTCGTTCCTTCTATATTGCTCCAACGGTAATAATTTTGCCACACCCACATATCTTTTTCGCCATCGCTAAGTTTGTAAATACCCGAATTATTGGGATCTAAATAGGTGAAATTCATACCAGCGCCGAGATCCATGACAAGTTTAAAGGTTTGCCCTTTTAGATTAGGGATATATGGAAATAATTGATTGCACATACCATAAACGGAATCGTATTCGACCGTGTTAAATAAATTCCAAATCAATGCAAATTCAGTTGCATGAGAAGAGCCGTCGCTTTTTACAGCACCTATATTGTTCCATATACACGTAAATTGTCTTTTCGCAGATTCTTCATTGCTAATTCCCAGTATATTTGCTTTATAACTGAATTCTGTTGCGTAAAAATTGATCGGCCTGGTAATCCCGATTTCTTCCTGAATCTCGTTAAAATCTGCCTGCGCACAATATCGCCAATAAAATTCATTTTGTTTATCTACGATAGGTGCATAGGTATTGTCATTATAGGTATGTAAATCAAAGCCTGCCAATTTTCCATTGTTGATCAAATCAACAACTGCTGTAGCATATCCATTGGCATCATTCCAACTAAAAGCATTTTGTGATGCCCATCCTCCGGGAATGGCACGCAAACTTGTATCAATAGAATGCATACCATCAGCCAATCCTTCTAAGGCATCATGATAATTTTCAGGGCCTTCTGCAATCGTTCTGGGGATATAAGGAGCATTGATATCAGGTTCATTCATAGCTGAATACACAGAAATACCCCAGTTTGTTATGTTTTTAGAAAGCAGATATGGAGAATTAGGTCTCCACCGCTCAGCGAAAGTTCTGCCTATTTCATACCATTTATCATACGATCCCAATGCATTGTACCAGCCATAATATTCAAACAAAATCATCGGTGTAATACCGCCCTGGTACAATAAGGTCATAATACTATCAATGGATGAAGGATTTCCCGTTTGAGTATCTGAATTGTAATAATAAGATGGGTACAAGCTAACCCTGGTTCTTTTTGCACCATAGAAATTCAAGGCATTTATCTGTTGTATTTCTTGTGTGGTGGTTTCGCCATTGGTAAAATTACCACTTCCTGTCAAGTAGGTAATGTCTTGTGCAATGCCGTTGACAGCATAAACAAAAAAAATGCTGATGAGCAGGACTTTCATTAAAAACACTTTGGCCATATTGATTCATGTAGACTTATCGTAGGGCTGACAAAAGTAAAAAAAATTGTGACAAACCTCAGCGTCTCGTGTGGGTAAATGCGCGCGAGACACTGTCTGAATCAGGATTTGCAGGATTTTAGGATTGGCAGGATATTGATCTCAAGTTGGCTTGAACTATCGCGAAGTTTTTGAGCGCGCGATAAATCCTGCAAATTCTAAAATCCTGCGAATCCTGATTCAGACAAGGCATTTAGGTGGGGCTTTGCGGATTAAGCGCCATCCAGGCCAGATAGTCCGGCAGTTTTTCGCCCAGAAAGTAGGGCAGATTGAGTAGTTTATAGGTTTTGCCTGCCTGCGTTGTGGCCGGGTGGAGGGCAATATTTCCGGCAAAAAGACGGACCGCCAAATCATGGTCGCATTGATCCATGTAAATTTGGAGTGCGCGCATTTTGCCTGATTTCCCCGACTTGACCTCAATTGGTATCAGCTTGTTTTCAAAGGGCAGCACAAAATCAACCTCCGCACTACTTTGATTTTTTTCGCGCACCCAAAAATGCAGCTTGTCAAGCGGTGAATTGAGGTTGGCCAATATTTGCTGCCCTACAAGATGTTGCGCCACACGGCCTTGAAAGGCATCCCCCAAATCTTTGGTACCAATCAAATCAGATTGCAGGCCGCAGAAAAAATTCATCAGTCCGGTGTCCAAAACCTGCAAATATGGATGTCGTTTGTGATCTGGCAGCGGAGGCAAGGTTGTCTGCGTAGCCGGGAAGACAAGATGGCAAAGCATTGCCTTTTCCAACGTGCGAAGGGCCTCGCCAATTTCGCGCGAACCGTAATTGGATTGACCAAAACCATGAAATTTGATGCGTCTGCCCGCTTCAAAAAACAAATTCTGTATGGAAAACTGCAAAATTTGAGCTCGCCCCGGACCGGCGGCATATTTTTGAACGTCGTCCTGATAGGCTGTCAAAAGTGTATTGTAAATAGGTTTTAGGCGCGTAAATTCTCTTTTTTCTGCGTATGCCTGCACAATTTCGGGCATGCCACCAATAAGCGCATAAATATGAAAGAGGTCAAAAAGTTTCGGAGTAGCATAAACCGGTAAAGGGACTTCATCCAATGCTTTCGCTGAAGCTGTCTCGCCTATGGCTTTTAAAAACTCTGAAAATGACACCGGACGCAGCACTAAATATTCGACCCGGCCGACGGGAAAGGTGTTTTTGGCTTCTAACAGGGTTTCGAGCAGCGACCCGGCTGCGATCACATAAAGATTTGGGAATTGCTCGTAAAAATAACGGAGCCAAAAAACGGCTTTAGGCTCGCTCTGGATTTCGTCAATAAAAAGAAGTATCCGCCCTGAACCCGGAACAATATCCCGGTCAAAAAATATAGCGGCCACCGCATCTTCAATCCGGTCGAACCGAGTAAAATAGGCGCGGTGCTCGCTTTTTTCGAGGTTTAGACCAATAAAATGGTCAAATTCTTTTCCAAAAGCCCAGACGGCAGTGGTTTTTCCAACTTGCCTGGCACCGCGTAAAACGAGCGGTTTTCGTTTAGGCTGTTTCGCCCACGCGCGAAACGACTTGAGAATATCCCGTTCAAATTCCATGCTTTAAATTGTTTTACACAAAGTAAGGGTAATTTTTTTATAAAATTAAGACAAAGTAAGGGTAATTATTTGTAAAGGCAATACAAAATAAGGGCAATTTTTTTGGGAAAAACGGATGCAAAGCAAGGGGTGTTTCGAGATACCGGGACTTATCCGCCTCGCTTGGTCTTCGGTTCTCTTAAGCTCAATACTACAACCTTGGATGGGTATATGGGCACGCGACACACTGTCTGAACCATGATTTTAGGGATTTTTAGATTTTCAGGAAATTGATCTCAAGTCGGCCTGGCTTAACGGGAAGTTTTTAAGCGCACTCTAAATCATGTAAATCTATGAATCCTGCGAATCCTGATTCAGACAAAGGGTTGCGCGCGCAAGTGAACTACATATAGTACGGCGTCAGGCTGGGGATTTCGAGGGAGAAATAACATTAACGTGAGCCTATTTCGCCAAATAAAAAGTTGAGATCATGCCCAATTGTCGGGTTGACTCACAGTCACCCCGACAATATGCTCGATCATCAGCATCGTATTTTGCGAACGATCCTCAAGTTGTTTGAAAAATGATTTGTTACAGCCTTGGGTGGGTACATTGTCTGAATCAGGATTTGCAGGATTTTAGGATTGGCAGGATATTGATCTCAAGTCGACTGACTTAACGGGAAGTTTTTAAGCGTACTCTAAATCCTGCAAATCCATAAATCCCGCGAATCCTGATTCAGACAAAGGGTTGCGTGGGTACATGCGCACGCGACACACTGTCTGAATCAGGATTCGCAGGATTTTAGGATTGGCAGGAAATTGATCTCAAGTCGACTGACTTAACGGGAAGTTTTTAAGCGCACTTTAAGTCCTGTAAATCCATAAATCCTGCGAATCCTGATTCAGACAAAGTGC
>JBAXTB010000263.1:0-8192 GCA_037130425.1 Bacteroidota bacterium
CGCGCCGTAGAATATGCGGCAGAATCGCCCAAAATATCGTCATCAAAATAGGCAAAACAAGAACCGTTCATGGAATTGCCGTTGTAGGCTTTCGGGTTCGTTACTTTACCAAAAGACCAGTCAAAATCGCCCTTTACGATTTCCGTTTCCCAACCCGCCGGTTTGGCACAATCGTTAAAGGATTCTGCAATCAGGTTTGTACCTGCGCCAAGTCCTTTCACGACAATATTGTCAAAACCGGCCCACCAGTTGAAGTCGCCGGCATCATCGTACCGAAAAATTAAGCGGGCGTTTTTGGATTGCGTAAGCACCGACAAGTCAGCTGTTACAGTTTTAATATCACTAATGGTATCGCCGGTTTGGTTGGAATTGTCGAAACGCGCAATTTCTTTTTCGGTCACGCCATCGGTGACTAAAATAGCAAAATATTCTGCTGCCGCATACCAATCACGGTAATGCACGTCGACCGACAATTGAACGGTCGGGTACTTAGACGCGTCAAAGGGCGGCGACGTAAAATCAATCACATACGCCGGCGTATTATTTCCCGTAGCATCGTCGTCGATAAACAAAAAGCAAGAACCGTTCATGCTTTGGCCGTTGTCATCGTCGTTCGAAATGGCGTCGGCGACATACCAAACAGGGTTTTGATTGCCTGTTGACTTCACCTCCCAACCAATCGGCAAACTGCAATCATTAAAATTTTCCTGAAACAAAACCTCCTGGGCGATGAGCGCAGTCGAATAAAAAGTCAAAAAAAGCAGGGCAAAAACAAGCGACCAAAAGCGCATACGGATTCGATTTTAATGTAGAAATATTTGGCAGAAAGGTATATAAGTCCCAATCATTTTAAGGTAGCCAAGGCAGGATAAATTTGGTAAAAGTAATTTTTTTGACGAATTCTGCTTTAAATACTCCTTATTAATAAAATCTTTCCTAACCTTGCCAAGAGAAATTAAGATGATTGTCTTGTGTAGGATTTCTTTAATATTTAGCATTAAAAATCATCATCCGTATGCCTGAAATCGGTACAATCGCGGAAATGCCTTCGGCAGCATCGCCGGCGTTGATCGGGAATCCGCTCGATCCGTATGTGCCCACGGCAGCCAAGCCCTGGAACGCCCGGCGGGTTGCGCACGTATATCGCCGTTTAGGGTTCGGCGCTTCCTTGGCCCAAATCCAGGAAGGACTTCAAATGTCGCCTTCCGACCTGATCGATCATTTATTGAACCCGGCATCCGATCTTGGTCCGCCCGACCCACCCTACTGGGCCGGCTACACCAATGCTGATTACGCAGCCGATCCGAATATGGTGTTTACCCACCGCGATCAGTTGCGCCGCCAATGGTTGTCGAACATGCTCACGGAAGGTATTCAGGCCAAAATGGCTTTGTTTTGGCATAACCACTTTGTAACGGCCATTAATACCGTTGGTTGTAATTCCTATTTCTGGGACTATTTTTCCATGATTCACGAATATTCCTTTGGCAATTTCAGGCTGTTTGCAAGGGAAATGGGCAAAAACCCGGCGATGCTTGTTTACCTGAACGGCAATTTGAATGTGGCCGGTCAACCCAATGAAAACTACGCCCGCGAACTCATGGAACTATTTACCATGGGCGAAAGCAACGGCTACACCCAGGCGGACATTGTGGAAATGGCGCGCGCACTAACCGGTTGGCAATCAAAAGATTATTTGTGTACGCCTGCTTATTTCGACAATACCAAACACGATAATAACGCTAAAACGATTTTTGGACAAACCGCCAATTATAGTTTTACCACGGCGCACAACCTGATATTTTCCGCCCGTTCCGAACAGGTTTCAAAATTCATCAGCGGCAAAATTTATAAAAATTTCGTTTATCAGGCGATTGATCCGACCGTAGTTGCCGGCCTGGCCGACGAATTGAAAAGCAACAACTGGGAATTGCTTCCGACGCTGAAAACGCTATACAAGAGCGAGCATTTTTTTGACGAACGCATCATCAGTGCGCGGATCAAAAACCCTGTGGAAACGCTTATTCCGATCCTGAAAATGGCGGGCGCTGATACGGCAGGGCCGCTGCCCGACAATTGGTGGGACGCCATCGGTTATTGGACCTATTTGCTTGGCCAGGAAATGTTCAATCCGCCGAATGTAGCCGGTTGGCCGGGTTATCATGCCTGGATTAATGAAAGCACCTTGGCCTCCCGTTGGAATTTCAGTTCCGTCACGTCTTATTTTTTGACGCAAAACGATACCCTGAAGGAAAACCTGCGCAGCCTCGCCCAGGCATTGACAAACGACAGCAACGATCCGGGACTCATTACCAGCGCCTTGGTCGACTTTTTCACCGGCCAAACACTGGAACCTATTCATTTACAATCTGCTATCATCAATTTCAAAGCAGGCATTCCGGAAAACTATTACCAGGACGGCACCTGGAACCTGTACTGGAACGAAGCGCCGTATCAGATCGTCAATTTGCTGTATTATTTGGTCAAATTGCCTGAGTTCCAACTTACTTAGTCCGTCCAGTTTCAATCTGAATATTCGTTATGCAACATAAAAATAAACAACGGCCGGGCGCCACATTAAACGATCAAAACGCCCATGCAAAGGATCATAATCTGTGGTCTCGCCGCGATTTTCTATCCATGACCGGTCTGATGGGCGCGGGCAGTTTGTTGTTGGGAAATTTACCCATCAGTGCGTTTTTACCCACACCCATCATGGCCTCCTTAGCCGGCGGCGGCAACGACCGTATCCTCGTGCTCATACGCTTTGACGGCGGCAATGACGGCTTGAATACCATTATAGAACGGGGAAATTCCAATTATTACAACCTCCGCCCTACCCTCGCCATTCCGGACAATAACCTGTGGGCCTTGAGCAATCAATACGGTATGCCCTTGTCTACCAATGCGTTACAACCGCTTTGGGAAAACGGCATGATGAAGATCATCTTCAATGTGGGATATCCGGAACCGAATTACAGCCACTTCCGCTCTTACGACATCATTGCTTCGGGCAGCGATTCTGAAACAGTGGTGAACACCGGCTGGATGGGTCGTTTTTTAGATAACGAATATGCCGCGTTTTTGGAAGCGCCGCCTACGGTTCCGCCAGCCTTGCAAATTGGCGTTCAAACCAATTTGGTTTTCAAATCGGATGAAGCCAATATGGCGCTGGCGGTAAGCAGTCCGCAGGAGTTTTACCAAATTGCGCAAACGGGTCAACTTTACGACACTGCGACGCTTGGAAATACCCCGCGCGAATTGGAACTGGCATTCCTGCGCCAAACGGCTAATTCTGCATTCCGCTATGCTAAAACCATCAAAGATTCTTATTCAAGGGGTAAAAACCAGATTGATTACCCTACCGATAATTATTTAGCGGAACAACTCGCCATTGTAGCCCGCCTGATCAAAGGCAATTTAGGCACCAAAGTATATATGGTGTCCATCGGCGGTTTTGACACGCACGCGCAACAACTTGATTATCATAAGGATTTGCTTGGGAAAGTGGCTAATGCGGTACGCGCGTTTTACGATGATCTTTCTTTTGGAAACAGCGGACTGGAGCAAAAAGTGTTGGGTATGACCTTCTCTGAATTTGGTCGCACCATTTATGAAAATGCCTCCAACGGCACCGACCACGGCTGGGGAACGCCCATGATGTTATTCGGCGGCGGCATCGGAAACGGATTTACCGGACAATATCAGGATCTGAGCAGCCCCGATCCTTACGGCGATCCGGTATTTAGCGTTGATTTCCGAACTGTTTATTCAAGTATTTTGCAAGATTGGCTTGGAACCGACCCCAATATTGTAAATTTTGTGATGGGTCAGGATAATCCGCGCATTACGGGTTTGGTGCCGGCGGCCACACCATCGCTTGGCGATAACAACAAATGCACTTTGTTGGGGCATAACCCAAGTTTGGCCATGCCCGGCGTGATTGAGATCAAATACGCGTTGAAACAAGAAGGCCCGGTACGCTTGCAAATCCTTGATACTGCGGGACATACGCTGCGCACTTTAGTCAATGAATTCAAGCCGATCGGCAGTCACACGTTTAACTTCCGGGCTTCCGACTGGTATTTGAGCGCCGGGGAGTATCAGTACCGGTTGCAGGCGGGCGGGCAGGTGTTTCAGCGGGGGATTAGGGTTGGTTGAGGGTGGACGGGAGACGGGGGACGGGAGACGGTGGACGGTGGACGGGGGCTTCGGGTTTGAGATTGGGTTTGAATTTTTAGTTTGATATTGTCGTTGAATTTGAATTTGGTTTTGATCTTGATCTTGAATTTGGTTTTGATCTTGATCTTGAATTTGAATTAATTTTGAACTTTACAGCCAGGTGTACGAAGGATTTTCAAACAACGCTTTTCGGATCATCTTACCATTTTAAAGATACCAAGCCTGACACTTGTCATGCCGTGGTTTACGGAGGCTACTATACAAACCAAGATTTTTCGGGTGCCTTGCAAATATTTCCGCTTAGCCGGGCTTGTGTAGTTGTCTCCACCGCGTTACGACATGACAAGCGTTGGGCTGGGTTTTTCAGGTAATAATGGACATAGCGAGCAAAAATAAATCCTTCGTACACGCCTAACTTTACAGCCGCTAATTTATTAAAATTCAATTCTTTGAAATTTTAATGCCGGCTTTAATTCGAAAAAATCCAAAGTTCAAGTTCAAATTCAAATTCAATGACAATATCAAACTAAAAATTCAAACCCAATCTCAAACCCGAAGCCACACCGTCTCCCGTCCACCGTCCACCGTCTCCCGTCCACCACCACCTAATCCTTTTGCTCCTTCAGCAAGTCTCGAATTTCCATCAGCAAAGCTTCGCTCGGCGTCGGCTCAGGCGGGCCTGCCTTTTGTCCGGCAAGGCGCAGCAGCACAAACAAGGCTACACCAATCAATAAAAAATCAACGATAGATTGTACGAAAGCGCCATACCCTACAGCGGTGCCTGCAACATCAAACGAAAGAGTACTGAAGTTAAGACCGCCCATGATCCCGCCAATTAAAGGCATGAGCATTTTGTCAACCAAGGCGGAAACGATTTTACCAAATGCGCCACCGATGATGACACCCACGGCAAGATCGAGTACGTTGCCGCGCATGAGAAATGATTTGAGTTGTGAGAACATAACAGATTTTTTTTGAATGCAACAATAAGCAAAACCAAATGTACGTGCAATGTTAGCGCTAAAAAATCTTATTTTCTTAACTTCGCGCTGTGTTAATCATTTGCAAACCGATAAAAGGGCCGGATACCCCAATATGAAATAGCGTAATTTTGTGCAACCCCGGCAAACGCGACCAAAACAACGTCAATTTTTCAACCACCATCTTTAATTTCAGACATGGAAAGAAGTAAACAAGTCCAGATCGGCCTCTTGGGGTTGCTGGCAATCCTCCTCATCGCCAACTTATTCGGTGGCGGTTTTAAAAATTGGTTCGGCAAAGCAGAAAACGCAAGAATACGCGAAACTGCCGCATCTTCGGCTATTACAGGCACTCAATCAGCCAATCAAGTTGGCAATATCCCTGGTACGAACGTAACGGCTACGCAGGCGCCAACCGGCCCAACTACTACGATTCAGTATGAGCAGGAGAAATTCAATTTCGGCACTTGCGATGAAGGAGAAATCGTAAAACACATTTTCAAATTCAGAAATACAGGCAACGAACCGCTGATTATCAGCAATGCAAAAGGTTCTTGCGGTTGCACGGTTCCAACCTGGCCGAAAGAGCCGGTTCCTCCGGGCGGCACCAGCGATATTAAAGTAGAGTTCAATTCCAAAGGCAAACCAGGCGCACAAAGCAAACGCGTAACGGTTACGGCAAACACCATCCCAACGGAAACGTTCCTCGAAATTTCAGGCGAAGTAAAAGGCAAAGAAATGCCTGCTGCGAAGGGCGGCAAGTAGTTTCCGCTTGTTGTGGATAAAAAAAACGCCGCGCTTTTCAGCGCGGCGTTTTTTTTATCCACAACAAGCGGACGGTGGACGGGAGACGGGAGGCGGTGGACGGGAGACGGTGGACGGTGGACGGTTGACGGTTGACGGGAGACGGTGGACGGTGTGCTTCGGGCTTAAGATTGGGTTTAAATTTGATTTTGGATTTGTTGTTGAACTTAAATTTTCAAAAAAAAGGTCAAAACCAAATTTAATAGCAAGATCATATTCAAATATCCAATATCAAGCCCGAACCACACCGTCTCCCGTCCACCGTCCACCGTCTCCCGTCCACCGTCTCCCGTCCACCGTCTCCCGTCTACAAATACCCCATGCGCTGCAAAGCCCGCTCGTCGTCCCGCCAGTTATCGCGCACCTTCACCGTGAGATCAAGAAATACCTTGGTTTCCACAAAACGCTCAATATCCATGCGGGCCATGGTGCCGACTTTTTTGATGGATTCGCCGCCTTTGCCCAAAATAATCGCCTTTTGGGTTTCCCGCATGACGTAAATCGTGGCATTGATGCGCGCAATGGCTGCACCGCTGGTGGTCGTGGAGTCTTTGTATTCTTCCACTGAAACCTCGCAGGAATACGGGATTTCGTCGGAGTACAGCATGAAGATTTTTTCGCGGATGATTTCACCGACAAAAAAACGCTCCGGGCGGTCCGTGAGCTGATCCGGCGGGTAATAAGGCGGGCCTTCAGGCAGCAGGCTGACGATTTTTTCGCGCACCATATTGGCTTCCGGGCTTTTCATGGCCGAAATAACTAAGGTATCGGCAAAGTTGATGCGTTTGCGCCACCAGTTGCCGGCATCTTGTTGGCGTTGATCGGCCACCAAGTCTTTTTTATTGAGAATCAACAAGATAGGCGACTGCGCTTTTTTCAATACGTCAATCACAGGATTGTCGTCTTCTAATTCTTCCGTCAGGTCAAACACGAACAGCATGAGGTCGGCGTCTTCCACGGTGCCTTCCACGAAGCGATTCATGGCCGTGTGCATCTTGTACGAGGGCTTTTTGACGTAGCCGGGCGTGTCGGAAAACACGATCTGAAAATCGTCGCCCGTGAGGATGCCGATGATGCGGTGCCGGGTCGTTTGAGGTTTGTGGGTAATAATGCTCATGCGTTCGCCAACCAGCGCGTTCATCAGCGTTGATTTACCGGCATTGGGCCTTCCAATGATGTTGACAAAACCGGAGCGAAACGGTTTGTTGGCGGGGATATTCAATTGTTCTTCCTCCATCATGTTCTAATTACGCAAAACGCGGCGCCACCACTAATTCTTTCGAACCTGGTGTGTAGGCATAAAACCCTTCACCTGATTTGACGCCGAGTTTGCCGGCCGTTACCATGTTGACCAACAAGGGGCAAGGCGCATATTTTGGGTTGCCGAAACCATCTTGCAGCACGCGCATGATGGATAAACAAACGTCCAGCCCAATAAAATCAGCCAATTGCAAGGGTCCCATCGGGTGCGCCATACCGAGTTTCATCACGGTGTCGATTTCAGAAACGCCGCTCACGCCTTCATATAAGGTGTAAATGGCTTCATTTATCATCGGCATGAGGATGCGGTTGGCTACAAATCCGGGGTAATCGTTTACTTCCACCGGCGTTTTTTCTAATTTCTTAGACAGATCCATGATCGTTTCAGTCACTTCGTCGGACGTGGCGTATCCGCGAATAACCTCCACCAATTTCATCACCGGAACCGGGTTCATAAAGTGCATCCCGATCACTTGTTTGGGGCGCTGGGTAGCGGCAGCAATGCGCGTGATGCTGATGCTGGAAGTATTGGTGGCCAAAATGGCGTTTGACGGGGCAAACTGATCCATATCGGCAAAGATTTTCAATTTCAGGGTCACATTTTCCGTGGCGGCTTCCACCACTAAATCAGCGGAAGCAACGCCTGTTTGCAAGTCCGTTACCGCTTGAATCCGCGCCAGGGTGGCTGCTTTTTCATCTTCGGTCAGGGTTCCTTTTTTGATTTGCCGGTCGAGGTTGCCCGCAATGCTCATCATGGCCTTATCAAGGGCGGTTTGCGCCACGTCTACCAGGGTTACGTTGTACCCGAATTGGGCAAATACGTGCGCGATGCCGTTCCCCATTGTTCCGCCGCCGATCACTGTAATGTTTTTCATGCGTAATGAATTATGTTATATTTATTTGGTTGTCAATGTGTTAAAGATTCCTGTTTTGAGGTGTCATCTCCGACCAAAGGAGGAGGTGACA
>JBAXTB010000264.1:0-8116 GCA_037130425.1 Bacteroidota bacterium
CGCTGGTGGTTACGAAAGCAGAAATTGAGTATGTTTTGGAAACATTGAGGGAGGGGTTGGTGGAAATTATACTTTAAACCTCACAAAAGAATGGTATTTTAACGGTAGGAAATCACGAATGATATTGGATCAAAAGTTGGTTCCGTATCCAGTATGGTTTAGGGGTAAACATTTGTTTAGCGCGGCATTCGAAAACAAGCCGGTATCTTTGGTTTATTAAATTCACTAAAAACATTTAATAAATGGATGCTATTCTTTTTTGGAATGAAGTTGCGCTTGATGCGAACCGCGACAGTCATACCACCGGACAAGATGCGGGTGTACTCGGACCACCCTTAAGCGCACGGGCGCTCGCAATTGTGCATTTGGCCATGTATGAGGCTTTTGCAGGCGCTTCCGGCAACCCGGCCGATCTACCTCCTTACCTTACGTCAACCACATCGCCCCCTGCCCCAGTTAGACCCCTTGTAGGTCAGGCGATGCCGGAAGCGGCTGTTGCTGCTGCTGCGCGGCGCACTTTGCTCTGTTTGCACCCAAGTTTGGCAAAAGAGATCAATAAAAAATACCAGAGTTTTGTATCGTCGCTTACCGGACCGAGTGTGCCGCGCGGCTTGGCATTTGGCGAATTGGTAGCTGACCTGATCCTTTCGGATCGGGGAGACGACCCAGATGTAAGCGAAATAGATGGTAAAACAGGCGCTGTTTATGTGGCCCCGCTTACGCACGGTACTCACCGCAAAGATCCGGATAATCCAACGCAACCTTATCATGCGCCGTTTTACGGGAAAAACGCTAAATGTTTCTCTGTTGCAAGCCGTCACAGCCTTGACGCACCGCCACTGGCCGACCCAAGTTCTACTGAATATATGGACGCGCTTAACGAAGTACGCGGAAAGGGCATTGCTCCTGAATTAATGGGCACGCTTCCAGCCTCAGTAACCAAGCGTACAGTTGATGAAACCCTCAAGGGCATTTTCTGGGGCTATGATGGAGCAATGAAGCTCGGTACCCCACCGCGGCTTTACAACCAGATTGTACGAATTGTAGCTGCCAAACAGGGAAATACACAAGCGAAGAATGCCCGTTTGTTTGCCTTGGTTAATGTCGCGATGGCGGATGCCGGTATCCTTGCCTGGGCCGACAAGTACAAATACAACTATTGGCGTCCGGTGGTGGCAATCCGCGAACACGATGCCTCTATGGGGCCTCAGGGCGTTGCAAGCAATAACATTTCGAATGCATGCGACACTGGCTGGTTACCATTGGGCGGCCCTAAAACAAATGAACCGGGTAAAAAGAATTTTACGCCCCCATTTCCGGCTTATCCTTCCGGTCATGCAACTTTCGGAGCGGCTGCACTGCATATTACACGCTTGTTTTATGGTGATGCAGGTCCGAATACTGACCAACTATTTAAGGATCTGAGCTTAGTTTCTGAGGAATTCGATGGTGTAAATGTGGACAATAAGGGAACTGTTCGCCCGCGCCATGTGCGGAACTTCCAAGATGGACTATGGCAAATGATGATAGAAAATAGCCGCAGCCGTGTATTCCTCGGCGTTCATTGGGTGTTTGACGGGTTTGCGACCACCGGGTCGAGCGAAACCCCGGATCTTAACCGTTTTGTTGGAGGCGTGCCGTTGGGTATGAGAATTGCGGAGGATATTTTTAACAAAGGTGCTAATTTGGGCTTAAAAAAGTCAAACGTTTAGTTGTGTTCTTAAATGCCCTCACATTTAGATATTTTGTATAATCCTTCGGTTTTCCCGGCAGTAACTCCCACTGCCGGGAATTTATTTTATACAAATTTGTTGTGTATAACATACACGACAAAATAAAAATGGTATTATTGAAATTATTCTGCGTGTTCCTTTTTTTCTAAACAAAAGTTTAATGTACGCTTTGAAGTACAATATATAGTTTTGCATTCATTCTTTAATCCCGATATCCCCCTTTCGTCTGAACAAGAAATATTTCACTCAAAGAATTTGAATCAATGGCAGCATCAGAATCATCCGTTCGACATATTGTCGGTTTTTACTCCTATGCAGATTATTTGCTTTTAAAAAAACAGTACTTAAACAAACCAAACGCCTCTGAAGCAAATATTGCAGGCTTGTGTTTTCAAATGAAACGTATCAGCCCAGGAGGGTTTAATGACTCCATAAAAGTTTTATTGGTCGACTGGATCCCGCCGAGCGCAGGCGGCGCGCCGGATGCCATCGGTTTCACAGATGCGGAAACCGTTCCGGCAATCCCCGGTACTGCTTCTCGCCCGGTAATTAAAGAACTAAGCGTGATTAGTGCTTTTGATACTATACAGCATTATCAAAACACTCGTGAATTTGATTACGTCTTTATTGACATTGCCACGTTTTTGTATTTTGCAGCACCGACTTCTAATTCCTTTTATAGAAAAGACCCTAATAACGGTAAATACTTCCATCCTGTTCAACCTTCCAGTGCTTCAAGCAGCCCGGTGTACATTAATGACAGCGACCGGGGCCTCATGCTTGCAAGGGCGACTTTTACCTTGCGCACGGAAAACGGATTTGAAAGATTCAGAACGCTTCGAATGTATCCGGGGCCTGAACCTACCTTGTCGGCAACCGAAGCCAATCGACCGGCAATTTCCTATATGCTCGGCCCTGCCTGCCCGCCGATATGGCGCGATATGGGCAACGACCCATTAGTGGTGGCGGCTTCCGCACCCGCTCCGGCTTCCGGTATAGCGCCGGTAACGCATAGTTTATCGCCCAAATTCGATGATTCAATCGGGGGGCAACCTTCTTGCGATTGTGTTTCCAACAACATCGATATGCTTGCCTTGCACCATAAATTAATTGAAAGCGGACATGTAGACAAGGAGCCTGCACCGGTTTTCCGTAAAAGACTTTGGCCTTATATTCTGCTTTTGATTATATTGCTTATACTGAGTATTTTCGGCGCAATCGCCCTTAGTAAAGGGCTGCATTTTAAAAATGATTAAACGCAAGACTGAAATGTCAGATTTCATTCGGATAACCGGCATAAACATGTGGCCAACGCTGTTTATGTCGGTTATCCTGTTTGTATTATCATCATCTTTGATCCGAATACAAGCCCAGGAAACCCTCCTGAATACAGTAAAAATAAACGGCGAAAAAGGTTTGTCACTGACCAACAACGAATACATCGTAAAGGATTCTTATGGTTGGGTTTGGATCAGTTCCCTGGATGGTCTAAATATTTACAATGGCACTTCCGTTCAGGTATTCAGACCCTCCAATTCAGATATTACCGGATCAGTATTCGGATTGAACATTCAAAGTTCGTTTTTTGAAGATCTTAATGGAGACGTTTGGTTTACTACCGAATCAGCGCTCAATTGTTTCCGACGCAAAACAGCCCGCTTTGAGCATTTTTTCTTCGACGGTAAGCCTTATAATCAGGGAGATTCCGAGACGCATTATGCTTTTTTAATGGAAGCCAAGCGCTTCCTTTGGGTAGGGGCAGCAGATCAGTTGTTTCGATTTGATACAAAAAACCCTTATAGTAGTAGTTCGAGACAATATTTACATTCGCTTAAGCCTGGTCGCTGTAACATTGAATGCACCGAAGATGGCAAGGTAAAACGCCTGATTAACGGTTTCTGGGATCTCGGCAAAGGCATGGAAGTAATTCATTACACGGAATCTTTGCAAGTGTTTTCAAGGGATACCCTGTTTTCGTTCGATCAAACCAATAATGGAAGAATTATTCCGGCCCTCACCATACGCTCTTCGGTCATCATGCGTGACGGAACGGTTTGGGCGGCCACTAGTAGAGGATTGTTAAAGTTGCAAGAAAACTGCGTTAAGGGTTTCCGCTTTTCCCTGCCGACGAGCGGTAAAAGCCTTCGGCGCGTGTATAAAAAAAGTGAATCCGCTTTGTGGATTGTTTCAGACGAAGGCCTTATTTACACGTTTGACATTGCCAATGGAACGTTTAGCCGCCTTGCCTCCGAGTCGGATCCGACCGATTTAATCGACGCTGTTTTTGTCTCTTTGGATGACCAACATGTACTGTGGCGTTCCATAAAAGGTCTTGGCGTGCTTCATAATAAATTGATAGACAAGCCTTTATTCCAGAATTGTCAGATAAACTTAAAATCCGGAATGAAGAACATTGTGCAGTTATACGAGCCGTCTCCGAATCAAGTTGTTTGCCTGAATGCAAAGGGAGAGGGTGCGTTACTTGATGCTTATGGCCAACAATTGAAACGAGTTCAGTTGTGGCCATATTCAAAATTCAGCAAATATTCGGGGTCCAAGGCATGGCTACTGTCTAATGCCGGTTTAGGTACTTATGATTTTAAAACGGATCAGTTCAATATGGTTTGGAACGATCCGGATCTGATATTTTACGATATGACCGGGAATATATCAAGGGATTTGTTGGTCGGCACAGATAAGGAGTTGTATTGGGTTTCTGGCGACGGCGCATCCAGAAAACAATTGAATTCCGTAGCCGATGGCGTTTTGAAAATTAGTTTTGGCAAACACTGTCGACTTTGGACAGCGAATGTGAAAGAAAAAATCCAATGCTGGCAGTTCGCAGGAGAGAACACTTCAAGGAAACTGTTTGAATCCCGGTATTCCGGACTTGTCAATCATATCGTAGAAGATACCGTAAGGAATGTAGTTTGGGTCGGCATGAACAAAGGTTTGCTTAAAATATGGGAAACAAACGGTGTTTGGTATGACTCTTTGATTACGGAACGCGACGGACTTCCGAATCAATACATTTATGCCATTGTGCCGGATAAAAAAGGAGCGCTTTGGCTAAGTACGAACCACGGCATTGTAAAATATCAGCCTGAAAATCCGATGGGGAGCCAATTTAAACAATTTACGGTGCGTAATGGCTTGACTAGTAATGAGTACAACCCTGGTGCAAGCCTGATGAGTCAGAACGGTGAAATATGGTTTGGCAGCACAAAAGGTATTGATGTATTTTACCCTGATTCCCTTGAAGACATCGGCACGGCGCCGCAACTCGCTTTGATCAGTTTGAAAATTCACGACCAGCTTTGGAAACAGGATACAATGAACATAGACATGGCTAAACGTATAGTGTTGCCCTATGACGAGAACACCCTGCGTTTTGAATTAGCCGCAATGGAATACACCGACCCGGAACTGAATAAATTTAGGGTTTGGCTTAGCCGAAATGGCGGCAAAGCAGATACTGTAGAACTCGGAACACAAAATTTTATCACCTATGCCAATCTGGCTCCGGGTAAATATCGCTTTGGATTTACGGCTTGCAATACTGAAGGGATTTGGCAAAAAATACCGCATAACCTGGATATTATTATACGGCCGCCATATTGGGAAACCTGGTGGTTCCGGCTCTTTATTATCGGTCTTGTGCTCGGTCTTGTCGGGTTTGGAACCGCTTTTTATTACAGATACCGCTTGCGTGTACAACAGATGGAACTTGAACGCCAGCAAATGGAAGCCGACCGTAAACAATTGTTGCTTGAAAACGAATTAGCACTCCAATTGGAACGCAACCGTATTGCCGATGAAATGCACGATGAACTGGGTGGCGGTCTGTCAACCATTCGACTTGCCAGCGAGCGTGCTAAAAAAATTAATGCTCCTGATGAACTAAAAACGATCATGAACAGGGTATCTCAAATTTCAATCGGGCTGATTGGAAATATGCGCGGTATTATTTGGGCTATGGACACGCAAAATGACTCGCTTGATAGTTTGCTTAGTTACCTTCGACAATACACGCGCACCTTCCTCGACGATAATAGTTTGATCGCCCATATTAGAATGCCCGACGAATGTCCGGGTTTGAATCTGAGCGGTCAATATCGGCACAGCCTCATGCTTACCGTTAAAGAATGTTTGAACAATATCCTCAAACATTCCGGCGCTACGGAAGTATGGCTTGACGCCACAGTCGATTCGGAATTGACGCTCAGACTTCGCGACAACGGCAGCGGTTTTGATCCTGATCAAAAAATTGGCAGCGGCAAGGGGCTTCGAACCACCGCAAAACGGATGCAATCGGTTGGTGGCAGTATACAGTGGGAGCGAAATGAAGACGACCTTGGTATGACTACTACGATTCGTTCGCCGCTAACTCACGTGTAAATAGTTGATTATCAGACTAAACTTTCGTTATATTGACAATCAATTTTAAATACTGCAACTTTGTACTATCAAACGCATTCAACACCTAATCAGCACCCGCCCATGGAACCTATCAAAATCAGTATCGTTGAAGACGACCCGGAATTTCAGGAATGGTTACTGTCCGAACTAAGCGACGCACCCCAGTTTAAATGTATTAGCCGCTATGATCTGGCCGAAAACGCGCTATCGAATATTCCGTTTGAAAAACCGGAAATCGTAATTATGGATTTAGGTTTGGACAAATCAGATATAGACGGCATTGAATGTATGCTTCGCCTGAAATTAGTATGCCCAGAGTTGAAGTTTTTGGTCATTACAGGCCAACCTGACGACGACAAGGTCTTTGAAGCATTGAAAGTCGGTGCAGGCGCCTATATCCAAAAAGGTGATATACCACGCAAATTGATTGATTTGCTCGATGAATTTCACAGGGGAGGAGCACCGATGAGCGAAGGCATTGCGCGAAAGGTAATTGCCAGTTTTTACCGAAAACCCACGGATTCGGTGTTAGTACAACAACTTAGTCCGAAAGAAACCAAAATCCTTGAATTGCTATCTAAAGGGTACTTGTACAAGGAAATTTCCGGAATGATTCAACATGAAAACGACCCTACTAAAACCATTGCGGAAGGCACCGTTAAAATTCATGCCCACAATATTTACAAAAAACTTCAAGTGAACAACCGAACAGAAGCCATCAATAAATACCTGAACAGGAGTTGAATAACTCGGCCATAGGCCAAACCAAATGAAACTACATTATCAAAAAACACCCCCAATTTACATGAAAACCCAATAACCTGGCCCCAAAAAGACCAAATGAAGGCCATTTTACCCAATTCATTGCTGAACCCCAAATTACCATAACCCTAATTATCTATTCCCCAATTCCCGTTACACCCCACTGCCATTAAACCCAATTGTTTCCCTGAGCAGCCGTGTCAAATCATCCTAAACCCGATGTATTTGATGCGTCTGCTCTATTTATTAAATGGCTAATAACTTAGCTATACTTGCTCTACAAAGTTTCAAACCCTAAGAGCAAGGTAGAAGTGCATACGATTTCGTTCAACATTCAAATGCTACAGATGGTCATAGGAGTACTCTTGCACGCGGTGAGGGAATTAAAATTCAAGTCAAAAACATGTTTATCCCATACCCATCATAGTTCGACGAAAAAAACAGACTGGTAGGGCGGGGCACGGGTAATTTTATGAAAAGTCAAATCGCATTAATAGATGATATTGGCTATCGTTAACCAAAATTACTTCTTTTTATGACATCTATCCAAAGAAGCGGTACCCAAACCGCGTTATGGTCATTTCTGATCGGTACTATTTTACTGTTATACTATTACTTAACTGGCTCTTCGGATATTTTCCCGGCCTCTTTGCTATTTATTTTCGTTGCCGGGATTATCAATTTGGTAATTGTCGCACTGCTAATTAGAAAGGTATTTACCGACAATTCCAATAGTCGAACCTACGCCAAAACGATCGGTTTGATGCTGCTCAACATTCCGGTTGCCCTGCTTTATTTTTATTTCGTTACGATTTTAATGAACACCATGCGTATCTCATTTTTGAACGAAACCGGGCAACGCATTGAAGACCTCACGATACTTGGCGGACCAACGCCGATCAAATATGCCGCATTGGAAGCGCATGAAAGCCGAAATGCCTGGATTCCGATTCAAGGCGACGGGGCCGTCCGTATCGCATACCGAGTTGGGAGTGAAATAAGGGAAGAAGATGTGTCTGGTTACATTACCACCGGCATGGGCACAAAAGTGAAGTTTGAGATCGGAAAATCGAAAGAGATCAATTATTAAGATTTACCATACCTTCGCTGTCTCGGTTGTTTTTTTGAAAACCGACATCCAACGCTGTTATCTAAAATCTTACCTATGAAATTTCCCGTACTTGCCCTTGTTTTTTGTCTCA
>JBAXTB010000265.1:0-8099 GCA_037130425.1 Bacteroidota bacterium
AGCCGCAAAGGTTGCGTTCGGCTGGGTTTTCATTAGTCATTTGCGATACCAGGGGTTGTCCACCTTAGCGCCTTAGCGTCTTTGCGTGAGAATAATATTCACACTAAGCATGAATGTTTGCCTTAATTTGTAGTTAAATTGAAATATTTTCAAAAAATTAAAACAAATTATTTGTATAATTTCTCGGCATGATCTTACCTTGTCGCCGTAAAAATAACATCGATGAACCATTTTACCGCAGAACAGGTTGCCCAACTCGCGCCCGACGCCGCTTCTTTGAAGGCGGGTCGCGACTTGGCCAATGCGCGTAAGTGGTTGTCTTTCAGCATGAACGAACGGGTTTTGTGGGGCGAAGTACAAGGATCTGGCAAGGATCCGTACCGCACGCAGGTTGATTTGGAAGTCGTGGCGTTTAAATGCAGTTGCCCAAGCCGAAAATTTCCCTGCAAACACGGCATTGGCCTAATGTTTTTGCTCGTTTCCAGTCCGGATAGTTTTAAAAACGCGAAAGAACCCGATTGGGTAGCCGATTGGATTGGCAAACGCCGGCAAAAAGCCGAAAATGCGACCGAATCAGATGCTGTTGAAAACACAGAAATTCCTGACAAAGCGGCCGAAAAACGCGCCAAAGACAAGGCAAAACGCGCAGATAACCGTATGGCCTTAGTGCAAGCGGGCGCAGCGGAATTAGAATTGATGCTGCGCGATTTGTTGCGCACCGGTATTTTATCTGTGCCCGAAAAAGGCGCCGCGTTCTATGATAAAACCGTGCGCCGCATGATTGACGCCAAGGCAGGCGGTTTGGCCAATTGGGTGCGCAACTTCAACAAAATCAATTATATAAGCGACCAAAATTGGCATGAAACGGCCTTTGAAAACGCGACAAAAATCTGGTTGTTGCTTGATGCTTTCCGAAACATAGCGCAATTAGAAATACCTGAACAGGAACAAATCCGCAGCCTGATCGGATGGACGTATGCCAAAAAGGATTTACTGGACGACCCATCGCTCAAAAGTATTGAAGACGACTGGCTGCCACTCGGCAAAATAACCGAACAACTGGACGACGATGTAACCACCATGCACCGCACTTGGCTGTACGGTTTGCAAAGCGGCAAAACGGCGCTTATCATGGATTTTGTGACGCCGTTTAATCCGGCCGACGATTTTTTCCCCATTGGCGTGCCGTTGCGCGCGAGTTTAGTTTATTACCCGTCTAATTATCCCTTGCGTGCACAGTTTAAAAGTCGAGGCGTGAGTCAGGCGCAAAACCTTCATACTGAGCCTCTTGCAAACTGGACGGCCGCACAAACAGAATTGGCTGAAACTGTTGCTTTGTCTCCCTGGGCAGACGATATTCCGCAGTTTTTGGGGCAACTCGTTTTGGTAAAAGACAAGGATAAATGGTTTTTGAAGGATCAGGAAAACCGCTTTGTCGCGCTTGCGGGCGGATACAACGCGGAACAGGTTTGGCAGTTACTGGCGATTTCTGGTGGCAGATCTTGCGATATGTGGCTGTTGCGACGGGGAAAGGAAGCATTTCCTTTGGGAATATTTGTGGGAAATGTTTATAAAGTATTGTATAACAAATAATTAAGCGGAATATGAGCGCCTGGAAAGAATTGGTAAAAATGGCCTTGTTGGGCACGGATAAAGCCCGATTGCAGGAGAACCTGCTGCCGGAAGCGCTGCGCCCGGTGCTTTCACACGCTGATCCCGCCGATCCCGAAGCGTATTTTTACAAGGCCGCCGCGCTCACATACATGTATGAAAAAGCGGGAAAATTGCCAGCGGATACGCCGATTCCGTCTTTAGGACAGGCTGAAGAAGAAACAAAACCGGAAATCCCAGCCGCTTTACGGGTTTTAATGCCGGAACTGTTGCGGGAGGAAAGCCGCCACCCGGAGTTGTTGGCTTGGGTGTTTGAAAAAATTGCGCAAAAATGCTGGGTTTTGCCGCCCGAATTTCTGGTTCAAGTGCTGCAGTTGGCCACCTTGGCGCCTTTTAAACGCTTGCGAATGCCACTTCGAGAGGTCGTTGGCGCAAGGGGGCTGTGGCTACAGCAGTTTAACCCGGCCTGGAAATATTTGGCTTTGACAAATCCTGAACAAATTTGGCAGGAAGGAACCAACGCCGAGCGCCGCCAGCTGTTGAGCGATTTGCGCAATACCGACCCGGTTCAGGCGCTGCAATGGTTTAAAGAGGCAATGGAAACAGAAACCAACGCCCGCGAACGCAAGGAATTGATTCGTATTTTTCAAGCGCAACCCAATGCAGCAGAGACGGCATTTCTTGAAATACTGTACGAACAATTACCGCCGCCGAAAGAAACCGGTAAGGCTGCTCAAATTGAAATTCGGCGCTTGTTGAGTGAAATCCTGTTGTCAAGCCCGCATTCCACCCTGTTTCAGGACATTACGAGACAATTAAAGGCGTATGCGGTGACGCAAAAACAAATGCTGGGCCTGCGCAATAAAATCACCTTGCAAATTCCACAAAAAGAGGATAATCTCTTGAATAGCAAGCAGATGTGTGATCAGTTCTGCTTCGACAATGTAAGCCCCTTGCCGGGTGTTTCGGATCCTGAATTTTGGTTTTGCGAGTTGCTGCGGTGTTTGCACCCCAGCGCCTGGGAACAGGTATTTCAGGACATGTCCTGGGCGGATATATTAGCATTGTTGCAAAAAACGGAGCCGATTCAAAAGAAGGTAAATTTACCCTTGCTGCACCAACTCGCGCAAGCGCTTGCGCGTACACGCTACCGCAAGGCTGTGCAGGCATATACGCGGGAGTTCGGCGTAGACGAATCGAACTACTTCATGCTCAATGCTTTACAGGCAGATGAGTTGGAAAAATTCATTTTAAATAAATCGCAGGGTGTGATTCCGCCGTATTTGCGGGAGGTGTTGGCTCAACAGCCGGAACCTTGGTCGAAGCCGTTTAGCCGCTTTATGTTGAAATGTTTTACAACGGCTGTACCGGGCGGGTACCACAACCAGGAATTTGCCAAAATCCTTTCGCTGTGTATGCACTTTGATCCGGTTGTACTTGATGAATTATTTGAAATTTCACGCATGGAAAACCGCGAATGGCAACAACAAGTGATTCGTAGTCAATTGGTTATGCCTTTAATTCGATTGCTGGAATTACGCCAGACGATTCAACATATTTTGAATAAACATTGATTTTAATACACGGATAACCCGCCTAAAACCTACATTTAACGATAACTTTTTAAACAACCGCATATATGAAATCCGTTTTACGCCAACACGCAGAAGACCAATTTGCCCAGGAATTGGATGAACTTAAAAAGCAGGACAGCGGCAACCGTCCGCCGAATTGGCTGATGTCGCCGCGGTCGGTTTTGACCTATTTGCTGGGCGGGAAACTGAAAAACGGATTCGTAATCACGCCCAAATACATTGGCAGTCAACGTTTAATGGAAATTGCAGTAGCCACGCTGACCACCGACCGGGCTTTATTGCTTTATGGTTTGCCAGGCACGGCGAAATCCTGGGTGTCGGAACACCTTGCGGCCGCTATTTCCGGCGATTCAACGTTGCTGATCCAGGGCACGGCTGGCACGGGTGAGGAAGCCATTCGTTATGGCTGGAACTATGCGCGTTTGTTGGCGGAAGGCCCGTCTGAAAATGCCCTGGTTGAGACGCCTATGCTCAAGGCCATGCGCGATGGCAAAATTGCGCGTATGGAGGAATTGACACGGATTGGCTCGGACGTACAAGACACGCTCATCACGATTCTTTCGGAAAAAACTTTGCCGGTGCCGGAATTAAACATCGAGGTACAAGCAACCGAGGGTTTTAATGTCATTGCTACGGCGAATAACCGCGACAAAGGTGTAAACGAACTGTCTGGCGCCTTGAAACGGCGTTTTAACACCGTCATTTTGCCTACGCCGGACACGATTCAGGAAGAAGTGGACATTGTACAACAGCGCTCAAATTCCCTTGCAAAAACCTACAAATTGCCTGCGGAAGCCCCGGTTTTAAAAGAAATTCAACGTATTGTGACCATTTTCAGGGAGTTGCGCGCAGGCGTAACCGCCGATGGAAAAACCAAACTGAAATCGCCAACGGGTTCCATGAGTACGGCGGAGGCCATTTCGGTGGTAACAAACGGCGTAGCGCTTGCCGCCCATTTTGGCGACGGCCGATTGAACGCGCAAGACCTTGCAGCCGGCCTCATTGGCGCGGTGGTGAAAGACCCGGTGCAAGACAAAGTGGTTTGGAATGAATACTTAGAAACCGTGGTCAAAACACGGGAAGACTGGAAGGACGTATATCGGGCTTGTAAAGAAATCACGCTTTAGTCATGGCCATTACCATCCTTGGGATTCGGCACCACGGCGTCGGCTCGGCGAAAAACGTGCTTGAAATGCTGCGTAAACTCCAGCCTGATTTGCTATTGGTGGAAGGGCCGCCAGAGTTGGATGCGGTGACAAAATGGATCGGTTCGCCGGACTTAAAGCCGCCCGCTTCGGTGTTGTGCTACGACGAAGCCCTGCCTGCACGTGCGGTTTTTTACCCGTTTTCCGAATTTTCTCCTGAATGGCAGGCCATTGCCTACGCAAACAAGCATAAAATTCCGGTTCGGATGATGGATTTGCCGCTTGCTGTTAATTGGCAAATGAAGTTTTCGGAACCGGAAGCTGCCCCGGAAGAGACACCGGAAGCAGCACCAGAAACTGCGCAAATACCAATAGAATCGGATCAAGCGCCCGTCGAGGAAATCGCTCAAATCGCACGCAGCGGCCCGCGCGATCCCATCGGTTATTTTGCCTCTATTGCCGGTTATGACAGCGCCGATCTTTGGTGGGAACATCATTTTGAGCAAAAATACTTAGCGGATTCTGCTGAATCGCATTTTGAAGCGGTTATGCTAATGATGCAAAACCTGCGCGAAGCCGGTATTGAAACGGCCTTAGATCCTGAAAACGAATACCGGGAAGCCTGGATGGCGCGGATGCTGCGCACTGCGCAAAATGAAATGTATCAGCAAATCGTGGTGGTTTGCGGCGCCTGGCACGCACCTGCTTTGCTTAATTTGGATAAAACGGAAACCGCGCACGCCAAAATCCTGAAAAAACTACCCAAACCCAAAATCAAGATCGGTACCACCTGGATCCCCTGGACGAATAACCGGCTGTCTTTTTCCAGCGGTTACGGCGCGGGCATTCATTCGCCCGGCTGGTACGGACATTTGTGGAAACATCCAAGTGATTTGGGGCCGCGCTGGTTGGCCCAAACGGCCCGCTTGTTCCGTGATAAAAAAATGGATATTTCGACCGCGCATGTGCTGGAAGCTTATCGGCTGTCGGAATCGCTGGCCTCTTTGCGGGGTTTGACGCGGCCGGGTTTGATGGAATTAAACGAGGCCGTTACCACCGTGATGTGTATGGGCGATACGGTGTTGCTTGAGTTGGTGCGTACGGAATTAATTGTCGGCCACGCCCTTGGGAAAGTGCCCGATGATCTGCCAAAACTGCCTTTGCAAGCCGATTTTGAAGCCCAGGTGCGTAAATTGCGCTTGCCTTTAACGGCAAATGGTAAAGAAAAAGAATTGAATTTACGCGAAGAAAACGGACTAAAATCCTCGATTTTCCTCCACCGTTTACAAATTTTGGGCATTCCATGGGCACAACCGGTTTATAAACGCACAAAGGGCACCTTCAAAGAGGCCTGGCAATTGAATTGGAGTCCGGAAATGCTGATTTCCATCATTGAAATGGGTATATGGGGTAATACCGTGGAAGCCGCCGCGACTCAGTTTTTGCTTGAAAAATCAAAAAACAGCCTGTCAGTACCTGAATTGTCAGGTCTGATTAGTCAGGCCATACCGGCCGAGTTGTTTCCGGCAATTGAAGCGTTACTAAAGAATATCAATGAGTTAGCCACCGTTTCGTCTGATATTGTGGAATTGATGACGGCAGTGTTGCCTTTAGCTGACCTTGGTCGTTATGGCAATGTGCGCAAATCGGATATGGAGGCGGTCGGTATTTTAATACAAGGTTTGGTGGTTCGAATTTGTATTGGTCTACCCAATGCCTGTTACGGCCTGGATGAAGCCACGGCACAAAAAATGTTTGAATTGATGCGCAAGGTCAACGACGCCCTGCGCACCTTAGCCGATGCGGATTTATTGGAACAGTGGAACTTAGCCTTGCTTAAAATTACGCAAAAAGACCAAATTCCGGCCGTGATTTCGGGCTGCTGTTGTCGGCTTTTATTTGATGCGCATCAAACGGAACACGGCGAAATCGTTCGTCAGTTTCATTACGCCTTGTCGGTTGGCAACGATCCGGCATATACTTCCGGTTGGTTGGAAGGTTTTCTGAAAGGCAGCGGCATGATTTTGTTGTACGACGATTTGCTGTGGAACCTGCTCCATCAATGGGTGTCGGAATTGTCGGAAGATCTGTTTGTCAATGCATTACCTATTTTGCGGCGCACCTTCTCGCATTTTGAAACAGCCGAGCGGCGGCAATTGGGCGAAAAAGCAAAACGCGGCGTGGCACTTGGCGACCGTTCCGAATTGACGGCAGACACATCATTTAATCACCAACTGGGTCTTTCAGTATTGCCGCTGACGGCCCGTTTACTCGGATTGCGCTATGACGGATGAACATTTGAAACGTTGGCGCCTGATCTTAGGCGGTGAGGATGCGGATGGTACCGGCGTGCGGCTTACCGGCGAAGAGGCCGGCATGGACGCCGCTTTAGGCGCTTTGTATGAATTTGAACGCAAAAAGAAGTTCGACTATCCTTCCGAAAAAGGCAAGGGCGGATCTGAACGCTCCCAGCCAGGCATTGCGCGCTGGTTGGGCGATATTCACCGATATTTTCCACAGTCGGTTGCTCAAGTGATTCAGGGTGATGCACTTAAGCAACCGGAGCTGCAACGGAAATTGATGTTTGAGCCGGAAATCCTCGAACAAGCCACACCGGATGTACAATTGGTGGCCACCCTGCTGGAGTTGGGCAAAATGATCCCTTCCAAAACCCGCGACACCGCGCGCCGGGTGGTGCAAAAGGTGGTGGATGATTTGATGCAGAAATTAGAACAAAAAACAGTGCAGGCAATTTCCGGCGCTTTGCATAAAAGTATCCGGAATCGCAGGCCGAGTTTGCGGGAAATGGACTGGGGAACGACCATTCGCAAGAACCTGAAAAACTATATCCCGGAGTACAAAACAATTATTCCAGAGCAACGCTTTGGTTATGGCCGAAAAAATCGCAAATCGCTGAAAGACATCGTGTTGTGCCTCGACCAAAGCGGCTCTATGGGGACTTCGGTGGTTTATTCCGGCATTTTCGGCGCGGTAATGGCGTCCATACCAACGATCAAAACCCAAATGGTGGTGTTTGATACGGCTGTTGCCGATTTGACCGAAAACCTAAAAGATCCGGTTGATTTGTTGTTCGGCGTACAACTCGGCGGCGGCACGGATATTAACCTTGCCATGCGTTATTGCCAGGGAATTATCAGTCGCCCAAACGATACCATCCTGATTCTGATTACCGATTTGTACGAAGGTGGCGACGTGCGCCAGATGCGCGCGCGTATGCAGGAGCTCACGGAAAGTGGCGTACAACTCATTGTTTTACTGGCACTTAACGACGATGGCTCGCCTTCTTATGATAAAACCAACGCTCAGTTTTTAGCGACATTGGGGGCGCCGGTTTTTGCGTGTACGCCTGATTTGTTTCCCGATATGATGTCGGCGGCGATTTCAAGGCAGGATATGCATCAGTGGGCGGGGGATCGGGATGTGGTGTTGCGGTGATTTTTTTCCGCTTGAGAGGGGATGGGACGCAGATGACGCAGACCCTTTCAGGGCGCAGATTTAAAAGGATTTTGCTGCTTGAGAGGGGATGCGTAGGCGCGTCCGCTCGGCGCAGTGTAGGGTGCGCTGAATGTATGTACCGCCACAAGGGCGATCTGTTGAACCTGTAGGTGTATTGTAAGAAACCGCCATTTGCGTTACACCTGCCGGAATTACTATGGTTTTCCCGGCAGGGCATTGAGGATTTGAGATTACATGATTTAAGATTACATGATTTAAGATGTAGTCGCGT
>JBAXTB010000266.1:0-8031 GCA_037130425.1 Bacteroidota bacterium
TTTTTCGGCCCGCATGCTCCATTCAATGGCATTTCCGGCTTCATCGGAGGTGACAACAGCATCCTGCGACGAATCAATGATCCTGCGGAGCCTGTTTTCACTCTCTGAGAGCGCTTGTTGGGCAATTTGCCGGTGCTCGGTTTCTTTTTTTAATTGGATATGCGCAAAACAACCGCTCAGCGACGTGCTTAATTTGTCCACGACCTGTTTGAGTTGTTCCATTTCAATTTGGGAAAAGCCGTGGGGCCTGTTGGCTGCAAATAATTTCAGAAAACCTAAATCTCCCATTTTAAAAATGGCATAGGCGCCTTTCCCAACCTTGGTTTCATGCAGCACATCGGCATAATGCGCATCCTGAACCGTAGCGCAGACAAAAGGTTTGGTATTTAATTCCTGAATGATATAATGGTCGTTTGGAATGGTCGTTTCGGAAGCGCGGAATTGCGGATAAATATAAAACAAACCATAGTTATCCGACGCTTCGGGCTTGTTTTTCAACCAAATAGCGCCGAAATTCAGGCTTTTACGACTGATGAGGGTACGCAGAAAGCTATAGCAATTTTCCTGCGGATCGAGGGTTGTGCCAATGGACAGCGACAGCTCGTAAAGCAGTGAAATATCCTGAATTATTTTTACTCTCTCTGCCATATTTCAATAGAATGCGCCGATTACGATGGTCTTATTGAAAAATTCTAATAACCCTTCGCCATAAGACGATATTTCACCAAGGCTCAAAACCCCGTAAGGCTCTTGTTCATTGGTATTGATTATCAGGTTATTACGAATGATATTCAGTTCTTCCTGAAATTGATTTCCGAGGAATTCCGCACGGGTAGCACAATCAACGATAAAAACGCCGGCACATTCAATTGGTAATTTATCGCCTTCGCCACATTCACGGATGGCCGTTTCAGCAGCTTGTAACAAAGCATGCGGTTGCCCTTTTAAAACGTACAAAACGGTATTGGTCGGTACTTCTCCGATACAAATAATCGAACCGTTTTCTCCAATCGCCAGCGGATCACGCACAATATCATCTTCTTTCTCGCGCAAAATTCCAAAGGGATAAGCCTTTGCAATACTGGCAAAATTATCATTATTCAATGAAATTCCGCAGTCATTTTCTATAATTTGATTATACCGGAGCATCGCAGGTTGCCAATTCAGTTGCAATATCGTATTGCCGTTGGTATGGGTGGCCACCAGCGGCCCGGCCAATTGCTCCCAGCCGTGTCGGACGCCCAGGTGAACTTTTTGTTCAACCAAACAAACAACAGCGGCATCCATTTTGATCCCCTCATGGTTGAATACGCAAGGTTGTTGTTTCAGATTAGATGAGCCAGCGCCGGCGCCGATAAAATTACAATGTTCGCCAATGAGATCATTGAGCATTTCTAAAAAAAGATGGATATTGTTTGTCAGGCCATCCAACAAGATAATAGCCGTTCCACCTTTCGATAAATTGTTTGTTCCTAACGATTTAATACCATCTAACCTGGACTCCGATATTCCCTCAATTAAAAACGGCGCAAACACGGATTTGAATTTTTTAAGGATACACCCATTTGAAACCCGTTGGTTGCCGTAAATAAGTCCGGGAAAAACACCACCAAAAAACCGGATGTTTTTTTGGTTAAGCAATGCGATGAGCGTGGTAATATCGGGTTGGTCATGCTCCGAAAACAGCAACATAACAACCTCATACTCCGTGGGCTGCAACAACTCAATTTGTTGGATAATCGTTGTGTTATCGCTATATTCGAGCAGCATGTTGCGTTCTAATTTTTCTGTTGCAGCAATCGGTAAATGGTCGATCTGCCTATTTCCAATTTCTCGGCAACTATTTGTACATTATTGTTGTATTTTTTCAAATAGTACCGGATAATTTCCGCTTTATAAGCCTCCATGGTCATCGACTGGTTAAAAAATTCAGGTTCCTTGCTGATGCTGGCGAACTGAATATCTTCGGCCTCAATGGTCGTGCCTTGCGACATAACGGAGGCCAGTTCGATTACAGCCATGAGCTCACGGACGTTTCCTGGAAAACTGTAGGTGAGGAGTTTGTTTTTAGCGTCTTTAGATAGTTGAAGCGGTTTGACGCCTTCTGCTTTAGCAAAATTATTTAAAAAATTTTGTGCAAGCAGCAGTATATCATTCCCGCGTTCGCGCAAGGGCGGCAGCAGGATGCTTAATCCAAGCAAGCGATAATACAGGTCTTCCCGAAAATATCCGTTCTGCACTTCCTCCGCCAGGTTTTTGTGGGTAGCAACGATAATGCGCGCATCAAAAGGAATTGGATGCTGACCGCCCACGCGCACAAACTCGCGTTCCTGCAAGGCGCGCAACAGTTTGGCTTGCAGGCTAATATCAAGGTCTGCAATTTCATCTAAAAACAAGGTGCCGCCATTGGATAGTTCAAATTGGCCCTTTTTTCGAGCCAGGGCGCCGGTAAATGCCCCCCTTTCATATCCGAACAATTCGCTTTCCGTCAACTCCTGTGGAATAGCGCTCATGTTTATCCCGATAAAGGGGCCGTTTCTGCGCAGTGAATTGTGGTGGATACTTTTTGCGACGACCTCTTTACCAGTGCCCGACTCGCCTTGAATGGAAACGTTTATGTTGGATTTTGCCGCTATTTCAACCAATTTAAACACCTCCATCATCGGTTTGCTTTGGCCGATAAAATATTTATTAAAGTCATACTTTTCCACCAATTCAGCTTTCAGGCTGTCGACCTCCCGCGTCAATCCGATTTGTTTTTTAATGTGGGAAAGCGAATTTTGCAGGCGCTCCTTGGTTTCAACATCCTTAATAATGTAGTCAAACGCACCCTCTCGAAGCAATTTTACAGCCGTACCGATATCTTGCTGTCCCGACAAAATGATAACCCCGATTTCCTTGTTGTATGCCTTCAAACGCTGTAAAACTTCTTCCCCTGTCATATCCGGCAATGAATAATCAAGCGAAACAATATCGGGTTTTAAACGCAGGTTGGCGAGGCATTCTTTCCCGGTTGCAAACACGTGAACTTCATGATCCGGGTCCATTTCAACTACGAATTTTACAAGACGCTGGTAAACCGGGTCATCTTCAACAATAAAAACTCGAATTGAATGATCTGCTGACATAAATTGTTTTCAAATGATTTCAAGGATATGGCCCTCAGCATTTGGCTGATAAATTTTGTATTAAATTATAGTGAGGTTTCGCCTTACCACAAAATGTGCGCCAATAATAATGCAATTTTGCGAAAAAATAATCAAATATCAGAGACTTTATGGCTTACTATAAAATAATCGGCGGTATCCGTTATGATCGCAGCCTCCTTGAAGCAGCTGAATCTTTTACAAAAGGCCGCGGCGAATCCCGTATTTCAATGGAGGAAATACAGGCGCTGTACGAACAGGCAAACGACGGACAAGGTATAACCGAAATTGAACGCAATACCTTGATATTCATATCTAAACAATTTAACCTGACCGAAAAAGCGCGTATTTGGCTGGCCGACAAGGTAAAAGAACACACGGAAAGCCTTGAGGAATTAATTAAACGGGTAAAGCAGACATATAGCCTACCGAACCTCAAGGTCAACATGAGCGCGGAAACGGTGCAAGCATATCAAGCGCTGGGCGGCAGCCGCAATGTTGAGTCCGTGTTGCGCGGCGCCCTGGAAGCCTATTTGCATGGAAATCAGGGGCAATTGAGTTTTTCGGCCGTTATCTCCCGGCGCGACGGCGCTTATCAGGAATCGCCGGACCCAACGCCGTTGTTAAAAACGTACATAGACCAGGGTACGCTCTTCCTGATTCCGCCAGACGCAATCGGCAACGCTACCCTGCCCTACGACCTGCCGTATTTGCTTGATACAGCCAATTTTTGGAATTTTGTATTGCAAGTTCCTGATTTTGAGCCGCTTGAGTTTTTTGCATTCGTACACCGCGCCCAAGCGCTGCAATACAACAAAGGCCAGTTTTCGAAAAAAGCAGATTTGGAACACACCATCCGCGCCGTTGTGCAGCAATATGCCATGTTTCCGGGTATGAAATGGAACATCCCCGTAGAAGAAGTGGCGCGGCAATGGGCCATTATGCCAGGTCAAAACTTTGGAAACGCGCTGTTTTCTGCTTTAAATACCGGTGTTTTTAACCAGGAAAGCAGTTTTTCCTTCGGCGATTTTATCCGACAGGAAATATGGCCCGATCCTGCCATTGAAATCAGCGCGTACATGCGCGCCTACGCGAATACTGGCGTGTTGCACCTGATTCCCTTGGATTATCGGGCGCAAACGGATCAGGGAACGGCAGCCTTTCCTGTCCCGGAACAATATTCCTTCTGGATGGACGGCGAGTGGGTATTTGGCTTAGAAATGCCTAAAAAAACACAGGTAAAACTGATTTTGACCACCCAGCGTGAAGGAAATGGAGGCGATATGGCCTGGAATGAAGGATTTGTAGACGATCCGCAGCCGATGTCGGAACAGTTGAAAAAAGTAATTGGAACGGAATTTAACCTTGAAGGTCTTGAATTGCGCTACGATGAAGCCGAATTTGAATCACAGCGCGTACAATTCGGTCCGGACTGGCGCAAACTGCCCGCCTTGCTCCGGCAGATCTTGAATACTTTGTTAAACGACTACCTTTCGCCCAACAGCATGTTTAATGCGGTGGCCAACGCCAAAAAGCAGGATCTTGATCCAACTTATTTTGATGATCCAAAGGAATACCGCGCTGCCGTTCGGTACCATATTGAAAATTACCTGCGCATCAGCGGAACATTGGAATTATTGCCGCTGAAATACAATCCCGACGAGCCAAGCGCATTTCCGCAGGGCGAAAAAGTGGAAGACTTCTGGCTGGCGCGTTCAGTGGCCGAGTCCTTGGCCGACCACTGGTTTTGGCTTGCAATCCAGCGTTGGCCGGATGACGAACAGCGGCCTTATAACTATATTGATTAGACGAGGGCCTCTCACAAGTACTTGTACATTGAAAATTGATCATTGTACATTGTTCATTTTTGACTTTTTGAATTATAAATCAATAATTTAAAAGTTATAAAAATAAAAATGTTCAATGCGCAATGTTTAATTTTTAATTTTCAATGACTTGTGAGACACCCTCGTTCTATTAGGCTGATTTATTCTGAAATGACTAATTTGTAGGTAAACGTTTTGCGCGCGTACACCCGCACGAAATACACGCCCGGCGGTCGCGCCTAATTGTCGGGTTGACTCCCAGTCACCCCGACAATACGCGCGGTCATCAGAATAATATTTTGCGAACGATCCTTTAGTTGCTTATAAAACGACTTATGATACACCTTCGTTCTATTTGGCCGATTTATTCCGAGATGACTAATTTGTAAGTAAACGTTTTGCGCGCGTACACCCGAACGAAATACACGCCCGGCGGTAAATCCTGGGTGATAAACGAGTATTTCTGCGTGTGTACGTTCCGGGAATAAAACACCACCTGTCCTTTTTCATTCAGCAGTTCCACTTTGTCGATGGGGTATTTCGATTCCAGCACTGTGCGTTGATCCGGGTGACTTGGATTTGGATATAGTTTCAAACTCGGATCTACCGCAAGCGGGTCACCCACGGAAGAACTGCTATCGGACACGCCAAAATACACCCGATTGGACACTTCGTTGTAGGAATCGTTGGTAAACATCACGATAAAATACTGACCCGGCACATCCGGCAATAAACTGTCTTTCAATGTTTTAGAACCTTCCGGAACACCGCCAAAATACGTGTAATGCAACAATGGCTCCACATTCGGATTGTCGCCGTCCTTGTAAATGCCCAGCCAATCTTTTACGATGCCGGGCGCATCCGACCAGGTGGCCGTGATGTATTCGCCGAGGTTGTAAATGGACTGATCGAGCATCAAATTCGTGATCGTGTCGCCGACCGCAAAAAAGATGCGCTGACCGATTTCCGTGTAGCCGTCTTTGATAAAATAATTGGCAAAATAATAGCCTTTTGGCAAACCGATAAAATCCCGCTGTCCGGTTTGGCCGCTTACATATTTGTATTGGGTAGACCCAAGCTGCCCCGGCGTGTGGCCAATTTTGTAAATGCCGATCCAGTCAAGCGAGAAACCAGGGGCATTCAAATAACTGATTTTTACCGTATCCGTGAGCGCATAATTTGGTTTATTGCTTGCCAGCACCGGAATCGCGCCCGCATAGAAGGGCACGCGCGGCGCAATTTCTTCATAGCCGTCGTTGGTAAAAAATGCGGCAAAATATTCGCCCGGCGTGGTCAAGCCAGTAAACGTCAGTACGCCCGTTGGGCCGCTCACATAACTCCATTTGGTAGAAGCCACCGGGCCGGGCGTATCGCCTTTTTTGTACAAACCCACCCAATCGAGCGGGTTGCCGGTTCCGTTGTTGTATTGTACGGTAATGGTTTCGCTGAGTTCGTAAGTCGATTTGTCCAATACAAGCGATGGCGTGCCGACAACGCTGCCAAACACCTTAAACGAAATAGTTTCCGACCAGGGCGACCATTCCAGATTGCGGTCGCGGTGGCGCACGCGGGCGTAGTGCAGGCCGTTTGGAATGCTATTGGTTTGCAGGGTAAAATCAAGGATGTTCACGCCCAAATTGAGATCCTGGGTGGTATCGGGCGCCCCCGCCGCGCCGAACAGGTCTTCGAAATCCCGCAGTTTGTCTATTTCAGTAACGGAAAAACTTGGATCTTCAGATACCTGAAATTCTGTTGAATTTAATAACTCATTGGCCGGCGACACAAAATTTGAACTTTTAAGCGTCACCGGCAATTGAACGGAATCGCCTGAAATGTTGGCCAAAACCGGTTTTTGCGGCGCAGGTTTATTTCTATATCGGTGAAAAACATCCATCAACTGGTTGTTTTTATGCCCGTAAATACCGCCGATGGAATAGCTTTCCACGTCCACTTTTTTATTTATAACATCCACATCTACAATCTGATACATCCAATTGGCGATGGTCTTTTGCACATCGTCGAAGTCTGTTTCCGTGCTCATGCCCCAGTATTGATCCCAGGCCGTTCCGCCCGAAATGATGTTGTACACCGGACTGTTTTTGAGTTGCCCGCGCGCGTACAGGTGGTGGTGCGCGCCTACGTGCATGAGGTATTTTGCAGAATTCGTTTCGATCCAGGGAACCACCGTATTGCGAATCCAGCTGGAAATATCGCCTACATATTGCTCGGCCTGGTACGGACGGTGACCGCTTGTGATAATCCATTCGACGCTTGGATCGGCGTTGGCGGCCGTGATGACCTGTTTGATCCAGTTAAATTGCGTGGCGCCCGTGTGCTCGGTGCTGGTACACACAAACAACACATTGCCCAACTGCATGGCGTAGTAATTTTCGCTGCCGGAATTGATGCCCTTGTACGCCATGTTTTCTAAGTGGAAATGCTTGTAATAGGCGTCTAATTGCAAAGTTCCGTAGGTTTCGTGGTTGCCGACCACGGTCATAATGGGTAAATACGGCGAGAGTGCTTTGTTTTTGGCAAAATGCACAAACTCATAATGATCCAGCGTGCCGACATCCACCTGATCGCCCACCATCATGGTGACCGATACGTTGTCGCAGGGATCGCCGCCCCATTTTTGGTATATTTTGCGTTTGGCCGCTGCCACCAAGGAGTCGTAACGGGGTTCCTTCAACTGGTTATCGCCCATGATTAAAAAGCGCAAGTGACCGTCGGGTGTAGCGGCTTGTCCGGGCAAGGGGAAGGTTTTAAAATTGCAAACGGCCGAGTTTAGAGCGCCAGTCGTAACTTTATAATAATATTTTGTATTGGGTTGTAAACCTGTTAATTGTACGGAATGGTAAAAATAGTTGGCCGGGTAGCCGACATCAGAAAACACCTCGGTTGTGCCATCCACGCTTTGATCCAGGTTGGCGGGATTTGTGCCATATTGCACCAATGACTGCATATCGCTGCTTGTTTTCCAGGTAATCCAGATGGAATTTGACGTAGGCGATTGCAGGTACGGGTATATGGTTGATTGGCCCTGTGCGCTTGCGATA
>JBAXTB010000267.1:0-7994 GCA_037130425.1 Bacteroidota bacterium
TGGGCGGCTTTATGGGCCCAATTGTCCTGTTTGCCAAAATCATTTTCTTCATCTTTGTTTTCATGTGGATTCGCTGGACGATCCCGCGCTTCCGTTATGACCAATTAATGCAGTTGGGCTGGAAATCCCTGATTCCGTTGGCGATCCTGAATATGGTGCTGACAGGCGGCGGGATTTTGCTGTTTGGAAAATAAATGTTCAATTACTTTTAGGGAAGGGGTGACTCGAAGTCACCCCTTCCCTAAAAGTCACCCTCTGACTTGAAGCACGAAGTAATATCAAAAATATGCAACTGACAAATCGATCCGTACACGTCGTCAATAAGAAGATGAATTTCTGGGAGCGGATTTACCTCCCGGCGATTTTGAAAGGTATGGCTACAACGTTGAGTCACTTTTTCAAAAAATCCAATTCATTGCGCTACCCGGATGAGCACCGCGAGTTCGCCCCGGTTTACCGCGGCTGGCATGTGCTGAAACGGGATGAGCAAGGCCGTGAAAACTGCACAGCTTGTGGTTTGTGCGCAGTTGCCTGCCCTGCAGAAGCCATTACAATGACGGCTGAAGAACGCCAAAAAGGCGAAGAGCATTTGTACAAAGAAGAAAAGTACGCGGCTGTGTATGAAATCAACATGCTGCGCTGCATTTTCTGCGGACTTTGCGAAGAAGCCTGCCCGAAAGAGGCTATTTTCCTGACCGACCGTATGGTGGCCCCGGATTATGCGCGACAGGGCTTTATTTTTGGAAAAGATTTGCTGGTAGAAGGCGTTGAACCGGAAAAACGGATTGACGTTACCGTACGGCAAAAGCATATACAGGAGAAAAAGTGGGCGGCTGAATCAGCTGCACAGGTTTAATCCGCCTTGCGTACCTGCGCGCAGACAAGGCGCGCACACCAAGTTTATCAACCAGAATATTCTGATTTACTATATTTGCCGCGCCTTTTTTGAGCCGCTCGCGAACTAACGACAAAACCGACATGACGCTTGCCATATTCTTGACCCTGGCGGTCGTTTCAGTCATCTTCGCACTGATTGTGGTGTTTACTAAAAACCCCGTACACAGTGTGTTGTTTTTGATTCTTACCTTTTTTACCATTGCAGCGCAATACGTCCTGCTCAATGCTCAATTTTTGGCCATTGTAAACATCATCGTTTATGCAGGCGCCATTATGGTGTTGTTCCTGTTCGTACTGATGTTATTGAACCTGAACAAAGAAACGGAGCCACAAAAATCGGTTGGGTGGAAAATTGCTGCGGGCATTGCCTCTGGTATGTTGCTGCTCACCTTGGTTGGCGCGCTTAAAGGCACTGTTCAGATTCCGATTCCGGCAGAGTCCAATTCTCAAATCGGGTTGGTAAAAAACCTTGGCCGTGTATTATTCACAGAATTTGTCGTTCCATTTGAAATTGCGGGCATTTTGTTCCTGGCGGCAATGGTCGGCGCCGTAATGGTCGGCAAACGCGACCTTAAACGCTAAACCGGATAACTTATCATACCATGCTGGAAGTAATTAGAACCATTCCGATCGAATACTACGTTTACCTCAGTTCCGTGCTGTTTTGCATCGGCGTTTTCGGGGTGCTTGTGCGTCGGAATGCCATTGTCGTGCTGATGAGTATTGAGTTGATGCTCAATGCCGTAAACCTGTTGTTGGCCGCTTTTTCCACCTATTTATCGAATGCGCAAGGGCAAATCATGGTGTTTTTCATCATGGTAGTGGCTGCGGCGGAAGCGGCGGTCGGCTTGGGTATTTTGGTGATGATTTTCCGGAATACAAAATCGACCGATATTTCATTGCTGGATCGTTTGCGCAACTAATTGATTGATTTTCAATTCTATGAAAAAAATACTTTTACCAATATTTATTGTTTGCGCCTTGATTTCATTTTCGGCTTGCAAACAAGATGGCAAAACCGAAGCAGCTGCGAAAACAGAAGGCTCGGCTGCCAAATCAGCCCCAACCCAGGCAGACGAACACGGGACTTCTGCTTCCGACGCTGGCGCCAACAGCATTATGAAAGCAGCCTTGCAGGGCAAGTGGAAACCCAAAAGCGAACCGGAAGGCACCGAGTACACCTTTACTGATAAGGTACTTCAAAGGTATGTAAATGGGAAACTTGACTTCTCCAGCACCGTTGTGTACGGAACTTCCTGCGGATTAACCTGCGGAAGCCTCGACAAAAGATTCAGAAGCGCAGTTGGCTGTCTGACCATTGAGGGCCAAGCCAACATGTGCTTATTGGTACAAGGATTTACAACCGATCGTTTAGACTTCGTGCGCGTGGGCGATCCCAATGCACAGCCTGAAACCTGGGTTAAACAATAATGAATGACCGCTGCCTCGCCTGAAACCCTATTGATTTCAGCGCGGTAAACATATAACAGAACAATGAATACGCTCGTACCGCTCATTCCCTTTTTGCCGCTGATCGGATTTCTGATAAACGGCTTATTTGGGAAAAACCTTTCCAAAACAGTTGTCGGCCTCATCGGCTCCGGCACCTTGTTGGGTTCTTTACTGCTTACTGTCGCTTGTTTCAACCAGGTCGGCGCTTCCGGCCCGATTCAATCGACCTTGTACAACTTCATGTCGGTCGACAGCCTGCACATCAATTTCGGTTTCTTAGTCGACCAGTTGTCGGTTTGGATGATGTTGATTATAACGGGTGTTGGCTTCCTGATCCATGTGTACTCGATCGGGTATATGCACGATGATGAGGGGTTCTATAAGTTTTTCGCTTATCTCAACCTGTTCATTTTCTCGATGTTACTGCTGGTCATGGGCGACAGTTTTCTGATGTTGTTCTTTGGTTGGGAAGGTGTTGGTTTGTGCTCTTACCTGTTAATTGGTTTTTGGTACGAAAACCGCGAATACGGCAAGGCAGCGCGCAAGGCATTTATTATGAACCGCATTGGCGACCTTGGTTTGTTGCTTGGTATGTTTTTGATTTACAAGACATTCGGAAGTTTGAACTATGCCGAAGTTTTTGCAGCGGTGCAAACAGTACGCGTAGCGCCGGAAGTGTACACCGCAATTTGTTTGCTGCTGTTTATTGGCGCCATGGGTAAAAGCGCGCAAATTCCGCTTTACACTTGGTTGCCAGACGCCATGGCTGGCCCAACGCCGGTTTCTGCTCTGATCCACGCTGCTACAATGGTAACGGCTGGTATTTATTTAGTTGCCCGTTGCAGCGTATTGTACAATTTGTCGCCCGATGCCATGCATTTCGTGGCTGTTATCGGTCTTGTTACGGCCATTTTTTCTGCCCTCATTGGTTTGCGGCAAAACGATATTAAAAAGGTTCTGGCTTATTCTACGGTATCTCAGTTGGGTTTAATGTTCCTTGCATTGGGCATGGGCGCTTATTCAACGGCGATTTTCCACGTAACGACCCACGCATTTTTCAAAGCGCTTTTATTCCTTTCTGCCGGCAGCGTGATTCACGGTATGGGCGGCGAACAGGATATTCGTAAAATGGGCGGTTTGCGCAAGGCAATGCCGATTACGTTCTGGGTATTTTTGATCGGTACTTTTGCTATTTCCGGGTTCCCGTTCCTGGCGGGTTTCTTCTCCAAAGACGAAATCTTTGTACACGCATTCGCACATGGCGGCGGCATGTGGTGGGGATTGGCCAGTTTAAGCGCTGTACTTACGGCGATTTATATGTGTCGTCTGTTGTATGTCACCTTCTTTGGTGATTTCCGTGGCACAGAAGAACAAAAACACCACCTGCATGAAAGCCCGCTGGTGATGACCGTTCCGCTGATGATTCTGGCATTTTTGTCTATTGTGGGCGGCTTTTTGAACACGCCGCATTTCATGCACCTCGGCAACCCGCAATGGCTGGCGCAATGGTTTGCCGGCATTGGACTCAATAACGCACCGACGATCGCGCTCAATGAATTGCATTTGGAAGAAAGTACGGAATGGTCGCTGATGTTGTTTACCACCGGATTAGCGTTGGTGATTATTGCAGCGCTGTACTTTGTTTACGGCAACCGCAAGAACCTGCCTGTGAGCGATGAAGCACAAACAGGGCCAAGCAAATGGGCGGCGCATAAATTTTACATCGACGAATTATATGATTTTCTGTTTGTAAATCCGATCGAAAAAGGCTCAAAACTGCTGCATTACTACGCAGATGTATGGGCCATCGATGGGTTGGTGAACGGGATTGGCAAAGGGGTACAAACCATTGGCGCTGAATTCCGCAAATTGCAAAACGGAAACATTGAATACTACCTCATCGGCATGGTAGCCGGTGCAGTACTGCTGTTGCTGACGGTATTCATGTAATTCGAGGACGATCAATCTTTAAGGATTTATAAAAAAAAGACTAATGTCTCTTTTACTGATACTCATACCTTTAATTGCCGCTGTTTTTTTGCTGGTGGCGCGCCCTGGGATGGGGCGACAAATTGCATTGCTCGTTACCCTCGCCAACCTGGCTGTTGCGGCTTATGCAGCGCTTTCTTTTAGTCCGGGCGGTGAAACAGCGCAGTTTCAATTCAGTGTGCCGTGGGTTCCAAGTGCCGGTATTACCTTCAGCCTGGGCATGGATGGTATCAGTCTGTTGTTGGTCATATTGACCAATTTGCTGGCGCCGATGATCGTATTTAGCAGTTTTAGCCGCAATTACGATTCAGAAAGCCGGTACTACGGATTGGTGTTGATGATGATTGGCGCGCTCAACGGCGTTTTCCTGGCGCAAGATGGTCTGTTGTTCTATGTCTTTTATGAATTGGCATTGATCCCGATCTATTTCATCTGCGCAATATGGGGCGGACAGGATCGTATCCGTATAACCACGAAGTTTTTTATTTATACGTTCATCGGCTCTTTGTTTATGCTGCTGTCGCTGTTGTACGTGTACCTGCACACGGGCATGACGACAACGCCATTAGTACCAGGCGGCAATGTGCATTCTTTCCTGTGGAGCGATTTAGTGGCAGTTCAACTCAGTCCGGAATCGGCTTGGTGGGTAATGCTTGGTTTTTTCCTTGCATTTGCCGTTAAAATGCCTGTTTTCCCTTTCCATACCTGGCAGCCCGACACGTACACCAATGCGCCAACCGGCGGCACGATGTTGCTTTCCGGTATCATGCTCAAAATGGGTGTGTACGGCGTCATTCGCTGGATGGTGCCGCTGGCGCCCGAAGCATTGCATGTCTGGTCGCCGATTTTTATGAGTTTGGCTGTTTTCGGTATCGTATATGCCAGTTGGATCGCGGTTAAACAAACCGATCTGAAACGTTTGGTTGCTTATTCTTCTATTGCGCACGTTGGACTCATTGCTGCGGGTGTTTTTGCCTGGAATAAGGCTGGTTTGCAAGGCAGTATGCTACAAATGCTCAACCACGGTATCAACGTAGTCGGTCTGTTTTTTGTAGGAGACCTGATTGAGCGCCGTTTGGGCACCCGTTCTTTGTCGGAAATGGGTGGTATTGCCAAATCAGCGCCGCGTTTTGCCACCTTGTTTATGGTTGTGATGCTCGGTTCGGTAGCCGTGCCGCTGACGAATGGTTTCCCCGGTGAATTTCTGTTGTTAAACGGTGTTTGGAATTACAATGTATGGATGGGCGCCGCAGCGGGCCTGACCATCATTTTCGGCGCCGTGTACATGTTGCGCGCGTATGGTTTGGCCATGTTTGGTGAACCTACGGCTGAAACTGCCAATTTTGCCGATCTGGATCAACGGGAACTGATTATTCTGGGTGTAATTGCCGCTTTGGTGATTGGCCTTGGTTTTTTCCCACAAACGATACTCGGTTTGACGGATAGTAGCGTAACCCGAATCCTCAGCACCGTACAGTTCTAATTGTCAACCTCGCCCCTGAAACCATATTAACCTTACTTTACAAATTCCGCAGGGTAAACACCTGCGCTCTGAATATGAAAGCGTTACTGATCCTTTTTATTACAGCCATTGTCGCTCTTTTTGCCGGTTTGACCCATAACCGCAAACTGTTGCAGCCCATTGCAATCCTTGGTACGGCACTTGCCTTGGTGGCTACCGCCGTTGACATGATGTACGGAGATGCAACCGGCTGGAACGACCATTTTGCGTCAATGATGCAATTTCACAGCTACGGACTGGCATTTTCAGGCGTAGTGCTGGTTAGTACGCTGCTGATTATGGGTCTTACGGGCTGGGGTTTCCGCGATTTGCAGGACACGCTCGGCGATAATTACGGCTTGTTTTTGTTCAGCCTTTGCGGCGCCTTGTGCATGTTTTCGTTTACCAACTTGGTCATGTTGTTTTTGGGGATCGAAATTTTGAGTATTCCCTTGTATGTATTGGCCGGCAGTCGTCGGGACGATCCGGATTCAAACGAAGCGGCGCTGAAATACTTTTTGATGGGTTCGTTTGCCACCGGCATTTTGTTGTTTGGCATGGCCTTGATTTACGGCGCAACGGCAAGTTTTAACGTAAAAGATATTGCGATTGCGATCATAGACGGTCGGCATTCAGTCGGTATGACGCATGTTGGTATCATCTTGATTCTCATTGGTTTATTCTTTAAAATTGCGGCGGTACCTTTCCATTTCTGGGCGCCGGATGTGTACACAGGCAGTCCTAATTTGGTTACAACTTTTATGTCTACGGTGGTAAAAACAGCCGGTATTGCGGCATTTTATCGCCTTTTTGCCTTAGGTTTTATCGGCGCGATTGAATTTTGGAGCATTGCCGTGGCCGGTGTGGCTGCTTTGACCATGATTGTGGCCAATGTGACCGCCATTTTTCAGACAAATTTCAAACGGATGATGGCTTACTCATCCATTTCGCACGCCGGTTATTTGTTGCTGGCTATTTTGGCGGCGGCGCAACCGGGCAGCGCAGGCGCCATTTTGTTGTACACATTAACCTATTCCATTGCCACGATTTGCGCGTTTGCGGTGTACATGTTGGTTGCCGAGCAAAACAATGATGGCAATTTCAGCGCGTTCAACGGTTTAAGTAAAAAAGAACCTTACCTGGCTGCGGCTATGGCAATTGCGATGCTTTCTTTGGCAGGTATTCCACCGACTGCGGGTTTTTTCGGGAAATACTTCCTGTTTTCAGTAGTTTTTGACAAATACCCTTGGCTTGTTGTGCTTGCGGTAATTAATTCGGCCGTTTCCATTTACTATTACTTCAAGGTGATTATCGCGATGTATTTCAGCCGCGAAACGGAAACATACGAAGTCAGCACGCCGATTGGTTTCCGATTGGTGGTTTTGGCGGGCCTCGGTTTGATTGCGCTCCTGACCTTGATTCCAGGCAGCATTTACGGTTTGATTTAAAAATACAATTCCATACGAATGAAGACATTACGCCGAACACTCGTTTTGGTTGCGCTCGCTACTGGTTGGATCGCTTGCAATTCGTCAGGTGAATCCAAGAAAATGGCGCCAGAAGCAAGCCCTGTTAGCAGCGTGCCTGCGGCGCCTGCCAAGCCAGATTTTACCCTGTTTATGATCGGAACCGACAACCTGCTGCTTCGGGATCAACCGAGCAAAACAGGTTCGAAGGTGATTTCTAAATTCGCGCAAGGCGATTTTGTAGAATGCACCGGTAAGGTTTCCGACAAAAAAGAAGAAGCGCTTATTCATAATATTCCAATGAAAGAGCCTTATTACGAGGTAATTTCTACCACGCCGGAGCAACACAAAGGTTGGGCGTTCGGTGGCGCTTTGACGCCTGTTTACGCAGGCGCGCGCGCAAGCAGCCCGGATCTGGGTAAACTGTCCCAACTGACGACGTTTCTCAAGCCCTTGAGTACCAAAAAGTTAGACAGCGGTAAAAAGGCTTGGGATTATGTAAAAACAAATTTTGCAACGGCTAATGGCCCACTTGCGGATGCGGCTTTCGTAATTCTGGAACAATTTATGACCAACCTGGAACGGGATGGCGAATTTTATTCCATGACCGAAAAAATCGACTATTCGGATGACGATTATAAAGCAATGCAGGATGGTAGTTTCGATGTAAGCAAATACCCGGAGACAAA
>JBAXTB010000268.1:0-7984 GCA_037130425.1 Bacteroidota bacterium
TTGCCAACATAAATTGGTTGTCGAAACTCAAGTCGATTCTGTTGATAAAGTTGTTTATAGTATTCACTCTTGCCGGTATAATAAATGGCGTAAACGCCGGCACCGTGAAATCTGACTGGAGGTGGGAGATTATGGACAGGCGTTCCATTAAAAAAGCGGATGGTGTCTTTGATAATTTCTTCAAAGGCATCTGATCTGTAAATATGCTTCTCGCGTTCAAATATAAGATCCATGTATCAAAAGTAACAATTAATATCAATTGTATCTCCTTAATTTATTTGAAATAGCAAACGTATTGTTGTTTATTTTTCTTATGTAGGGTAGCGTATTTATCAAAATAATTGGGAGCCAAAAGTCGCACAACGATTTTTGACTCCCAAGTATTTCTCATCATACATATTTTACGACCAACTATTTCTTCCCCTTCACCTTCGGCCGTCCAATGCTCAAATAATTGAATCCGTTTTCCTTCATCATATCAAGGTCGTACACATTACGGCCATCAAAAATGAGGCTTTCTTTCAACAGTGATTTGATGCGGTTGAAATCGGGCGTGCGGAATTCCGACCATTCGGTGAGGATACACAAGGAATCGGCGCCTTCAAGCGCGGCGTACATGCTATCGCAAAAACGAACGCGGTCGCCGTAAATGGCTTTCACGTTGTTCATGGCTTCCGGGTCGAAAGCCTGCACGTGGGCGCCGGCGGCCAACAGTTCGTCAATGATGGTCAGGGCTGGCGCCTCGCGGATGTCATCGGTGTTGGGTTTGAACGCCAGACCCCATACGGCGAAGGTTTTGCCTGCCAGTTCGTTTTTGTATTGGCGGCGAATTTTTTTGGTCAGCACCGATTTTTGAATGCTGTTGACCTTCATCACCGATTTCAGAATTTTGAAATCGTAGGAATGGTCGCCGGCAGTTTTGGCAAGCGCCTGCACGTCTTTTGGGAAGCAAGAGCCACCATAGCCGATGCCCGGGAACAGGAAGCGTTTGCCGATACGGTTGTCGCTACCCATTCCGATGCGCACCATGTCAACGTTGGCGCCCACTTTTTCGCAGAGGTTTGCGATTTCATTCATAAAGGAAATACGCGCGGCGAGGTAGGAGTTGGCGGCGTATTTGGTCATTTCAGCCGAGCGCTCATCCATAAAATAAATCGGATTGCCCTGGCGTACAAACGGTTCGTACAGTTGTTTCATCACTCGGCGCGCTTTTTCCGATTTGGTACCGACCACCACGCGGTCGGGTTTCATAAAGTCTTCCACCGCAACGCCTTCGCGCAAAAATTCGGGGTTTGACACCACGTCGAACATCTTGCGCGGGAGTTTTTCAAGCAAAATCGCTGTTACCTGCTCGGCAGTGCCCACAGGAACCGTGCTTTTGTCCACAATCACTTTGTAATCGGCGATGATGCCGCTGAGGTCGCGCGCAACGCCCATGATGAAGGACAGATCCGCGCTTCCGTCGCCGCCCGGAGGTGTAGGGAGGGCAAGGAAAATGATTTGAGCCGGATCAATGGCCTCTTTCAGGTTGGTCGTGAAATGCAGGCGACCTTCCTTGGTATTGCGTTCAAACAACAATTCCAGGCCGGGTTCGAAAATGGGCACTTTCCCGTTTTTCAAACTTTGAACCTTTGCTTCGTTAATGTCGACGCAAATGACATTGTTACCGGTTTCGGCAAAACAGGTTCCGGTTACCAAACCAACGTATCCGGTACCTACAACAGCGATATTCATATTGATATATTTGACGTATTTGAGTTTCTTCTGTTTTTTTCAAAATAACGGCACAAAGGTACGACGACGCGGCTTTTTTACCTTGACAAATACAAATTTTCTTTACGGCCAAAATGACCCCTGTTTTTAGAATTTTATTCGGAACAAACTGCTACTTTTGGGCTTGTCAAGATAATTTTTATTCCAATGCACAGTCTTTCGATCCGTCGTCTGGTTGAATATATCGTGTTCGGATTGCTTCTGTCCGCGCATTTGCCTTCCGTTATAGCACAAGGAAATATTGTGCCAAATCCTGGTTTTGAACGTTTTAGCAACCCGCCCACCAATTGGACCTACAAAGGCTCCACGTTTGGCGAGATTGTCAAATACTGGTTCAGCGCGACTACCGCCAGTCCGGATGCGTATGGCCAGGGGGTGCATGTGCCGCAGGATTGGCGGGAGAAAGGTTTCGGCGAACAAAAACCGCACGGCGGGGCAAGTATGGCCGGCCTTACCTTGTTTGGATGCACCAATGGCAAACCGCATTGCAGGGAATATATTGAAATCCAATTGTCCGAGCCATTGGTGATCGGCCAAACCTATTATGTGGAGTTTTGGACAACGCACATGCAAAGATCCCTGCAAATCAACAACTTAGGGGCCTATTTTTCGGTTGGCGAAATAAAACGCGGCACCGACGAAACCCTGGTGCGCGAGGCGCAGGTGCTCGCAACCAACCTGGTTCCTGCGCCGGATGGGAAATGGGTCAAAGTGAGCGGCTATTTTCAGGCAAAATACGAAGCGGAATTTATCGTGATCGGCAATTTTAATACCGATGAAAATACGCTCTCGGAAGCCTATCGCGAGGATTGTTTTAACTACGCCTATTACTATATCGACGATGTGCTGGTGAAAAAATCGCCGCCTTACCGCCCGGTGCCGGTAAAACCCGATGACTTGACGCTCCAAAAGATGGAGCCCGGTCAAACCTTTTTGCTCAAAAGTATTTTCTTCGAATTCGACCGCGACGAACTGATGCCGCGCTCTTATGTGGAATTGAATAAGTTGCTCAAAATCATGCGTTTACACCCCAAAATGGTGATTGAAATTGTAGGCCATACCGACAATCTCGGCGAAGAAGATTACAACAAGAACCTGTCGATGCGCCGCGCACGGGCGGTGGCCGGCTTTTTAATTGACAATAAAATTGCCACTACGCGCCTGCGCTTCCGCGGGGCGGGCGAATCGAAACCTATAGCGACGAATGAAACCGAGGAGGGGCGGGCGCAGAACAGACGGGTGGAATTTGTGGTGGTGAAAAAGTAGGGAATATCGAATAACGAACAGATGAATATCGAATGTCGAAGGGAGGCGTTGCGTTTGGTATCTGGATTTCCGAGGCTACATCATAAGGTAACGTGAGATTTTTTCGCCAAATAAAAAGTTGAGATGGCGCCTAATTGAGGCTGTCTCATAAAGTAACATGAGATTCTTTCGCCAAATAAAAAGTTGAGATCGCGCCAAATTGAGGGGGTGACTGACAGTCACCCCCTCAATACGCCCGGTTATCCGAATAATATTTTGCGGATCATCCGTTAAATGTTTATAAAACGACTTATGATACAACCTCAATACGCTCGGTCATCCGAATAATATTTTGCCATTCGATATATTATTATGTTCATAGGCACGAAAATACAGGACACAAATCACTCAAAAAAATCACCTACCATGAATCAAGATGCTCCTATTGACCAAGGTTTATTCAACCAGAAGACGCTAAGCGCCCAGGAAATAATAAAGCGGCTGCAAGCAAATGGATTTTATGAAGCGTACGAAACGTACCATGACAGCGTTGAAATTAATGGCGTAAACTCCTTAAAATGCCGAATTATTAAAAACCAAAATGGCTATTGGACGCCTAAAGTATCAATTGAACCCCTCAGTGTATATGTTGTACTTCCAGCGATTGCTTTAAGAATAATCGCCGGAATATCGGGTTTTGGCGCAGGCGTAATGATGCCATGTATTATTTTAGGGCTTGGTATTGGCGCTTTAATACTTCAGAATAAGAAAAAAACAACTTATGCGCGCCTTGAAGAGATTATTTCCGTAATAAGTTGATCGTTTTAATGCGCCGCAGAACCTGTTGCGACGGAGTTTAACAACTAAAAAACAATCCAAAATGGCATACGAAATTCATTTTTCCAGACGATCCGATGACTTGTCAACGACCCTTCCAATTACGGAAGCAGCATGGATCAATTGTGTAGAAACAGTTGAAGGAATCCGGCTCGGACCAGACTTCCCTTATAATGTGGAGGCATATTCCGAAGCGGAGGAAGATTGGATTGAAATATTTTGGCTTGGGGATGACGGCAATGGTTCAATGAAAGCACCCGCCTTTTTTTCTGAGCCTGTTTATTATGAAAAAGCAATCGAAATGGCCGCTCATCTAAATGCTTATATTTACGGAGATGAGGGTGAAATTTATTATTTGCCTGGCTACGGTATCATTTATGACGATGTAGAAGTTGATAATCCGGGTCTTACCTTTGAGCAGTTGGCTGAATCCCTCCAGGAATACGGCAAGGATTATGAAAAGATAATTGCGGTAAATAATCCGGATTGGGTAGAACGCCAAAAAAGATTTCAGTAGAATCGCTGCCAACGAGGCGGTATTTTAGGGCAGGCAACGTGAATTCTGCCCCCCTTTCAAGCGATCGCTTTATCGAAATGCCAATGGCAACGCCCCCGTTCGATATTCGTCTGTTCGATATTCGTTATTCATTTACAATCACCCGTACCGTCTCAATCTTCCGGTCGCCAACCAACTCCAGAACAAACGTTTTGCCGTCGAGTTCAAGGCGGGCGCCCTGTTCCGGGATGGTTTGCATGGCCATGACTAAGTATCCGGACAGCGTATTGTAATCGCCTTCAGGCAGATTCAGCGTCGGGTATTGTTCGTTCAGGTAAGAAATATCAAGCCTGCCGGAAAAAATAAACTCCGTTTCGCTCACTTTTGCTTCAATAAATTCTTCCTGATCGTGCTCATCTTCAATTTTTCCAAAGAGTTGTTCCAGCACATCTTCCAGCGTCACTAAGCCCGCCAAACTGCCATATTCATCGACCACACAGGCGATGTTGGTTCTGTTTTTTATAAATTTGTATAAAAGATCATTCACCGGGATCGTTTCGGGCACAAACGTAATGGGCATCACCATCTTTCGGATGCTCACCGGGCGCGCAAACATCTGTTGCACATGCACATAGCCGAGTACGCGATCCAGTTCGCCGTCGGTGACTAATACGCGCGAGAGGCTGCTTTCGATAAAACGCTGTTGGAGTTTTTGTACCGAATCCTGCACATCCACATACACGATTTCGGGGCGCGGCGCCATACAGTCTTGCGCGCGTACTTGCTTGAGGTGCAGGGCGTTTTCCAGCAATTCCATCTCCAGTTCCTCTTCCGCCGCCGTTCCGGTGTTGTTTTGTTGCACCAAATATTCCAGCAGGGCTGCGTCGCCGTCGCCCATGGCGCTGCGGTAGATATTTGAAAAAATTAAATTGCGGAACAGCATCAGGATCAGAAAAAACAAGATGGCCGTCACAAAAGGCGCAACCCAACCGGTTCCTAAAATGTAAAAAAGCAGGGGCAGGATGCTAAATGCGCCGATCAGGTTGAGTAGAACCAGCAAAAAAGTAGCGGGGAAGTGATGGCTTCCGATGCGCAGGGCTGTTGTCCAGCCCGATGTTCGTTTGGATGGGTCGTCCATAGTTGGTTTAACGATTTACGGGGCTTTATTTAACCGAATCGTCTATTTTATCAATTTTAATGCGGCCTTTCGGCACTTTTATCTTCCAGTAAGAAAAATCCTGATCTGCTTCCAGGCCGTAGCCGTAGATGATTTCGCCAGGTTTGGTCACTTTTACAAACTTCTCAGTGTACACTTTGGCCGTTTTTTCATCCCAAATCAGTTCTTCCGTTTCAAGGCGCTCTTGTTCGATGGTTGTCATAATCACGCTGTCGCGGGCGATGATTTCGCCTTTTTCCTGACGACGGGTGGCTGTTTTGGCCGTAAGTGTGCTTCTGACGCCTTGATTGGGCAACAAAAACTCAATTTTTACGCCCTGCGGAAATTCCTGTCGCGGGTCATCGCGGTCGAGGCGGTTGTACAGCACCGGCCCGGTCACGCGCACCCGCACGATGGCGCTGTCGGAATACAAAATCTCCACATCTTTACCTACTTCTATCGCAGTGTCTTCTTCCGAAAAAACCTGCCGGGTTTCTTTTTTAATTTCCTCACAAGCCGCCAGTCCGAGCAAAGCAATGGCTATGCCGCCGAAGAAAAAACGTCGCAGCGTTGAACATAACCCGGCCGTATTAAGTGGAGACATCATTACGCAATCAGTTGTTTCATACCATAACGAAATGCAAACAGCAATCCGACAAGGATGAGTAAAAAATATTGCACCGGTATATTTACCCAGGCAATCAGGTGCGTGCGGTCGATCAGGTACATGAGGAGAAACACAGCGCAAATCATGGTGATGAGGCTCGAAATTTTATCGAAACCCGGAATTTCTGAAAAATCCGCGTTGGAACGGATGATCGACAAGGTCAGGATCATTGAAATAATGGGCAGAATTTGAATCAGCACGTTGGTGTTCATGATGCTGCCGCGTTCAAACAGGAAAAAATACACGCTCAGGGCCGTCGCTAAAATGCCGGGCACGCACACCAAATATATCAGCATCGAATACATTTGTTTCCAGGGCGTTAAATTACCTTGGCCTTTGCCTACAAATCCGACCAAAAACGCCGTAAACGGAATGGCTAAAAAATAAAGCAGCACGACAAGCGGGTTGGCGCCGAGGTATTCAAAAAAATCGCGGAGTGTCATGGCGGACTACTTCGAAAGGTGAATGATGCTGGATGTTTAAGCCGATTTTTAAAATCTGACTATACAAACCCGCACAAATGTATTTAAAAAGGCAGGAACCGCAAAATAACGGAATATGATCGCCCGTTGGGGCGTTGTAAGTAATCTCTAAATTGTTCATTCAAATAAATTTCACACCATGCAAATCCAATTCAGCCGGATGTTTTTCATCCTTTGTTTCTGCGCTTTAGGTACTGCGCTGCAAGCCCAAACCCAGGATACACTGCGTTTTGACAAGCCCGCGGAGTTTCCGGGTGGCGAAAAAGCCATGTATTTGTTTTTAGGCAAAAACATCAGTTACCCGGCAGATGCAAGGCAATCGCGGGCGCAGGGAACCGTAATTATCCGTTTTGACATTGGCGCAGACGGTGCTGTGGGCAACTTTGTATGTCTGAATCAAGGCAAGGTTCAGCAAAATTTAGTGAAGGAAGCGCTTCGGGTATTGAGCGCAATGCCCAACTGGGCGCCTGCTGAGAAAGACGGTAAAAAGGTAAAATCAGAAATGGTGGTGCCGGTGAAGTTTAGATTAGATTAGTTTAAAACGCCGCGCTGCCCGGATAACGCGGGAACGGAATCACGTCGCGGATATTCGTCATACCGGTCACAAACAACACCAAACGCTCAAAACCAAGGCCGAAACCCGCGTGCGGGCAGCTGCCGAAGCGGCGGGTGTCTAAGTACCAGTACAGTTCTTCTTCCGAAATGTGCATAGCCTGCATTTTTTCGCGCAGCACTTCGTAGCGCTCTTCCCGTTGGGAGCCGCCCACGATTTCGCCGATGCCGGGGAACAAAATGTCCATAGCGCGCACCGTTTTACCGTCCTCGTTGAGGCGCATGTAGAAGGCTTTGATCGCTGCCGGGTAATCGGTCAGGATCACCGGTTTTTTGAAATGCTTTTCCACGAGGTAGCGCTCGTGCTCGCTTTGCAGGTCGGCGCCCCAGCCCTCAATCGGGTATTGGAACTTGCCTTTTTTATTCGGGTTCGAGTTTTTCAGAATGTCAACCGCTTCCGTGTAAGTAAGGCGTTCGAATTGGTTTTCAACCACAAACCGCAGTTTATCCTTCAGGTTCATATCTGAACGTTGATCCTGCGGTTTGCTTTTTTCTTCTTCAATCAAGCGCTCTTCCAGAATTTGCAGGTCGTCGGCGCAGTGTTCCAGCGCGTAAGCGATCACGTATTGGAGCATGGCCTCGGCGAGGTCCATGTTGTCGTTGAGGTCGTTAAACGCAACTTCCGGTTCGATCATCCAGAACTCGGCTAAGTGGCGCGTGGTGTTGGAGTTTTCGGCACGGAAAGTTGGGCCGAAAGTGTACACTTCGCCTAAGGC
>JBAXTB010000269.1:0-7975 GCA_037130425.1 Bacteroidota bacterium
ACTGCCCTTGCCTGCGATCCGGTGCAGTCCAATATAATTTATGCCGGCGCTGCTTCCGGTGGACTGTGGCGTTCTAAAAGTGGCGGTACCAATTGGGAACCCATTTTTGATAAAGTTGCCACCCAAAGCATCGGCGCCATTGCTATTAACCCTAAAAATCCAGACGAAATCTGGGTTGGTACGGGCGAAGGCAATCCACGCAATTCGCAAAATTTCGGAACCGGGATTTACAAAACAATTGACGGCGGCAAAAACTGGTCGCTCATGGGCCTGCCCAACAGCCATTCCATTTACCGCATCGTCATCAACCGCGACAACCCGGATATGGTGTTTGCCGCCGTGATGGGATCCACCTACGGCCCAACAGAAGAACGCGGCGTGTATAAAACAACGGACGGTGGTAAAACCTGGCGCAAGTCCTTGTACGTCAATGATTTGACCGGTTGCGCCGATTTGGTTTCCGACCCGCGTAATCCCAATAAACTCTTTGCTGCAATGTGGGAATACCGCCGCTGGCCCTGGTTTTTTAAATCCGGCGGCAAAGGCTCCGGCCTTTATGTGTCCAACGATGCCGGTGAAACATGGTCGCGCCGCACCGACAAAGACGGGCTTCCGGAAGGCGAACTCGGCCGCATCGGCCTCGCTGTCGCCAAAAGCAACCCCGACATCGTGTATGCGCTCGTGGAAGCCAAAGATAATGCCTTGTACAAAAGTGTGGACGGCGGCCTCAAATGGCGTCAAATGGCCAATCGCAACCAGGGCGACCGTCCGTTCTACTACTCTGAGTTATATGTTGATCCGAAAAACGCAAATACGGTGTACTCGGTACATTCGCAAATCACCCGCAGCATCGACGGCGGCAAAAGTTTTGACGGCTGGGTTGGTTATTGGGACATTCACCCCGATCACCACGCATTTTGGATCAATCCGGAAAATCCGCAGCATATTATGGAAGGCAACGACGGCGGTTTAAACATTACCTTAGACGGCGGCAAAACCTGGCGTTATGCTGAAAATATCCCGGTCGGGCAGTTTTACCACGTCAATGTAGACAATGATATGCCGTATAATGTGTATGGCGGTTTGCAGGACAATGGCTCCTGGGTCGGCCCGTCGGCCGTCTGGAAATCGGGCGGCATCCGCAACAGCGATTGGCAGGAATTGTATTTCGGCGATGGTTTTGATGTGTCGCCGCGCCCGGACAACAACCGTTATGTATATGCCATGTCGCAAGGCGGGGAGTTGGCATATATTGATAAAAAATCAGGTAACACACTCGGAATCAAACCCTTACATCCGGAGCATAAAAAGTTGCGGTTTAACTGGAATGCAGCGTTTGCGCAAAATCCGTTCAGCAGTTGCGGTATTTATTACGGCAGCCAATACTTGCATTATTCGGAAGATTGCGGACAAACCTGGCAACTCATTTCACCTGATCTGACTACGGCTGACACCTCAAAATTGCACCAGGATATTTCCGGCGGTTTAACAACCGACGCTACCAATGCCGAAAACCATTGTACCATCATCGCCATAACGCCTTCGCCAGTTCAAAAAGACCTGATTTGGGTCGGCACCGATGACGGCAACCTGCAACTGACCCGCGATGGAGGCAAAAACTGGGAAAACCTTTCCGAGCGTTTGCCAGAATACCCAAAAACGCCGTGGATACCGCAAATTGAAGTGTCTGTAAAAAATGCCGGTGAAGCGTTTGTCGTGGTCAATAATTATCGCCAAAACGATTGGCAACCATATTTGTACCACACTACGGATTTTGGTAAAAAATGGAAACGCCTGGCCTCCACCAAAAACGTAACTGGCTTTTGTTTGTCGGTCACGCAAGACCCGGAAGTGCCCAATTTATTGTTTCTCGGAACCGATCAAGGTCTTTATATATCAATCGATTACGGTGAAAACTGGACACACTGGACCAATGAAACCTTCCCAAGCGTGCCTGTGTACGACATGAAAATCCAGGCCCGCGAAGCCGATTTAGTGATTGCGACTTTCGGCAGGGCGTTTTGGATCATGGACGATATCCGGCCTTTGCGGGAATTGGCCAAAACAGGCGCCAAAGTCTTAGACAAACCGTTCAAACTCTTTGCTCCCGGCCCGGTTGTAATGGCCGAAATGCGCTCGTTTGACGGCCCGCGCTTTGCCGCCGCCGCCACCTACGCCGGGGAAAATAAGAATCCGGCCATTCGGGTTGTAACCTGGGTAAACCGGGATTCCTTGAGCGCCCCCAAGGAAAAAGAGAAGGATAAGATAAAAGACAAGGATAAAAAAGACAAAGAAAAGGAGACAGATGCTTCTAAAAAAGACAAGAAACCCGAAATTAAAAAAATGGAAAAAGCCGTCGCCTGTATTATCTCCCAACAAGGCGACACTTTGCGACGCTTCAAAGTAGACTTGGATACCAGTTTTGGCTACATTACCCGCGGATTTGATTCCAAAGGTGTGCGCTTCCCTACCAATGGCGATATGAACCCGGATGAAATGGAACCGGGCGGCGGCCCAAATTTATTACCAGGTACTTACAAAATGGTGGTCAAATTCGGTAGATACACCGATTCCGTTAATATAGAACTGCAACTTGATCCGCGCATAGATCAAACGGCTGAGGATTTGCGCGTCCGGGCCGAAACTACGCGCGACCTTTACAAAACAATTGAGCGCACAAGCAAGGCTTATAGCAGGCTCAGAGAAGTAGAACGAACGATTAAATTGGTGGAAGATCAGTTTATAAACGTACCTGATTCACTTAAAAAAGACGCCGTGAAAAGCGGGACGGCCTTGCAAGACTCTATAACTGCCCTGAAATCCTTGTTTTTGAAGCAAAAAGATGGGAAAGGGTACCAGCCGGAACCTGAAAATTTGAACGCAAATTTCTTTGAGGCGCTCGGTTATATCGGCGCTTGCAAAGGCGCACCCAATGCAACCGCGCGTTTATCCATCGCAAACGCCAAAAAGGAAGCCGAAAAAGTGATCGGAAAAGTGAATGCGCTTTTTGAGCAGCCCTGGCAGGAATACAAGGCCAAAGTGGAAGCCGTAAAATATTCGCTGTTTAAAACCTATGATAAGTTGTAACGATATGAATTGATTCCGATTTTTGCAGCCTAAACGCAACTACCCACATGTTACGATGGTTAACGCTCTGTTTTTGGGCTGCAAATTTTATTTGCATATTCGCACACCCAACCCAACCACCACAAGAGCCTGGTATTCAATTCGTATTTAAAGGCCGCACCTATTTGCTGCAACAGAAAATGCAAATAGGCGCCCGTACATTCGGCGAGCACCCTAATTGCAACAATGCCTGTTTAGACACTTTATGCAATCGGCTGATGAACAAGCGTCGTTATATTGAAATCATTCGACAGGACGACGGTGTACATCCGCTCATTGGTCTGGCATTAGGCTTCGAGTTTGATGAAGAAAACGGAACCTATCCATACACGCCATCCTACGCGGTTGCCCAATTAAAGGACTTTAGCTGGGGTGGGGTAGAGTTCAGTAAACGCGATACCTTTAATTATACCGGCTTATCAAACAATGTAAGCGACGACCTGACGATTGAATTGGATAGTTTTATCCATGATACCATTTACGGCCGTTTTTCAGGTCTCCTGCTCAGCGGCGGCGGGCCGATGGCTGCGGTGGATAGCGGAAGTTTCAAGGTGAAACTGTACCGACAAGACTGAGGAATATCGAATATCGAGCAGAGGAATATTGAATATCGAACGGGGGCGTTGCGCTTGGGTTTAGGTCAATGACGTTGACTTAATTCTACCTTGGTACTTTAAAGGAACTCGGTTTTGTTGAATCGGATGATTTCGCTTCGTTTGTTCGGCCCCAAACCGCTAAAGGGGCCGATCGCAAGGGACTAATAATCAATTGTTTATGGTACTAAAGATTTCGTATAAAATAAAATACTCATTTGTTTTTGAAACAATATAAATCAACAAATTTTTCAAAACAAATTTCAAATCGTCCCCTAATGCGCAGATTATCAACTACTTGCGATCGGCCCCTTTAGAGGTTTGGGGCCGAACAAGCGAAGCGAAATCATCCGCCCCCAAAACACGAGGGCGCTACACTTGCATCCAAAGATAACCAGCGCAACGCCCTCGTTCGATATTCGATATTTTTCTGTTCGATATTCCTCTATCCGATATTCTTTACTGATCGAACAGCGAGTCATATTGATTGCCGCCGCGTTCCGCCATCGTCTGCTTTTGGGCAGGCGCGTTCAGGTCAAGTACGTCGGTGCTATTGTTGGCTTTGGCGATAATTTTGTTTTTATCGCCGCCAAGCAGGAAGGAAACGCCTTCTTTTTCCCATTTATCCAGCATTTGCAGGCCTTCTTCTTCAAAAACGCCATTTTGCAGGTCGATAGAATCCATGAAGTTTTTGGACATGTCCATGAAACGCTCCATTTCACCCACTTTTTGGCCAACATCTTCCGCCATGGCTTCGAGGGCCATGTCGTACATGTATTTTTTGTCAGAATTGCCACTCAGGATATTCATGGCCGAGCGAATGGCGCTGTGGCTGGCGTTGATGGCCTTGTATTCCTGCTCTTTCACAACAACTTGATCCGAAAGATCTTCGAGCATGATTTCGGAGTTTTCATACATTTTTGTCAGCACGCGGTAGAGCACTTCCATGCGTTTGTACAAATCATCCAATTTCATGTTCGACTCTTGCAGGCGACCGGCTTTGCGGGCTTTCAAAACCATAATCGCTTCTTTGCCGGTTTCTTTGGCACGGGTCGCTAAACCGAGGTTGTTTTGGATGTCGCGCTGGTTTTGTTTGATCATTTCACCTAATTTGTACATCTGACCTTTCAGATTGCCAATTTGGGTGTTCATGGAAGCGAGGTTGTCTTTCAAACTTTCGATATAGCTTTTTAAAATGCCAATCGGATCAATTTGAACAAAAACGCCCGTGATCCAGCGCATGATTGATTTGTACATATACCAAATCAGGTTCCGGAGTTTAGGATCGAGCACAATATAGATCAGCGCTGCCAATGCAGCCAGCATCCCGGCCAGATAGAGCGTATTCTCGGCAAGTTTTATCAGGGTTGGAAGCGCCTGATAAAGGAGGAAACCACCGCCCAAAAGCAGCGCGGCCATGAAAAGTCCGCCGGTAACGCCTTCGGGGCGCTCCCAGAAATTTTTGGGCTTAATCGGTTGAAGTTCAGTACTCATTGTACGCCAGTTGTTTGCGAAATTGGTGATAAAAAGTTGGTAGGCAATAGAGGTATGGCAAAATTAGCACGCAAGGATAAAATCCAAAATTAAATTCAGGTTTCCTTTGCTGATTCAGGCCATTTTAGGCTCTTTTCCTAGTTTTTGTTAAACAATCCGTTGAAAATTCCTCGAATGGCTGCTCGGAACCGGTCGTTTACAATAAACAACACGATGAAAACGATCACTACGATCCCAAACAGACTCAATAAACTTTTAACAAGTTTAAAAATAAGCCAAAGCGCCAATAAACTGGCGATAAAGAGCGCAACAGGGTTTTTCAAAATGTCGTTCATTGCTTAATTTTAAGTTCGTTATTTCAAATATTGTTGAATTTTGCCCATATCCTGTTCGATTTGGGCATAAACCGAGTTGAAAGTCGTTTCAAAGTCGGCTTTTGTATTTTCAATTTTAATGGTGCTTTCGTTGATTTCACTGCGCATCGTTTCCGATTGCTTGCGATGTTCCTCAATTTGCTGGGTCAGTTGTTTAATTTGTTCCGCCTTTTGCTGCATCATCGCATCCAAGTTTTTGAGTTCCTCTTCGCGGTTGCCAATCAATTTTGCGCGTTGTTGTGTATGCGCTTCTCTAAATTTTGCCTGTTCATTACTCAGCACATTGAGGTAAAACTTGGCAGATTCAATCAATTTCACCGGCGTTACGCCCATCGTTTGCGCCATCGCGTAAGCCGATTGGTAACGGGTGGCCTCATCCAAAGGCATTTTAGCCAAATTGATAAGCGATTGCCGGAACTCAAAATAATCGAAGCCTTCCTGGTTGTTTTTTTCAAGCGCGGCGGTCAGAATTTCAACAAATTTGTTGTTCACCGAACCGGCAACGCTGCTAACAGATTGCTGCGCTTGTTGGTTGGGGGCTGCGGTTTGTGTTTGTGTTTGTGCTTGCTGTTCCTCTGAAGAAGGCGTTGTAGTGCCATCATCCACGATAAAAACAGATTTGAATTTCTTCAAAAAATCGCTCATAAGTTGTAAAGGTGAAATTGATTGGCCCAAAAATGATAGGTAAGTATGCGGCAAACCCAATATCGTCGTCGACAATCCGGGAATTTCGGACAAAGTAATGCAAAACAACCGATAAAACGCAAGTGGGCCTGCCGTAAAAACATTTTACATACTTTTGCAACGCATTTTTAAACAGGAATTTCCATGACCTTTGATGTTACCATCCCCGTACTGAATGAAGCGGACACGCTGGACCGCCAGATCAGGATTGTACACGCTTTTTTATCGGAGCATTTTCCAGATCGCCGGCAATGGCATATTGTAATTGCTGATAACGGCAGCACTGACGCCACGCGTTCGATTGCGGAAGCGCTGGAACTTGAATTTCGAGAAATAAAATTAGTGCGGGTACCGGAACGCGGGGTTGGCTTGGCCCTTAAAACCTCCTGGTCGATCAGCGATGCGGATATGGTGGGCTACATGGATCTTGATTTAGCCACTGATTTACAACATTTTATACAAGCGTACAATGCCATAGATACGGAAGGATACGATTTGGTGTACGGCACGCGCCTGCACAAGCGCGCAAGGGTGATAAATCGAACGATTAAACGCGAAATTACCTCGCGGGTATTCAACCTGCTGCTAAAAGTTTACCTGCGCACCCGTTTTTCCGACGGTATGTGCGGATTTAAATGGCTTAAACGCGAATATGTTCAACCTTTAATGGAAGGCGGTGCTGTCAGCAACGGATGGTTTTTTAGCACCGAATTATTGACCGTAGCCGAATGGAAAGGCTTGAATATGTGTGAGTTGCCGGTAAAATGGACGGACGATACCACTGCCAGCAAGGTAAATATTCCTAAACTTGCCAAACAATACATTCAGGCCATGATTGTTCTGAAAAAACGAAAACCCCGCGCATGAGTCAGTCTGTTTTAAAAGAACCGGTGCTCGGAACAGCACAATGGGGCTGGACGGTGGATGAAGCCACCGCGTTTCAAATTCTGGATTTTTGGGTAAGGGCCGGGTTTAATGCCGTTGACATTGCTACGAACTATCCGCTCAACCGAAATCCCGCCGATTTCAGGGCAGCAGAAAACATCCTTGCGGCTTATTGCGCTAAAGTTGATGCACCGCCCTTGCGTATCACCATGAAAATTGGCGCTTTGGACAACATGCGCGGCCCGACGCCCAATCTGTCCCCTTCATTTATCCGCATGATGGGCATGGAGTACCGACGTATTTTCGGTGCGCACCTGGATTGTATCATGTTGCACTGGGACAACCGCGACGATGAGGCCGAAATCCGCGCATCGCTGGAAGCCCTGGCTGATTTGCAGCGCGATTGGGGCATTCGTCCCGGATTGTCGGGCATCGCGCACCCGGACGTGTACGCACGCGCCTGCGCAGGACTGGATATGGAATTTGATATTCAGTTGAAGCACAATGTTTTGCAATCGGATTTGGCGCGCTATAAACCGTTGATGAACGGCAAAAACCGCTTTTTTGCATACGGGTTGAATGCGGGCGGCGTAAAATTAGATGCCCAATATTCAGATAACAGTACCTTCCTAACCCGCGGTGGCGATGCTGCCAAATTTGCCGACCGAATTGAGTGGTTGCAAAGCCGCTTACCCGACTGGAATACCGCCTTTGTGCGCCCGCCCTTGAAAACGATGAACCAGATTGGATTGTTGAATGCGGTTTATAATCCTGATTTACAGGGCATTATATTGGGCGTTTCAAGTGTGACGCAGTTGG
>JBAXTB010000027.1:0-26991 GCA_037130425.1 Bacteroidota bacterium
TTTTGGTGAGTTGTATGAAGGCGGGCTTAAATCCCGGCGCGCAATACAATTTGTCTGACATGCGCAGCATTGGCTCCACCGGCTCTCCCCTACCCCCGGAGGCCTTCGCATGGGTGTATGCGCACGTACACGAGGATATTTGGCTGTCCTCCATGGCAGGCGGCACCGATGTTTGTACGGCCTGGGTGGGCGGCAATCCGCTGTTGCCTGTGTACGAAGGGGAAATCCAGTGCCGCTGCCTTGGTTGCGCTATGGAAAGTTGGGACGAAGACGGGCGCCCTGTACCCAGCGATGAAGTGGGCGAAATGGTCGTAACCAAGCCTATGCCCTCCATGCCCGTGTTTTTCTGGAACGACGCCGATGGCAGCAAATACCGCAGCAGCTATTTTGAACAATATCCCGGCGTATGGCGCCACGGCGACTGGATTCGGATCACGCCCCGCGACTCCATTGTTATCCTGGGTCGCTCCGACGCCACCCTGAACCGCCAAGGTGTGCGCATCGGCACGGCAGAAATATACAGGGCGCTTGATAAAATACCGGCCATCAAAGACAGCCTCATCGTAAACCTTGAAAAACCCGACGGTACGGATTATATGCCACTGTTCGTGACGCTCAATCCCGGCGAAACCCTGGACGATGCCCTTATTACCTTGATTAAGAAGACCTTGCGCACGGAATACACGCCGCGCCACGTGCCCGACGATATTATAGAAGTGCCCGATATTCCGTTTACCATTTCCGGCAAAAAGATGGAAACGCCGGTCAAAAAGGTGCTGCAACGCAAGCCGCTGGATAAAGCGTACAACCGGGATGCGATGAAAAACCCGGAAGCGATGGCGTTTTTTATTGCGTTTGCGGGGACGGGAGGAAGGTAGAGGGTAGAGGGCAATGTCATTGACTTAAGCGTTACAACAGCCCCAAAGGGGCGAAACCATTAGAATTAGGCAACGCCTAATTTAAAATGGCCAAGATTTTGAGAAGCCCTGAAAGGGCGGAATCACACGTAGCGCCGGATGGATTTCGCCCTTTCAGGGCTTAGATCTCGCGTTGCTTCGAAGGGAGGCTGTATCATAAGGTAACGTGGGATTTTTTCGCCAAATAAAAAGTTGAGATCGCGCCTAATTGAGGGGGTGACTGACAGTCACCCCCTCAATACGCCCGGTCATCCGAATAATATTTTGTGGATCATCCGTTAAATGTTTATAAAACGACTTATGATACACCCTCTTAATGATTCTGCCCCGTTGGGGCTTCAAAAACCTTAAGTCAATGACATTGGGGTAGAGGGTGGAGGGTGTGCTTCGGGTTTGAGTTTGTTTTTGATCTTGTTTTTGATCTTGTTTTTGATCTTGTTTTTGTTTTTAAATTTATTTTGCTTTTAATCTTTTCCTTGAAACACCACCACGCACAGCACCATTTCCGGGTTGGCTTGGCATCCAAGACCATATCACGAGGTAACATGAGATTTTCTCGCCAAATAAAAAGTTGAGATCGCGCCTAATTGTCGGTGTGACTCGCAGTCACCCCGACAATATGCTCGATCATCAGAATGATATTGAAAAGTTGAAATCATGCCTAATTGTCGGTGTAACACGCAGTCTAATGCCGACAACATAAGGGCCAGTTTTGAGGTGTCATCTCCGACCAAAGGAGGAGGTGACATCTCAAAACGAAGATTACGTGAGCGCTCCGTTCAGAGATGTCACCTTCTCGTGCCTCGAAGATGACACCTCTTCACTAAACTGACGACATTAGACTCGCAGTCATCCCGACAATATACTTGGCCATCCGAATAATAGTTGCTTAAAAAACGACTTTTGATACCACCTCGCCGCCAGGCGCGAAGCGGGGGAATAGGTTCAAGTGAAATGAGGGTGCAAGGGTTAATCTGTTATAAAACGTTTAAAAAATCTGAGTTTCTCTCCTTTTGCCTATTTCTATTCACAAAATATACCCATATCTTGGCACACATAACCTGTGTAAAATATGAAAAATATCACATTATCGTTGCCTGAAGATTTACTTGACCAAAGCCGTGAATATGCGCGACGACATGGTAGTAGTTTAAATGAACTAGTTCGTCAATTACTTCGACAACAAATTCATTTTCAAGAAGATGATCCACTCGCGCGTTTCATACGCCACACGCAAGTATTTTCCGTAAACACAAAATCAATAAAATGGACGCGCAGCGAAATCTATGACCGGAAAGTTCTCTCTTGATACCAATTTTTTGATACCCTTGTTTATTACAGCCATTTATTGATCTTTTTGAATTTTGCTGCAACCCTCCTCCCCATCCCTTGTCATTCTGAAAAACAACTTACGTTCACTTTCAGTATTACAAGTCGCTATGAAATTGCAAATTCTTTTCGCCGCCTTTTGCCTGTTTGTTGCCGCTCAAACCCAAGCGCAAAACACCGTAACCCGTTCCCTGTCCGATTTTGACCAAATCGACGTCAGCGGCGGTTTCGATAAAGTCATCCTAAAAGAAGGCGATGCTCCGGCAGTTGATCTCGTGGTTTCAGGGATTGATGCAGATAAAATCATTACAGAAGTAAAAGGCAAATCGCTCCAAATTGGCATGAAAAACGGCTCTTACCGCAGTTTTAAAGCCACTTTAACCGTCACGTATCGCAAATTAAAAGCCATCAACAATTCTGGTTCTACGAATATCGAAACAGCGTCCGTGCTGCGTGGCGATGCCCTGGAATTCAATTTCAGCGGTTCCGGCGATGTAAGATGCGAATTAGCCGTGCAAAAACTCGAAGTGGCCATTTCCGGTAGCAGCAATATGAAATTCAGTGGTACTGCCGATACGCAGGAAATTGACGTAAGCGGCTCCGGCGATATTGACGCTTCCAAATTAAAAGGAAAATCAGCCAAAGTAGCCATCAGCGGCTCCGGTAATGTGCGACTGAATATCGACGGGCCGGTGCGCAGCTCCGTATCTGGTTCGGGAGATGTGGTGAATCAATGATATAGCCAATGCAAAATGGTTCTGAAAATGCGAGTCTGGTAATCCATTGAAAATCAATTTAATCCATCCTGAAAATCTTCAAATCCATTTTAATCTTGGTATACTTCGCGCTGGAATATTTTGTGCACGACCTAAAACATTACAAATCAGCGCGAAGTAGCTGCCTTTCAGGCGGCGCTCAGATAGAACGGTTAAAAATTGCGTTTGTAGTCCAATTTCGTGGGGCGAGACCGGCGGGTTTCGCCCCAATTTTTTTTGCATCTTTGCACCTGCATGGAGCAACCTGTAAACATATCGGAATTCTTAAGCACCCTTCCCGCGCGCGTGCTGCTTGATGTGCGTTCGCCGGGCGAGTACAAACAGGGACATATACCCAACGCGGTGAGTTTTCCTTTGTTTTCAGATGAAGAACGCGCCAAAGTCGGCACCTGTTACAAACAACAAGGGCCGGAACCGGCGCTGCGCATGGGTCTGAAATTTGTCGGTCCCAAAATGGACGGTTTTGTAGAACAGGCCGATAAACTTTCAGGCAATCGCCAAATCGCGGTACATTGTTGGCGCGGCGGAAAAAGAAGTCAAAGTATGGCCTGGTTGCTTAGAACCGCCGGATTTGATGTAATTACCTTGGAAGGCGGTTATAAAATGTACCGACAACATGTACTAAATTATTTTGCACAACAGCCTTTTCAAATTTGTGTCATTGGCGGACGAACCGGAACCGGGAAAACAAAAATCCTGCGCGAACTCCCGGCACTTGGTGCTCAAATTATTGATTTAGAAGGTATTGCCCATCATAAAGGCTCCGCTTTTGGCGCCATTGGCGAAGCGCCGCAACCAACGGTAGAGCAGTTTGAAAACAACCTCTACGAAGCGCTGCAAAAACTCGATCCGAATAAACCCGTTTGGGTGGAAAACGAAAGCCGCAGCATTGGCAGGGTGTTTATCCCAGAAGGATTTTGGCAACAAATGAAAGTTGCGCCGTTGTTTAATGTTGAAATTCCCCAGGAAGCGCGCATTCAGGTTTTGATGACTGATTATGTGCGCACTGATAAATCTGATTTACAAGACGCGTTTATAAAAATCAGTCAAAAATTAGGCGGACAACATTTTAAAGCTGCTTTTGAAGCCCTTGATCGCGGAGATTATGCCGCCGCCGCCGAAATTGCTTTGCGTTATTACGACAAAACCTACCAATACGCCCTGGACCAAAAGTTGGCAACTGATATTAAATTCCTGACATTTGAACACGGCGACCCCGCCATCATTGCCCGTGCGTTATTAGCATTAAACTAAACGCGCTAAAATTCTATTTCCATTTCTTTTTTCCAGGCCGTTATTTTTCATTTTTAATCGTATTGCTATGACGAAAAACATCGTGAAGCCTGATTTGGAACAAACCGATCCTGTTTCTCCTTGGCAGGAAGGGGCATACATTTGCAGTGCCGACCAATCGGTTAAATACTGTTGAAATCTACCTGAAATTACAATGCAATCATTCGTATCCGCCGAAGAAGCGGTAAAAGTTATCCGCTCCGGCAACCGTGTATTCGTTCATACCGCCGCCGCCGCACCCCAATTATTGGTTAATGCCATGACCGCGCGCGCTTCTGAACTTAGCAATGTGGATCTTATTCACCTGCATACGGAAGGCCCGGCGCCTTATGTCGACATGAAATACAAGGGATCGTTTTTTACCAATTCCATGTTTATCGGCGCCAATGTGCGCGCTGCGATGCCCACGGAAATGGCGGATTATATTCCGGTATTTTTAAGCGACACGCCCATGCTGTTCCGTCGCGGCCATTTACCGGTTGATGTGGCAATGCTGACCGTATCACCGCCCGATCGCAACGGTTGGTGCAGCCTCGGCGTTTCCGTCGATTGCAGCCTGGCTGCCGCTCAAACCGCCAAATACGTCATTGCGGAAGTGAATCCGAATATGCCGCGCACGCATGGCGACAGTTTTTTGCACATCAGCAGTTTTCACGCCTTGGTGGAAAGTAACACGCCCTTACATGAGGTGGTACCCACCGAACCGACGGAAGCAGAATTTCAAATTGGGCAGCATATCGCGGGTTTGGTTGAGGATGGCGCAACGCTGCAACTAGGCATTGGCTCCATTCCCAATGCCGTTTTGGCCGCCTTGGGCAACCACCGCCGCTTGGGCATTCACACTGAAATGTTTACAGATGGCGTCATTGACCTTGTACACAAAGGCGTCATCACCGGCGAAGAAAAAAAACGGCAGCGCGGCGAAATTACCGCCACCTTCCTGATCGGCTCTAAACGCCTGTATGATTTTGTGCATGACAATCCGCTGATCCGGATGATGGAGGCTTCTTACACCAACGATACCTCCATTATTCGCAAAAACCCGAAAGTTACGGCCATCAACAGCGCCATTGAAATTGACCTGACCGGGCAAATTTGTGCCGACTCCATCGGCTCCCGGATGTATTCCGGCGTGGGCGGTCAAATGGACTTCATCCGCGGCGCCGCACTTTCAGAAGGTGGCAAACCGATTATCGCCATGACCTCCACTACGGCCAAAGGGCAATCCAAAATCGTGGCGGCGCTCAAACAAGGCGCAGGGGTGGTGACCACGCGCGCGCACGTACACTATGTGGTCACAGAGTTTGGCGTGGCAAATTTGTTTGGAAAAAACCTGCCACAACGTGCCAAAGCGCTGTCGGATATTGCGCATCCTGATTTTAGGGAGGAATTGGATAAGGCGGCGTGGGAAATGTGGCGGGGGTAATAAAATGATTTTCAAAAGTGTCCAAGGTTCAATTCAATCTCAAAAATAAGAAAAGACCCTTGGCCGTTCTCTGTACCAAGGGTCTTTCAAGTTTTTTTGATTTATACTAAACGCCGCCTGAAAGGCAGCATTAATTGTCATACTGAGCGCTGATTGTCAATCACTTAGGCCGAAGGCCATGCACAAAACTATCCAGCGCGAAGTATATTTACTGTTTGACAATCCGTTCTGTCAATACCTTTACCCCATTGGCAATCTTGACGAAATAGGCGCCCGCCGCAAGGCCGGAAACATCAAGATCCAAATTGTTGATGCCTGCATCGGCGCCCATCTCGGTGATAGACACGATACGGCCCGACAAATCATTGACCGTAACGGTAAGGTTGGCCGCATTGGTCATAGACACTTGAAGCGTCACTTTTTGGTCGGTCGGCACCGGGAAGACATTCGTCACGGCGAACCCATCTACGGCCCGCTCCACGCTCACGATTTTTGAGTATTCGAACTTGCCGTCGAAGTCCAACATTTTTAGGCGGTAGTAGCTCATGGTCAAAGGGCGGGTATCCTCTAAGCTGTAGCGCTGCTTAACTTGTGTAGTTCCAGCGGCCAGTTTCCTGCCCACCTCTGTCCAGTTGTTAATACCATCCGCAGAACGCTCCACGATATGGTATTGGCTGTTCAACTCGGAGGCCGTTGACCATTGCACCAAGTTGTTGGTTTTTTTCGCAACCGCAGTGATGTCTTCAAGTTCCACAGGAAGTGATGCGGAAACCACCAAGTCGGGGCCCAAAACCAAATTGCCGGCCGCCAAAGAAAATGAGGTTGTGACGGTGGCTGAATTTACATAAGCCACCAAAGTAATGTTCGGCGTGGTAGTCCTTAACTTCATGGTTACCGGGTAGGAAATAGGCCCTGAATTGCTCTGGATCTTAACATGGTATTCAACCGTGGCAGAAGTAGGCATCGTGATGGCACTGGAAGGGGTACCAATCGGGCTTTGCGAAATACGGAACGAGTTGTTGTTGTAGGCAGGTGTCGGGTTGTTCAAGGCTGCGAATACAGGGCCTTGAGAAACCACGGTATAGGTTGGTACGGTCGGTGAAACTGGAATAGCCGTGGCAGTTTGCTGTATCTGTGGCTGTCCCGCAGACAGCTTCAGGGTGCTTGTTCCTGTGTTCGCCACGCTGATGTCAAACTCAAAGCTGGTAGTGGTTACGTTAATAGGGTCCGACATCGTCATGGTTATCTGATTTTGCGAAAAACCACCATAGGCAAGGAGCAGTGCTGCGAAAAAGCAGAGCGCCTTCATGCTTTTCATGAAAAAGAAATTCTTCATTTTTATTTTGTTGTTTAATCCTGTCAGGCTGTATTCAAACTTGATTTTGCCAAGTAAAATCCAAGCCCGGCAGTAGTAAGTGTTTAGTAGTTTTTAAGTCAGAAACTAATTATGGTTTGTTCACAAGTACCCCAAGGTCGTTGTTCGCTTCCCAAATCGTGTAATCGGTAAGGTTGACCTCACCATCCCCATTCAAATCTGTTGGGTAATATCCAATGGCGCCCAAGTCGTTGTCCACCTCCCAAACGGTGTAATCGGTCAGGTTCACTTCGCCATCCCCATAAGGCACAGCATCAATATCACCAGAGTAGATTACAGGCACTCCAAATGCGACGCCCATATTATCACCATACGCATCAGCAGCAGCGTCAAAATTGTAGCCGTAGGTAAAATCCGCCATTTGCGGGGTTTTACTCCATGTCTCAAGGATGTTCCTTCCTTTTATAACGATGTAGTAGCTGGTGCTAACCACTGAGCAAGGGAAGTTTACAGTGGCGGTGCCTGTTGTGCTCAGGATGACTTGCTGGGAGTAAGCCAAGGCATAAGGCGCCGTTGAGTTGTGCAGTTCCACCGTAATGAAATCACACTGGCTGGAAGTAGGCGACGGGTTGCCAGGTACTGTACCGCCTGCATTCACAGCATTGAGCATAACAGGCTGCATGGTCGTTGCATTCAACATATAGCCCTCAATGAAAATATTGCTAAGTGTGAGCGCAGCATTACCCGTCACCGTTATCACCGAACTTGCCGTGGCCGTACAGGTTGCCGCATTGGTGGCCGTCACGGTGTAAGTGGTATTGGCCGTTGGTTTGGCATATACCGTCGCCACGTTTTGTGCGACATAAGGTATGGTAGCTGCCATGTCGGTGTACAGCCTGGTAGTCGGTGCCCACAGGTACGTGGAGGCTGGCTTATCGAACCTGTATATCTGACCCGTGGCTGGCTTGGTAAGGAGGTTTGTGGTGAACGTTGCATTAAGTGCATTCGGTGTGGCACCCGTGCCATCCAGCATTTTGTAGTTGGTGCTTGATGTCATGATTCCGATGGAGGCACCAGGAGAGAGGCCCGTATTGTTCACGGCAGCTGATTCTTGTCTGTAAACAAACTCGACCCTGTTAGTGGTCTCGTATAATTTCACCTGGAAAGAGATTACTGGATTTGTTGACAAATAGTCCCACTCCCAGTTTAGCCACTCGAAAGTGAATACCCGATTTGGCGCCGTTCCCGTAGTAAGATAGCTTGCGGTACTACCTCCTGTTGCTCGTCCATCAATATCGTCCCAAAGTGGAGCTAAGAGAGGTAGATTGGTTACATCCGCACTCGTCGCATTTCCTGTACCACTGTTGACACTACCAGCAAGCGGGTTAAAGCTTAACCAGCCGTTGGAGGATGCTTTCACGTTCGTATAACTTGTGCCTTCAAACGTAAAACTAAACCCAATTGGTAGAGATGCAGAAACCACATCATCGGCCTCGATTGTATTCACATCAGTAGCTCCAGTGAGTGGCGTGAAGGTGCCAGATGTCGCCGAGAATGTGTAGGCACTTGCAAGTGCGCTTTCCGAGGCGGTAATAGCCTGTACTGTGCCACAGCTAATGGTTGCAGTAGCAGGAGTAACTGCCAATCCTGTGGGTAAAGAATTAACCAACACCACAGTAGTCGCTGGATCTGAGGCACAACCTAATGATGAAGTTGCTATAAACGTATAAGTACCCGAAGCTACAGTTGTCACTGAGCTTATTGACGGATTTTGTATTGATGAAGAAAATGAGTTAGGGCCTGTCCAAGCATAAGTCGTACCAATATTTGTCGTGCCCGTTAAACTTAGTGTAGTGCCAACACATACCGGTGTATTAGAAGATGCAGAAGCCGTAGGCTTTGGATTAAAGGTATAGGTCTCTGTGCTTGTTGCTGTATTAGCTCCTATCGTTACAGCCACAGTTCCTGTAGTACCTGCACCTGTTACTACCGTAAGCACTGTTCCTGTATTGGACGTAATGGAAGCAACTGCTGTGCCGCCGATTTTAACATTGGCCGGTGTGGCTCCCGTTAAATTGGTACCATTTATGACCAAGGTACTGCCGGGGCATCCTGAGGTGGTACCAAGACTTGTAATCGTTGGAACAGGTGGTGTTTCTATTTTAATGTTGTCAAAAGCTATATCATAGTCACCTGATGTCCAAGTTCCTACAATCCTGATTTTTACATTTTGCCCTGCATAAGCGGTTAAATCCTGGCTGAAAGGCTGCCATGCAGTTGTATTGCTGTTTCCCACTGTTGCCAAAGTCGTATAGTTTTGGCCAAAATCAGTTGAAACTGAAACTACAAAATTTCCGGTACCTGTTCCTGGCGCACCGTAAGGGCTGGTATAGTTTGAATTTTTATAATCAAACGTAAGGAACATACCTGATACTATTGGGCCAACATTAACAGTTCTGAAAGTACCAGTAGTTACGGAAGAATATAAATTAATGTAGATGTTATTGCCCGGATTCCCGGTGACACCCCTTGCTGAGCCAATCGTCCATCCAGAAATATTCCAACCTGAAGGTGTAGATGTAGTGATGAATCCTTCTAAATATGGTGGTGCAACAACCAGTTCTGTTGTGACAGTCAATGTACCCGAATTTGCACTATTGCAACCACTTATCACTGCCCTCACACGGACATAATAAGTGGTATTGCCAGCCAATCCAGTAACATTGGTAGTGAGTATTCCCGTCCCAACATTTAATCCATTATAACCGGAAACGAAGGAGGTAAACCCTGCATCTGTTGCCACATCAATAATATAGTCCACTCCAGGCGTACTGGACGCTGTCCATGTAGCTGTAAAGGATGAAGCAGTTATCACTGAAGAAGTAGGTGTACCTGGTACGCCTGTTGCTGCTGCACAGGTGGTCACTGTACCCATCAATGGACCCGTGGTATAATATACCGGGCCGAAACAACCGCTATTGTTATAGCTGTAAATGTAAATGTCATAAGTTGTCCCTGCGGTAAGGCCTGTTGCGTTGAATGTGTTTGTAGGGCTGGTTACATTTGCGACAACAGTTCCTGTACCCAAGGAAGCAGCTGCTGCATAAGAAGTGAAGTCAGCCGGTGCAGTAGGAGAGCCCCCTGATGGATATCGCACCACTAAATAGTGGCTGGGGGGACCAGAAGCAAGTGTAAAGGAGCCAGTAAAACTAGTGGTTGTAAGGTTTGACGAAACAAAGCTGGTGGGCTGGCTGGTAGGAGCTGTACAGTTTACTAAGTCGCCATAGGCGAAATATCCTGTGTAATTTGCTGATGTTAAAGCACTGCCAGTTATAAGGGTGTTGGGAGTGCCTGCAGCATAAGTGCTCGACACGGGAATACCTGTATAAACTCCCGCAGCTGATGGTGCCTGAAGAATTTTGTTGGTACTGACGATGGCTGCATCACCCAGCCTTATAAAGGAACTAGTAAAGTAGCCTCCACCGCTGGTTATTAATCCTTCCCACCTGTTAGTAGACAATGTTGAAACCCCGGATCCCGCAGTGCCACTATTGGAAGTAAAGGCTTCACCGCTCATGATGACCGCACCACCGGCCGTTGTGGTCGGGTCAATATTCACGGGAAGGTAAGTGCTCCCTTTGCCTACAGGGAAAAGTGTTGTATTGTCATAAGTGCCAGTCGCTGTCCTTGACGCTGCAAAAGTTCTGGCAAAAGGACCAACAATCATATTTGTAGCAGACGGAGTAGCGGTTAAGGTACCTGCTGCTGTGGCAGTGCCCAACCTTAAAATATTAGTTGAAGTTGTATTGATTAAGCCCGAAGTCATTGTTAGGGTTCCGCTAACTGATAGGGGCACACCTAAGGTAACACCCGATGGATTTGTATTATTGACTGTAAATGACGTCAAGTTAGCCGTTGGTGAAGCTGCTAGATTTTGAAATGTTCCACCTCCGCTGATTGTTTGGGCATTTGTGGAAGCAGTTAGTGTCAATGAAGAGCTTGTATTACTAAGGACTGTCTGTGTCTGTAAACTCACGACACTTGTGAATGTGCCTCCAGTATTTACCGTTAGATTTCCTCCAAAGAATAACGAACCATAAGTCGCATCGATTAAACTTAAGACCCCGCCGCTGTTGACAGTGACATTTCCAGTTACTGCCATTTGATAAGCATATGTCACATTCCTGTTTGTTCCGGCAGGGCCTGCTATAACAACACTCCCTAATTGCAAATAGGCTGTACCTGTCCAAGGGTCAACCGAAAAACCAACTGCATTTCCACCAGCATCTGTAGATGTGCCGTTACCAAATCGGGTGGTATGCGCAGATGTAGATGTTTGCGTTCCTGCGGTAGCGTTATTCATTCCAATTACGTTCGATGCTGTAGTATTGGCATGTGGGTCAACGATGGTAAGCGTTCCGCCAGTGAGGTTGATGCCACTGTTCAATTGGTTGAACTGGAGCAATGATGTTCCGGAGGCAACCGAGTTAGCTGCACTACCTCCGGCATTACCGTCTATATTAATGTTGCCACCACTTTGGTTAAATACGGCGGAAGAACCGTTTGTAATATTTCCATAGACATTAAGCGTTCCTGAGGAAACCGTAAGTGTGCCATTGTTGGTGAAAGTCCGATTGCAAAAAGTGTTATCTGTAATACCCAGATTCACTGTCCCGCCATTTACATTAAACGCTCCTGTTGAGACTGCATTGGTTATTCCGGTGGTTGAAGCAGCAGTAATATTTATGGTGCCACCTGTAGCGCTCACAGTACCACTGTTGGACATGGTAGTAGTCACATTGAGCGCACCAGAAGATACAGTGATGGTAGATGAAGCATTATTAGTGAGTGAGGTCGTGGTGGTTAATGTCCCACCACTAACGTTAACTGTACCACTATTTGTAAGCGTGGTAGTTGTTGTAAGTGTATTCCCGGAAACAGTAAGTGTGCCGCCACTGTTAACCGTAACAGCTGAGGCTGCTGCCGCTACAGCGTTAACTGTAACAGTTGTTCCTGTTGCAATTGTAACCACATCGGTTGAAGTAGGTACAGCCGGGTTTCTATTCCAGGTAGTACCATCTTCCCAGTTTCCGTTGGCAACAGAAATAAAAGGAAAATCAGCGTTTGAAATACCGATATAATAAGTATTCACAAGATTTGCTAAAGGCATCGTAATCCGCTGGGCATTCGGATAGGTGGTTCCATTTTGATGAGTGCCACTGGAAGCTGCAGCAGCCAGCGTAATCCGGCTGTTACCATTAGCTGCGGCATACAAGTTCTGCGCATTTACGGCCATAGTATAGGTAGGTGTACCTGTAATTCCGGTTTGTGTAACATCCCATGACCCATTTGACCTTAGTTCTACAGGATAGGCCACATCGAGGAAGGATACTGCCGATGTACCTGCTACATCAGTGTATTTTACTGCAATCCTTCCACCTGTAGTGGAGGCTACTGTTTGATTCAGGTAGAAGTTTCTTGCAATGAATGAACTTGGAGTGCCTATTGCAAATGGATAAACACCTGCGCCAGTTCCGGTCGGAGTCGTTCCAGCCGTGATAGTAGCACCACCAATGGCAGTACCCCACCATCGGCTAAATGTACTTCCACTAGCAAAGCCACCTGCCGTATAGCTCAATGTTCCTGTTGATGCTGCGCTGATACCGAGAATCAATGCATTGGACCCTGTGTTAATAAAACCAGTGGTCATTGTCAGTGTTCCGGAAACAGTTCCTGTATTAGAACCGCTCAACAACGAGTTGGCATTACTGAAAGTAATGCCGCTGGCATTACTGTTGTTAACTGTCAGGCTTGTGAAATTTGCAGTTGGTGACGCAGTAAGGTTACGGAAAGTCCCTGAACCAGAAATCGTTTGTGCATTAGTGTTCACAACAGTTAAACTACCTGAAGTTGCTGCCAAGTTAACGGCGACAGTTGACGTCATTGTACCGTCATTAACAATATTCCCCGTAAATACAGGAGTGGCTGATGAGGAGTTATTGACAAGTTCTGAACTTGCATCAATTGTCAATGTACCACCCACATAAATGCTCCATGCACCTAATGAAGTATGATGATTGGTTGCTGCCCCACCGCTGATCTGAAGATTTCCATAATTCAGTTTACCTGTGCTAGTATAGCTTTCCAGAATATACCCCGAAGTATTTAAGGAAGCATCGGTGCTGGTGCCATTGCCAATACGCAATGTGTGTCCAGTTCCCCATAGAGAAGAAGTAGTGGTCACATTGTAGTCAACAGCCTTGCCGGTGGAGTTGAAGTTAGGGTCCACAATTGTTATTGTACCACCTGTAACTGTCCCAGTTGCAGCTGTCATGCTGAACATTGCAGTTCCTGAGGCAACGCTTGTACCCAAAACACCGCTGTTGCCATCAATATTAATATTACCTCCCGATTGATTGAATCCTGTGGCAAAAGTGTGGGAAAGATTTCCATTGATGTTTAGCGTCCCTGAGGAAACAGAAAGTGTTCCCGCATTACTAAACGTTCTGTTGCCGCCGCCAGAAGGGCCAAGGGTCATTGTGCCCCCGCTGATTGTAAAGGTACCTGTATTACTAATTCCCGTAGCTGATGCAGCAGTTACAGTCATTGTACCACTGGAAGATAGAGAAACGGTCCCTGAATTGGTAACCGTACCAGTAACAGCAATCGTACCGCCACCATTTGTTACTGTACCGGCATTCGTAAGGTTGTTGGTAATTGTTAAGGTATTTGCATTTGCAGTAAGCGTTCCTCCACTATTAATTGTTACATTATAACAAGTATATGGCGTTGCCGCACCCGCAACTGTTACATTGTATGGACTTGGTATAATTACCAAATCACCTGCTCCAGGGGTAGAGTTCAGGTCCCATGTAGCATTGTCACCCCAATTACCAGAGGCAATTGCAGTATAGGTTGAAGGTAAATTAGTCGAAGATGCTCCAAAATAAAAAGTATTTGCAAGCATGGTTAAATCTAAACCCGTTCTGTTGAGTACCGGATTCGCCACTGATCCACTTCCATTTGCACTCGTACCTACGGCGTCAGTTGCTCTGATCAACCGAATATCTGCAACTATATTTGGCACAGCAACTGCATCCGCCCTTATCGCGAGGGATATTGTACCGGTTAATGTATTACCGGATTGTGAAATCACCCAGTTTGCATTTGACCTTTTATCAACCGTGATACCGCCATCGGAAAATCCGGAGATAGTTGTTAAGCCTGTCGTATTAACATGCCCAACAGAGATTGATCCTCCGACACTCAAAGCGGTTGCAGAGGAAAAGAATACATTTACTTGTCTGGTATTGGCTCCAGAGGCAATTGGATAATAGCCTATGGAAGTACCTGAAGCCACTATAGGCAAGCCTGTTGTTGGATAAAACCGCGTAAATACACCACTTGTCATTGTAATAAATCCTGCGGTATAAGTGAGTACACCAGGAGTTGTAGCATTAAGCCCTAAAATCAGATTATTCGCTCCAATGTTAAGATTTCCCAATGTCATGGTAAGCGTCGGTGTAGTACCCGCACTTAATGTTAAATTACCACCTGATAAAGTCACACCGTTTGTATTATTTATCGTCATCGAGCCGATCGTGCGGGAACTCGGTATTTCAAAGCCTGTAGTGATGGCATTCGCGGTAGTGTAGATAAGTGATAAGCCTCCTGTACCGACATTGAAGGTAGGAGCCGCATCAAAACTACCGGCATTTACGGCTGCTGTTCCCCCAACTTGCACAACACCGCTTGAGGCCCCCGCATTCCCAATTGTAATTTGACTGCTATTAATAAAAGTACCCCGAAATAAATTTACTCGGAGTGTAATAATCGGGTTGTTCAAGGTTGCTCCGGCCCCTGTGTTGCTTAACCCGATAACGTCAAAAGGAGCTGCGGCAGTTCCAAAGGTACCTGCACCTGAGTAAGACTGTGCGCCGGTGCCAGAGAAATTGAACCGGCTACTTGTCGTTGTGCCCAGGATTATCCCGCTGTTTGAAACAGTGCTGCCAAAGAAACTCAAACCAAATCCATTGCAGTTTAAGGTAGCACCCGAATTGACCGTAATGTTAAGGTAGACCGTCGCAGCGGCGGACAACAAAGCTTGTTTGTTATTTGTTGTATTATTAACCACTAAATTTGGAATAGCGCCTTGTATTCTGAAATCAAAATTAGTAGTGGTAGCAGCTGTTCCGATATTTAGTGTCCCTCCAGTTATGGTAGGAGCGGTGGTAGCAACATTATAATCCAAAATGGTGGTCCCTGTAGAACGTTGAACCAGATTTATTGTTCCTCCCGTCATTGTAAAAACAGAAGTAGTACTCGTAAAGCCAAAACTAGCCGTTGCGGAAGAAGCATTTCCAATCGTGCATACATTGATCGTACCGGCTGACATATTAAATTGTGCTCCGGCAGATGTTACATTTAACCTTCCTGTAAAATTTAAAGTTCCACCTTCAATGATAAAACTGGAAGTTGTAGCCCCGCTCATGGCATTTCCAGAAGCAGTTCCAACGTTATACGTTCCAGCGCTTATTCGAAGCAAACCGCTCATGGTAGGTGAGCCTCCCAAACCTTGTACGGTGAAATTGGCGTTATTTAACCAAAACCCCAAAGTACTTGGAATTGAATAGCCTACAGCACTCCACAAACTGCCACTAAAGGTATTGGTTCCGCTAAACTTTAAGGTCCCGGTCCCGCTCCCAGACGTAAGTAATGCGCCAGTCGCACTTGAACTCAGTCCCCTTACTGAAAAATTGGAAACATTAAAATCAACCACCTGACTCTGCGTACTTTTACTCATTGTCAAAGTGTATAGATCAGTTGTGCCTCCTGTACCCGTAACACTAGAGTTTCCGCTGCCGGTAAATGTTATATTTGCTCCCGCAGTGTTTGTGTTTGTACTAAAATCAATTGTCCCATTATTAACGATATTTCCCGGCAGAGATAAAGTATGCGTGGTAACGGTTCCGGAGGCAGCTGACTGAAAAATTCCGCCTGCAGCGACAGTTACATTTGTACCAACCGTCAACGTTCTTGCTGTTGTTGCCTCGAAGGTTAAAGTCCCCGATGTACCTTGTCCAACAGTTAATGAATAACATACAGCGGCGACATCTACCGTTACTGTCACCGCATTGGGAATAACAACATCATCTGTTGCCGTTGGAACGCCGGAAGGAGTCCATGTTCCCGCCGCACTCCAAAGGCCGGTCGATGCCGTTTTTGTGCCTGGCGGAGAAGTTGCCTGGCTTCCACTCAATGCCGTACTCAAAGCCCCTTCACTTACGGCATATACCCGCCAAAGATAAGTTGTACTCGGTGAAAGCCCGGTTACGGCAAGCGTATTAGTGCCTACGTTTACCGTATTCACAAAATTATAGGTCGTACCACCGTCACTGGAGTTGTAAACTGCGTATTTAAGTACATTCGTGGTTGGAGAGGAGGCAGTCCAGTTTAGTGTCATGCCGGTTGCTGTAATTGAAGCGAATGTCAGACTTGTAGGCGCAGGCGGTACTGGTGGTGTGAAACTATAAACCCTTCTACTGCCATTTGCCGCCGAATTCAGATTTGTAATTGCACCTGCTGGATACGTAGGGTTATCAGTAAAGCTCGCCGTTACGGAGCTCGTATTCGAAGAAGTTGTTACATAAATCAAGTTATTGGTAGTCGTATTCGTCGCAAAGCCGATACCCGCCGTTACATCTGAACCACTCGCTGAAGAAGTAATGGACATTGCGCCGTACACAAATTCGACCACCCCTGTGTTTTCATATAACCGGACTTGATATGTACCGTCGTTTGTATATGAGGTAGTCCAATATAACGTCATATTGAGGAACTCGATCACAAGCGTTCGATTCGGTGCGGTACCTACAACTTTATAATGCGTTTTACCGGAAGTCCCCGTCCCTAGGTCTGCCGCAAACGCCGAAATAATAGGTGTTGTAGTTGTCCCGCCGGAAACTACATAAGTCGATCCTGAAACGGAAGTGCTCGTACTTGATAAGGAGACCAATCCATTTGTTGTTGCATTGAACTGAGTATATCGGTTCCCGTTCAACCAAAAATCAAAACCGATGTTGATGGCTGAAGCATTCACGCCTTGGTCTACGCTTGCCCCACTGATCTGCGTCGTTCCCGTCGACATATCCACCGCATTCCCATTCAAATCCAACGCAAGCGACCCCGTGCTGTTCGTCGAAAAAGTGTAATTTGCCGTACTCTGCGCCCCTGCGCCAACAGCAAAAAACAACATCGCTGCGAGAAAAAAGATAGGAGGTGAAGCAAAACGGCTTGTAAAGCCAAACGAAAAACCTAAGCCCGACAAGGAGGCAAAATAATGTAATGCTCTTTTCATGTGAGAGATGTATATTGAATTAATATGAATGCGTAGAATTATAGTTAAACTGAGACGTAAAAGTAATGCAATCGAATGTAATTATTAACCTAAAATTTACAATAATCCCAAATAAGCCTCGTTGATTGGGCAAATCCATGCAATTTCATTCCGCCCGATTCTTTGTTGTTCTGCCACCCTAATCCTTTCTTCGGCTGAAAAAACGGGGTTGTTAATTATTAGGGGTGACCGTCCACTGACATAATTAGTTTAGAGATTATCTTTTTCCCAATGCAATGGCTAATTTTGCCGTCAAAAATGATCTCCAACGCCCCTAACTGGGAGTTGATCGCAAGAAATTATTGAAAAACAATACTTCCCGCAATCAACTCCCTTTCAGGGGCCGGGGGTGAAACGACGAATATTTTGACGCAAAACGACTTTATTTCCGAACTCCGCTGGCGCGGCCTCATCCACGACACCACGCCGGGCCTTGAAGAACACCTGAAAAGCGGCATGGTGCGCGGCTATATCGGTTTTGACCCGACCGCGCCCTCGCTCACAATCGGCAATTATGTTCAGATCATGCTGCTCACGTTCCTCCAACGCAGCGGCCACCAACCCATTGTTCTTATGGGCGGCGCCACCGGCCGTATCGGCGACCCCAGCGGCCGGGATACGGAACGCGAATTGAAAACTTTCGACGAACTCGACCGCAACCTGGCGCACCAGCGCACGCAAATGGAACGTCTGCTGAATTTTGACACAGCATTGCCCAACCACGCAGACCTGGTCAATAACTACGATTTTTACAAGGACATGAATGTACTCGACTTCCTGCGCGATGTCGGTAAGTACCTGACGGTCAATTATATGCTGTCGAAAGAAAGCGTGCAGAAACGTTTGGAAGGCGGGATTTCATTTACGGAATTCAGCTACCAGTTGTTGCAAGGGTACGACTTTGTGTTGCTAAAACGCCACCACGGCGTAACCCTGCAAATGGGCGGCTCCGACCAATTCGGTAACATCACGGCCGGCATCGAACTGGCGCGCAAAATTGACGACCAAAAACTGTATGCGGTCACAACGCCCTTACTTACAAAGGCCGATGGCACTAAATTCGGCAAAAGCAGCACGGGCAACCTCTGGCTCGACCCGAACCTGACCACGCCGTACCGTTTTTACCAGTTCTGGATCAACGCCGACGACCGCGATATGCCCAAGTTTTTGCGCTATTTCTCTTTGAAAACCAAGGAGGAGATTGAATCTTTGGAAGCAAGCGCGTCGATTCAGGAGCAAAAACGAATCTTTGCCGAAGAAATCACGGTGCGCATTCACGGCCAACAAGAATACGAGTCGGTGCTGAATGTTTCCAAACTGTTATTTGATCCGAAAGCCGGTCCGGAAACGGTTCGTGAACTCGACGCGCGTATGCTCGCGCAGGTAGCAGAAGAAATTCCGGCGCCGGAAATTCCTGCATCTGCCTTGGCAAACCCGGTTCCGCTCATTGAGTTTTTGTCAGACCTTACGAACATTCTGCCGAGCCGCAGCGAAGCCAAAAAAGCAGTTCAAAACAATGCCATTTCCATTAACAAAGTGAAAATCACAGCGTTAGATACGCAGGTTAGTGCCGAAGACTTGCTGCACGGCAAGTTTATCATGGTTGAAAACGGGAAAAAGAATAAGTATTTGGTACAGGTTAAGGGCTAATTTCTGCGATTATAGGCGTTAAAAAAGGGGTAATCCGAATCCGGACTACCCCTTTTATATTTTATCTCGTTCAATTACTGAATCGCAATTTTCACAAATGCCACTTTCTCCCCCGCGCGTATGCGCATGGTGTACATGGCAGCAGGCATTTCGCCAAACTGGAAAGTACGAAGCAAATTGCCGGTGTTGAATTCTGCGGTTTCGCGTTTTACTAATTCTCCTACAGTGTTGAACAAGGTAAACTCTACTTCCGAAGCCGATTCGCCTTGCATTTCAATGGAGAACACGCCTGTATTCGGATTTGGGAACACGCGGAATTGGCTGAGCCATTCAGGTGTGTTCGTACCCGTAACCGTCACAGAAACAACTTGTTGCAAGGTGCTGGCGCCGCAGGGATTTATGGCGGTCAATTCAACCGTATAAGTGCCCGTTGCTGCGTAGGTATGTGTAGGATTGGCTACATTGCTACTGCTGCCATCGCCAAAGTTCCAGTTGTAACTTGTCGCATTGAAGGAGTTGTTGGTAAAGGATACCGTGCCCAAGTTTACAACAAAGTTAAAGGAAGCCGCTGGTAAACCCTGTGCTACAATATAATTCGGAATTGTTACAGAGTTAGAACCGAAGGCATTGGTAACGGTCAGGCTAACATTGTAAGTTCCTGGCGCTGAATATGTTACCGTCGGATTTTGCTGCGTGGAACTGCTTGGGTTACCGCCCGGAAAACTCCATGCCCAGGATGTCGGAGCACCCAAAGACTGGTCGGAGAAACTTACCGAGAACGGCACGCAGCCATTGGATTCGCCGGAACTAAACGCCGCAGTTGGCGGCGCACCCGTGATATTCACAACCTGCGATGTTTCCGTAGTACCGCAAGCATTGGTCGCCCGCAATACAACTGTGTAAGTGCCCGGCATCAAGTAATTATGGGTAGGCGCAGTTTCTGTGCTGATACCACCATCGCCGAAATTCCAGGAATAAGACGTTGCGTTGCTTGAAGTATTGCTTAAAACAAGGCTCAAACCCGCTGTTTGGTAGCTGAAGTTTGGCGTTGGCGTGGTTGTCACCGTGATACTACCCGTTGCGGTGCTTGTACCTGCTGTATTTGACGCAACCAAGGTAACAGCGTAAACACCCGGATTTGACCAAACCACCACCGGATTCGCAACAGTAGAAGTTGCTGGTGTGCCGCCTTCAAAAGTCCAGGCAAAGTTTGTAGCGTTCGTACTTGATTGGTTTTCAAATGTTACCGTAAATGGCGCGCAACCTGTTCCGCTGTTTACCTTAAATGCAGCGGTGGGCGGCGTAACAATTGTAACCTGTTCTGTGTATGTGCTGGAACCGCAGTTGTTTGTCGCAGTTAAAACGACGGTATAAACGCCGTCAGCCAGGTAGTTATGGGAAGGACTATTGGCCGTTGAAGTACTGCCGTCCCCAAAATTCCAGGAATAAGCAGTTGCATTTCCGGAAGCATTGTCAAATGTGGCCGTTGAGCCGCTTACCGATGAAATAAACTGTGCGGTTGGAACATCTAATACGTTGATGAAGGCCGTTCGTGTGAACATGCTGCTGCCACCTGCGGAAGTAGCAATCAGGGTTACGTCATAAACGCCTGGCGCATTGTAGGTTACGCTTGGGTTTTGTTCCGTAGAACTGCTTGGCGTGCCGCCGGGGAATGCCCATGACCAAGACGTCGTATTGCTGGATGACAAATCCTGGAAAACAACCGTCAGGGGTGCGCAACCCGTAGTTGTATTGGCGGTAAAGCCTGCATTTGCCGCTGTAATTACCACCACATTTTGCGTAAATGTGCTGGTTCCGCAAAGGTTGGTCGATGTTAAAACCACCGTGTATGTGCCATCATTTGCGTACGTATGATTCGGAGTTGGATTGATGCTGCCGCTTCCGTCGCCAAAATCCCAACTGTAAGACGAGGCGCCCGAAGAAGCATTGACAAACGTTGCCGTGCTGCCTGAAACCGTTGCGCTAAAGTTGGCGGTCGGCGCAGTACCTACCGTGATATAGTTTGTTTGAACAGCCGAATTCGTACCAGCGCTGTTTCCAACGGTAAGCGTGACGGAATATGAACCTGGCGTGTTATATGTTACCAAAGGATTTTGCGCTGTCGAGGAGGACGGCGTTCCACCTGGGAATTGCCAGTCGTAGGTAACAGTATTCGCCGAAGAAGTGCTGGTAAACTGAACAGCCAATGGCGCGCATCCGCTTGTCGTATTGGCCGTAAACGATGCCGTCGGCGCTGAAGAAACCGTCACAACCTGTGTAGAAGTGCTTGATCCGCAAGCATTTGTAGCCGTTAATACAACCGTATAGGTTCCGTCGTTTGCATAAGTGTGCGTAGGATTGGCGGCTGTGCTGGTTCCGCTGTCGCCAAAATTCCAGGAATAAGAGGTTGCATTTGTGGTGCTGTTTGTAAATACAACCGTCGTTCCGTTTGCCGTGCTGGTAAATGCAGCAGCAGGCGTTGTGGAAACAGTAATAATATCTCCTAAGGAAGACGAGGCCGAACCAACTGTATTCGTTACCGTAAGCGATGCGCCGTACAAACCTGGCGTACTGTACACCACTACCGGGTTTTGCAGGGTCGAACTGGACGGTGTGCCGCCAGGAAACAGCCAACTATATGATACGACATTTGCCGAAGAGGTACTGGTGTATTGAACGCTCAAGGGTGCGCAACCGGAAGCCGGCGTGTACGTGAACGATGCCATTGGCGGCGTTGCGATCGTAATCAGATGTGTCGCCGTGCTGGTTCCGCAGGCGTTGGTCGAGGTCAAAACAACGGTATAAACGCCGTCGTTCGCGTACGTGTGCGTAGGATTTGCATCAGTGCTGCTGCCGCTGTCGCCAAAGTTCCAGGAATAAGACGTTGCATTCGTGCTGCTGTTGGTAAACGTCGCCGTGCTGCCGTTTGCCGTGCCGCTAAATGCCGTGGTCGGAACCGTGGTGACTACGATATACCCCGCAATGGTAGCGGTATCTTTTCCTGCTGCATTGCTTACAATAAGCGTAACCGGATAAGTTCCCGGCGTATTATACACAATTACAGGGTTTTGTAAAATGGACGAATCAGGCGTTCCGCCAGGGAAATCCCAATCGTACGAAACCGTATTGGCCGACGAATTGCTTGTAAATTGTACGGTCAGCGGCGCACAGCCCGTTGTAGGCGAGGCCGTAAAGGCTGCCGTCGGCGGCGTAACTACCGTAACATTTTTAATGATCGTATCCACCCCGCAAGGGCCGGTTGCGATCAACCGAACCGGATAAACGCCGTCGTGCGCATACGTGTGCGACGGATTTACCTTGGTGCTGGTGCTGTCGTCGCCAAATTTCCAGGTGTAAGAAGTACCGTTGATGCTCGTATTGGTAAAGTTCACCACCAAACCGTTTGCCGTATAGGTAAAATTAGCGGTCGGTTTTGGTATAACTGAAATTGTGGCTGTTGCAGTGGTCGAACCCGCCGCGTTGGAGGCTGTGAGCGTCACCGTGTAATTTCCGGTATTCGCAAACACCACCGAAGGATTGGCATCCGTTGAAGTGGAAGGATTGCCGCCCGGGAATTGCCAACTATATGAGGTAGCGCCCGTCGTTTGGTTTGTAAACTGCACCGTTAAGGGCGCGCAACCACTGGTAGGCGTGGCTGTAAAGGCCGTTACCGGTGGCGAAAGCAGGGTGACCGTTTTGGTGGCCGTTGTACTTCCGCAGGCATTTGTTGTGGTTAACGTTACGGTGTACACGCCTCCATTAGCATAAGTATGCACCGGATTGGTTTGGGTGCTGGTCGTATTGTCACCAAAATTCCAAAGGTAAGAGGTACCGCCTACGGAAGTGTTGTTAAACGTTACCGTCAAACCATTTACGCTAAAATTGAACCCGACTGATGGTAAATTTTGAACATTTATGTAATTCGTTTTGGTCATTGTTGTAGACCCAACGTTATTAAATGCTGTTAAAATAACCGTATAGGAGCCGGATGAATTATAACTTACAACCGGATTTGTCAGGTTAGATGAAGAAGGGTTGCCTCCAGGGAACTGCCATACATAAGTGGAAGCATTTGAACTCGACTCATTGGTGAACGTCACAAATAAAGGGGCGCAGCCGCTGGTCGGGTTGGCGCTAAAATCAGCGCTTGGCGCGGTATTTACGATGGTCGTTTTGGTGCCCGTACCACAATCATTGAAGGCAGTTAAAATAACCGTGTAAGTGCCGCCCGGATCGTATGTATGCACCGGATTTTGATCGGTACTAAAATTCCCGTCGCCAAAATCCCAGGAAAAACTCGTTCCGTACAAGGAGGTATTTGTAAATGTAAGCGTAGTTCCGCTCACGGTATAGGTAAAGGAGGGAATTGGTTTAGGATTAATGACAATTTGCTTGGTCAAATTGGCGGAACCACCCGGACCAGTTACCGTTAGTTTTACGTTAAATGTACCAGACGCATTCCAGGTAGCAGTCGGATTTTGCAAAGTAGAGGTAGACGGGTTGCCGCCGGTAAAATTCCAGGACCATCCGGTAACCGTACCCGTTGTCTGGTCGGTAAATTGAACGGGCGATCCTTGGCAAGCCGGATTCGGCGACCAGGTAAAATCTACTGTAAACGGTGGCGAACAAGGGCTTAAACAACCGCTGGTGATCAACGGCGGCACATAAGCGTTGAATGAATTCACCGATTGCGTGCTCCAGGTGGAAGAGTTGGATACAAAGGGACACATGATAAAATTACATGGACTGCCTCCATCGTGTACCATATTGAAATTGTGCCCGATTTCATGCGCAGTCATGCAACGCAACAATTCGCTGTCAGACGTAAAATCCTGTAATACGTGGTATTTGAATGTGGTACAAACAGCGCCCACCCAGGCAAGACCAACGGTGCCGCCGTCAAAATCACGGTTCGACCATAATTCGCCAATGTCAAAGTTGGTACCGAAATTCCCGGCATTACCCCAGGTTCTAAAAGCATCCAGCAACAAATTCGGGTTGGTAGAGTTCGTCCACGGATCGTTGCCGGTTGAAACAAACTGGGTAACAATCAAAAATTGAATATCATGGATAAAATTGCCGGTATAATCGCCTTGAACATCGTTCATAACCCCTATATTATGGGCTTGAACAGCGCCTACTGAGCCATACTTGGAGAACATTAATGCGTCTGATGCAATGGCAATTTCTATCTGATAGCAGCCCATTTGCTCTGCGTTGTTTTCCTTTACGGCATTTTCCGCGCTTCCATGAATTTGTTGTAATTCTTCCTCGGTTTCAGTAACCCCGCATTTTACACTTGGGTCGTGAATCACATTTGCCTGATCGTACACCACAAACAAATCATGCGGCGCAGTCGGTTCAAAATACCAAAGCGGCTCGATAAAAATACGCTTGGAACCTTCATACACATTGCCGTATAAAAAATCATGGTCTATGGTCAAACGAACCTTGCCGTAAGCATTAAGTTCCTGTCCTTTAAACGCAATTTGCGGCACATCCGTATAGGTATCAATACCTTGCGCTGTTTGTGCCCGTAGTTTGTAGCCTGCAGAAAGCAAATTACTGTTTGATAAAAACAATTTCCAATTGTGGGCGCCGAGGTTCATATTGACCGTAACCGGGCCGGCACTTTCATTGCTCTTTACATAAGTATCCAAAGAAGCAACATCTACCTGATATACTTCCCAACTCAAAAGGGCCTTTTGCAAGGACGCCGTCGAAATCGGGTAAACTGTTCCGGTAAAGTTTTGAGCAGAAAGATGAAATGAGGAGAATGAGCCGATCAGAATGACAAGGCTCCACAACACACGTAAAGGCTGCGACATGATTTGATTCAATTGTACAAAATGGTGAACGATCGGATTACGACTCGGTCCTTGGCACGGCGGATTACAAACAAAAAACAATGCTGGGCATTCGTTTCCGTGGGCGAAAATACTGTTTGTCGCTTTGCGTTTGCCCCTTCACCCAAAAAAAATATTGGTTTCGCAATAATCAGACCATTATACATGCCAAATGTCCTTTACAACACAATTTCATGTAACTCAAACACGGGGTATGCCAAAAATGTAACGTGAGATTTTTTAGCCAAATAAAAAGTTGAGATCACGCCATATTGTCGGGTTGACTTCCAGTCACCCCGACAATACGTGCGGTTATCAGAATAATATATTGCGAAATATCATCGAGTTACTAAAAAACGACTTATGATACCGCCCCTGTTCGGGCATGGTGTAGCAGTGGTGAGGTGAAATATATGTTTGTAAAGCCGCAATATGCCTAATTTCAACCCGAATTAGTGAAACATAACCAAATCTGTAATCGTATGAAGAAATTACTACTATTAACCTTGCTTTTGGCAATCGCTTATGCAGCCGGCGCGCAAACCAAGCTGAGCGGGAAAGTGACCGATTCCCAAAACGGCGAAGCGCTAACGGGTGTGAGTGTATTTGTAAAAGGAACCAGCACCGGCGCTTACACCGACCTTGATGGAAAGTTTACGGTGTCGGTAAGCGACCCGAAATCAGCCGTTCTTGTATTTACCTACACCGGTTTTAAAACAACCGAACTTGCGGTGGACGGCCGTTCCGACATAAGTATTGCTTTAGGAGAGGATGTGCAATCCATCGAACAAGTCGTGGTTATCGGCTACGGAACCCAGCGTAAAAGCGACCTTACCGGGGCCGTCGGAACCATCAAAGCGAAGGAAATTTCTCGCATCCCCACGTCCTCCGTCGACCAGGCGCTGCAAGGAAAAATCGCTGGCGTGTACGTGAGTCCCGTCAGCGGCGAGCCGGGAAAAGGCGCGGTGATTCGCATTCGCGGTACGGGTACGCTCAACAACGCCAATCCCTTGTATGTCGTCGACGGTATGTTGCTGGATGATATTTCGTTCATCAATCCGCAAGACATCGAATCTTTAGAAGTGCTGAAAGACGCTTCCGCGACCGCCATTTACGGCAACCGGGGCGCCAACGGGGTCATCATTGTCACCACCAAACGCGGAATCATCGGCAAAAAAGCCATTGTTACTTTTGATTCCTATTATGGCAGCCAGGATTTAACAAAAAAACTTGATCTGGTAAATGCCTCTGAGTTCGCACAGATGTACAACGAACTCACCAAAAGCAAATACTACGAAAACCCCTCCGCACTCGGCGCAGGCACCGACTGGCAGGATGTGATTTTCAGAAAAGCGCCCATTGCCAATGTACAATTGGGCGTAAACGGCGCCTTGAACAAGTTTACCTATAATTTGTCGGGCAGCTATTTTAACCAGGAAGGCCTGCTTGAAAAAAACGCGTACAACCGCAGCACCATCCGCTTCAACGGCGAATACCCGATCACCGATTATTTAAGAGTTGGCGCCAATACCGCTTATTCCATCGAAAAATCGCATAGCGTTTCCGGCGGCGTAATCGGGTCTGCTTATCGGATGCCGCCCGTTTTTGCAGAAAAAGACAGCACCGGCGCATTTACCGACCCGACCTTCTTCGGCCTTGCCTTGGCCAACCCGGCGGCTGATCTATTTTACAAAAGTGATCTGCACGGTACCCAAAAACGTTTCGTAGGCACGTTTTACGCCAGCCTTAAATTTTTGAAAAACTTTACCTTCAAAACAAGCTACGGGATTGATAATAAAGACGCTTTAACCAAATTCTACGAACCGGTATTTAAAGTGTCAGCATCCCAACTAAACTTAGTCGCGCATGATAACCGCGAACGCTATGGCAACAACACCTGGCTTTGGGAAAATACCGTGACTTATGACAAAGAATGGCCCATCCTGCGCTTAAATGTATTGGGCGGCCAATCGGCGCAGCGCTACAAAGAGGATTATTTCAATACTGTAAACGACACTTTACAACCTGAAGGCGCCGGCCAAA
>JBAXTB010000270.1:0-7968 GCA_037130425.1 Bacteroidota bacterium
GGATCATCTTCAAGGGATACGATACGCACATCTGCATACAGTTTCAGGCGCGCGCGTTGCGGGTATGAAACCATAATAATGGAGGTCTGCGTATGGGTTTGGAGGTTTCCTGTTGAAATATATTGCTTGTTGCCGGAAAAATCAACGAATCCAATCGTTTGATTGTCAATGACTTTTACAAAACCTTTTGGTCCACCCCTGTGCTGGATGTAAGGGTAGCCGTTTTCGCCAATGGTGGCCATATAAAAACTATCCCGGTCTTCAATAAAGCCGATTTCATTGTCGGTAAATCCGTCAACGACCTTGCTTTTTTCTACCCGTTCATAAGTTCTGCGGCTGCCTTGCGTTTCTTGCAGGGCTTTTACGGCGTCTGTAAATGCAAATTTTGCATAGTTCATTTCATGTATATTTATGCGTAAATGGGCTAAAAATTACAGGCGGCGGTCTTTTTCGTCAATGGCCAAATCATTGATGCTGGCGAAGCGTTTTTGCATCAATCCATTTTCGTCAAATTCCCAGTTCTCATTGCCATAAGCCCGGAACCATTGTCCGGCTTCATCATGGTATTCGTACTCAAACCGAACTGCGATGCGGTTGCCGCTATGGGCCCAGTATTCTTTTTTTAGTTTATAATTGTGCTCTTTTTGCCATTTACGGGTTAAAAAAGCCACAATTTCTTCCCGACCGTTCAGAAATTCGTTTCGGTTACGCCATGCACTGTCAATGGTATAGGCTTTCGACACGCGCTCCGGGTCTCGGCTGTTCCAGGCGTCTTCGGCCATTTGGATTTTTTGTTTGGCGGTTTCTTCGGTAAAGGGCGGCAAAGGAGGACGTTGTTCCATGATTAGGCTAATAGTTTTAAAAGTTCAAGTTGGGTGGAGGCTGTTTTGTCGTGCGCGTACCAGGTGTGTACCGCTTCGGAATAGGTTTTGGCTGTTTCAGGATCAGATTTCAGGCGCATTACCAAAGCCTGGGCTTCTGTCGGACGCGGGCCCCAGGATGCAAGCAAATTAAACTGTTCATCCAACTGAATCAATTTCGGTATAGATTTGGAGCCGTTAGTCAAATGCGCATTCATCAATTCCGGGTTTGCATCGCGGTAAATGATCCGCAGGGTTATTTTGCCTTCCGACGCTTCCGCAATGGCATTGATGAGGGGTAAAATCTGAGACGCATCCCCGCACCAGTGCTCGCTGATAACCAACCAATTTAGTTGACGATCAAGCAATTGCAATGCTTTTTTAAGGTCATCTGACAACTTCAATGTTTTGGCGATGCGGCTGCTGCGCTGAAAATTCAGGGGAATATATTGGGCATACGGCGAGTCGCTGCCGGCAAGTTCGGATTCAAAATTGCGCAGGTAAACATCGTATGGAATGGCTTTTTGAAAGTACGTTTGATAACCCTGATTGTTTAATGCGGTTGTTGGTTCCATTTTGTTAATTAGTTGATATTGTGAGTGTTCGTAAAGATTGGCTTGCTGAGTGAGAGGAGATGGGACGCAGATGACGCGGATCCTGACAGGGCGCAGATTTAAAAGGATTTTTGCCGAGTGAGAGGAGATGGAACGCAGATTGCGCGGATCCTGACAGGGCGCAGATTTTAAGGGATCTGCCCTTTTAGAGGGGAAAAAGAAACAAATCCATTTAAATCCATGCCTACAGGGCAATGTCATTGACTTAAGCGTTACCAAAGTCCTGAAAGGACGAAACCATTAGAATTAGGCAACGCCTAATTTAAAATGGCCAAGGTTTTGAGAAGCCCTGAAAGGGCGGAATCACACGTAGCGCCGGATGATTTCGCCCTTTCAGGGCTTAGATCTCGCGTTGCCTCGAATAGCAGGGTGTTACCCTGCCTTATTGATTCCGCCCCATTCGGGGCTAAGGAAAACCTTAAGTCAATGACATTGGCCTACAGGGTCAGCGTCCTCTATGTTCCACCCCCTCTTATCGGGAAAATCCTTTTTAAATCTGCGTCCTGTCAGGATCTGCGTTCATCTGCGTTCCATTTCACTCTAAGCTCGGCAAAATTAAACCCCGAAAACCTCCAACTCCTGCGCCACCGGAAAATCAATCGGCACGCCCGTCAAATTATGTACATAATTCATCACCACTTTATCGGCCACGGCAATAATCACATCCACAATGCTGCCTTTGGTATAACCGGCTGCAAGGAAATTATCGAGGACTTGGGCAGAAACGCGGCCTTTGTGGCGCGTCACTTCCAGCGTGAATTTTGCCAAAGCGTCCAATTTTGCATCAAAAGCAGCCGTTCCGCCGCGAATTTCCAGTATTTGGGTGTCTGTAAAGCCGTTCATTTTGCCGATGGCCGTATGCGCCGATTGGCAATAACGGCATTCGTTTTCCTGGCTTACTACGAGATTTACGACTTCTTTTTCTTTTTTCGACAAAGACGTTTTGGCGTTTTGGAAGTTTAGGTAGTTCTCCAAACCAGTGTCGGAATAAGCGATGGCGGCGTACAGGTTTGGAACGAAGCCCAAGGCTTTTTGAAGGTTATCAAAAATGGCTTGGTTGTTGGCAGAAACATCTGCTTTGCTTGGAACATTGAATTGTTGCATTGTCTTTTCTTTTTTTATGTGTGTCATTCATTTGACAATGCAAAGGTGCGGCGATCGGGTAGGGCAGGGTTAGGTAGCAATTCCCGACATGTTGGCAATTCTTCCCGCCATTTTATTTTCTCTGTATTCTGAAGGCGAAACATGCTCCTGCACCTTGAAAAAGCGGCTAAAGGCTTGAATATCTTCGTATCCGAGTTCGTAAGCAATTTCCTTGACGGGTTTGTCGGTGTAGCGCAACAAACGTCGGGCCTCCAGCATTTTACGATCCTGGATAAACTGCAAGGGCGTTTTGGAACTCAGTTTTGAAAACAGGTTGGAGATCGTTTTGGGCGATTTATGCAGCAGTTCGGCGTAATCGGATACGGTATGTTTGGTGCGGTAATGTTGCTCCACGAGGTAATTTAGTTCTCGCACAATATCCTGGGTGTTTTCGTCAAAACTGCGGTTGGGACATTGCTGTTTGTACAAACGCGTCACTAAAATCAAGTAACGTTTCAGCATCGTTTGCAGCATTTCAAACTGCAAATCATCCACGGACTGCATTTCGAGCAGGAACATTTTCCAAACGGTTTCAAACTTTTCAAGTTCCTCGGTCGGAATGGTAACGACGGGCAATTGTGAAGCGCCAAAAAACAAAATACCTTTACAGCCCACCTCTTTATCATGGTCGACGATGCAATAAAATGGTCGGTTAAAACGCAGTAACCTTAAACGATGCACCAGGACGGCTTCAACTTTATGAAATTCAGTCAGACAAACAATCTGGTTTTTTTGAAAGGTATATTCAACACCGTCAATGTTTAATATATTATGATCCGTTTCAAACCAAAGAATGGTGAGGCTGCTTTTGAGCGTTTCTTTCAACAACGCGCAATTCGGCGATTCCACCGTCGTCAGTTCCAGATACTCATTGGAATGGCCCGAAAATTTCATGCTGTTCGTCATGTCACTATAACCGTTGGAGCGCGGCAATTGTTTAATATTGAAACATGGTAAAGATAATGGAAGAATGCGCATACGGGTTAACACAAAAATAATATCCGATCCTCCTGTCCGGATTTTACTTTTGGTCGTCGCCCGTTTTCGGGCAGACGTTGTTATTAAAATGACGAGCCACCTAATCTAAAATTATTATGAAAACGCCGATTTTTCTATGTTTTGCCTTGCTTTGTAGCGCATTTTCCGCGCTGAGCCAAACCAAAGGCGTACTCACCGGCCGTGTGCTCGATCAGAACAAACTCCCTGTTTCCTATGCAACCATCCAGTTAGAAGGCACCGATATCGGTACGCACACAGGCGAACAAGGCGAATTTTTATTGAAAACGACTGCGGGAAACTACACGCTGCTGACAAGTTACCTCGGTTATGAAACCGTGCGGCAACCCATCACCATCCACGCCGGTGAAAACACGGAACTAAAAATCATGTTGGCAGAATCCGGCATTTCACTCCAAACCGCCCAGGTTTCGAGCGCGCGCGTGAAATCGGCCACGGCCACACGCACCTTGTTGGAAGTACAGGATATTCCGCAAGCGATTGTAGTAATTGGTCAAAAAACGATCCAGCAACAAGGCGCTTTCGATTTAACGACCTTAACGCGCAACATCAGCGGACTTAATTTTACCGGCAATTATAGCGGCGCAGGTTCTTATCAATTCTTCAATGCGCGCGGATTTGATCTGGTCAATTCCCAGAATTACCGCTGGAACGGCATGATGATCTGGAACCTCGGCAACAATTACGCCGACAATATTGAGCAAGTAGAATTCCTCAAAGGCCCCACATCCATCCTGTTCGGCGATGCCGCGCCCGGCGGTGTGCTGAATTTCACAACGAAAAAACCTTTGGCCGATTCCTACACGGCATTTGACCTGAAACTCGGCCAATGGGGCCTGTTCCGGCCCGCGTTAGATCTTTCCGGGCCATTAAACGCCTCCAAAACGCTGCGTTACCGCCTTAATACCTCCTATCAACAAGAGCAGAGTTTCCGAAATTACGTTGAATCTAAACGTTATTTCTTCGCGCCTACGCTCGCGTGGGACATCACACCGAAGTTAAACTGGAACATAGAGGCCGTGTTGCGCAATTCGACCTCCACCGACGATCCCGGTTTGGTGTCGCCCGACGGCACGGTGGCCGGTTTGGATAAACTGAAACCCAATTTATACCTTAGCGAACCTTCCCGCCAATACCAATTCAGCGACCAAAGTTATTTTTCCACCCTAACCTACCGGCTCGGCGATATTTGGCGCATTCGCAATGTGTTTTTTTATGGCAATACCGCCAACCGGCCCTGGGGTATTTGGCCCGGCACACCTGATGAAAACGGCGATTTTCAACGCAATCAATACGGCTACAAACAGCGCCTGCACAACCTGTCGAGCACTTTGGATGCGTATGGCAGTTTTTACACCGGCAGCGTGAAACACAACCTGTTGTTCGGCTTGGAATATCAGCGCTCGCGTTTTCGTTACACGAATGAAGGCTATTTAGATTCGTTGGATCAAAACAATATTTTTAACCCACATTACAACCAAGTGGCTTCGGTTCCGCCGTTCGAAGGCATTTATTTGCCATTTACCTCGGTGATTGATCGCGCGGGCGTGTACGCGCAAGACCAACTGATGTTTTTTCGGGAAAAACTACACCTCATGCTCGGTTTGCGGGCCGGATTGACCCGGCAGGGCAATTTGTACAAAGCCGATAAACTGGCCGGCACCGCTTATGAAGGCTACAAAGACGATGTAATTACTTCAAAAGTGCTGACCCCGCGTGTTGGCTTAGTTTTCAAACCGCAGCCTTGGGTTTCCCTGTACGGTTCTTTCTCCCAAGGATACGAAGTAAATCCGCCCGATATATTTGCCCTGAATTATGCCGAATTTGCCACCCCACCGGCCACGAAAAGCACCCAATTGGAGGTGGGCGCCAAAACCAGTTTGTTGAAAAACCGGCTCGGTCTTAGCCTGACCGTTTTCCAGATCAATAAATTTGATCCCTACGGTTTTGTGTACGCCGATCCGGTGAACCCCAACTACGATGAATACAACGTGTATTACGATGGCCAACACCGCAGTCGCGGCATAGAACTCGATATGGATGGTCGACTTGCGCCCTGGTTATCCCTCACCGGCGGCGCAGCGCTGACTGACACGAAAGTGGTAAAAGACCCTGGTTATCCAGTGGGCAACCGCCTGCCCAACGCGCCGCATTACACGGCCAATCTTTGGCTTAATTTCGAGCCGACCGGCCGGATCAAGGGTTTGACCTTCGGCGCCGGATATTTTTATAAAAGTAAATTCTTTTCAAGCCTTGATAATAACCCAAATTTGCAAATTCGCAATAGTTTTACGCTTGATTTGGCTTTGGGATATACCCTGCGGCGTTTTAATGTGCAGGTCAACCTGACAAATGTTACGAATGAAGTGAATTACCTAAATCCCTGGGTGTTTAATTTATTCGATGTGCAGCCCCTGAGGAGGATTGTGTTGACGCTTGGGTATAAGTTTAGTACGCTTTAATCCGAATAAAAACTCGATTTTCGCCTTGAACACATTTTTCATCTTCAAATCAAATTTATAACATGGATTTAATTCAATTCACAGAAGAAAAAATCAACCACTACGCTCAAATGATTGTCAGCCATCCTGATCGCGCGGATGAACTGGCAATGGGCCAATTGCAATTTTATATGGCGTTTCGTCGCGTACAGCAAGGAAAAGCCACGCTGGAAGACGCTGGTTTAATGGATGCGATTAATGACGTATTGCAAGTAAGAGGTTTGGTGGAAGTGGACACTACTTTTTACAAGTAGTCAAGATTCGAATAAAAGACATATTAATTCCTCTTCATTCGCTTTAGGTGGATGAAGAGGATTTTTGTTTAAAAAATTGCGCGCTGTGATGAATGTCACGGATGGCCAATTTTAACAGCCACAACTTTGCATCGCATACCGAGGTGATCCTCCATCCCGAAGTCGTAGTTGACGCGCCTGAACTGGAAGCCCGCGCGATCCGTAGCCTGGAAATGAGTGAAAAAGCCTGTTTGATTTACAACTCAGTGCGTTCGGAAGTGAAAATGATTCCAACGGTGTTGGTGACCAGCGCTGTATAAGCGAATTGTGCTGCGCCGGCGGTGGTCGGAGTGGGGCTTTATTAATCCGCATGGATTGTTATATTGGCGGTTCCTGGTTTACGATAAATAGTCTTTCCTGATTTTTGCTTTTAAAATATATAATCGCTAAATTTGCGCAAATTCAGCGATTATGATAGCCAGATTACTGGAAAATAAAATTTTAGCGCGCATACAACAATCTTCAAAAGTTATTTTGTTGTATGGGAGCCGCCAAGTAGGCAAAACGACATTAGTGAAATCAATGTTGAAAAAATTGCCTTACAAAACCTTGCAAATTAATGCGGATAACCGGGAATACGCAGACGTATTGTCAAGTCGCGACGTAGGCAAATTACGACGTTTGGTCAGTGGTTATGAATTGGTATTTATTGACGAAGCGCAGCGTATTTCGGATATAGGCATTAACCTTAAAATCATACACGATGAAATTCCGGAAGTAAAAGTTGTAGCGACGGGCTCATCTTCATTTGAGTTGGCCAACATTGTTCGAGAACCGCTTACAGGTCGTACCTGGACTTTTACTTTATACCCGATTTCACTTGGCGAATTTCGGGCAACGCAAAATCTATTTGAATTGGATCTTCGTTTGGAGGAATTTCTATTATACGGCATGTATCCCGAAGTGTTTTCATACGAAGGCGCTTCGGATAAAGTTTTGTTTCTCAAAGAGTTGTCTAATTCTTATTTGTACAAGGATATTCTTGAATTAGGCGACATTCGGCACGCCCGTAAAGTCCATGACTTGCTTCGTTTGCTTGCTTATCAGATTGGTTCTACTGTCTCGCTCAATGAATTAGGCCGGCAATTGGAGATGAATAAAGACACTGTTGCCCGGTATATTGATCTCTTGGAAAAAGCCTTTATCGTATTTAGATTGCCTGGATATAGCCGAAATCTGCGTAAAGAGGTGGTCAAAATGGATAAAGTTTATTTTTATGATCTTGGGGTACGCAATGCCGTGATCGACAATTTTAATAACTTGGATCTGCGCAATGACAAGGGGCAGTTATGGGAAAATTTTCTGATTGCTGAGCGACTTAAAAATACCGCCTACCAAAATACCCTGGCAAATCGCTATTTCTGGAGGACTTACACTGGTGCGGAATTGGATTATATAGAAGAAAGTGGTGGAGCATTAAGAGGTTATGAATTCAAGTGGGGTTCAAAAACGGCCAATGCACCGCAAACCTGGATGGAAAACTATCCGGAGGCAAGTTTTGAATGCATAAACCGGGAAAATTATCTGGATTTTGTATTGT
>JBAXTB010000271.1:0-7957 GCA_037130425.1 Bacteroidota bacterium
CTCTATTTATGAATCGTGAATAATTGTTCATTGTACAAACAAAAAACGCCGATCCCATTTTTCACATTGTTGTGTACCACCACAGGCTCCGAAAGCGGGAAATCTTCCGCATCCAATTGGCGTTGCAGGCTCACCGCATACAAATACTGATCCTCCGTGATGGCGCGCACGCGCACGTTGTAGGTGGCACTTTGATTATAATAATCGCTTTTAAAAGAGAATTTGTAAGCCTGGCCATCAAAAAACTGGTCGCTGACCACGAGCATATCATCACCGAGTTCCGCATTGGGGTCGTCTGAAGCATAAGGGAAAACGCGTTGTTCTCCAATTTGTATGGTATCGTAACCGATTAATATTCCATTCTGGTCAAAAATAGGGCTGGTGTAAAAATCCGTCGTTGTTACTTTTATACCATAATAGTTCTTTTCCCCCGGCTTGTCATGGAGGAATACATCAATGGAATACAAGGCTGTTCCGTCATTGTCAATACCTGCTTTTTCGCGTATCCGAACTGAATCTACCGAAACAGGATTTGGCATGATTTGCTGCGCCGTGGCCGTTGGTAATTCAGGGTGGGAAACCCGCAGTTCATACGTCTTTCCTGCCTTGTAAATGCCAGGGCCCGTAAATGTTTCATACCAGCCGTTCTGTTTCAAACTACTCTGCGGGGCGCTTAATTTGAGCTGACTATCTTCATACAACTCAACTTTGGCGTTTTTTACATAAAAAGCCGAATCTTTCACATTATCCAACAAACCCACATTACGCGATACCTGCGCGCGAAAGTTCGAATCAAGTGTGCCGCTAAAGCCATACACCACCAATTGTTTCTGATATTCCGGCGGATCAATGTTGACGACCTGATCGAAAAAGCCGCTTGAACAAGAAGCAAAAAAGAGCGATAAAAAAATGAAAATGAATATATTACGCATGATGATCTGGCTTTAGAACTTAAAACTGTAGTTAAAATAAGGGATGAGCGGGAAAAGGCTGGCCTGCTTGAGTTGCGCCTTTCTAATGTAATTACCATTGGCGTCATACGTACTGTCTTCACTCAGGTAAATGAAAAACGGATTGTTATTGCTGTAGGCATTGTAAGCGCCGAAGGACCAGGTGCGCTCGTGCCGGCGCTTTTGCTTGGTAAAATCCACGCCGATGTCAAGGCGGTGGTACGGATTTAGCCTGAAATCATTGCGCTTGGAAATATGGGTCGTCTGAGTGGTGCCGTAATAATACGAGCCGTCATAATCGGTCGGTTTAAGGTACCGGGAATCGCCCAGCGTGGTAGCGTTTCCGGTAGAATACACCCAGGTGGCTGCCACTTTTACCCGTTTGCTGATTTTATAACTGGCCACGATTTCAAAATCATGTCGACGGTCGTATTTATAGGGAAATCGGTTGCCTTCGTTCAAGTCATTAAATTTCCGCCATGCCCACGACAAGGTGTAACCGATCCAGCCGCTGAAACGGCCTGTTTTTTTCTGCAAAAACAGTTCCGTGCCATAAGCCGTTCCATTGCCCTGCGTTACCCTGCCTTGCCAATCCGAAAATTGAAACAAACTGGCGCCCTCTCGAAATGCAATCAAATTTTTCATTTGTTTGTAATACGTCTCAACGCTGAATTCATAGTCTTTTCCGAGGTTTTTTGCAAGTCCGGCCGCTACCTGCCAGCAGTTCTGCGGTTTTACGATCTTGGTCGTTGGCAGCCACAAATCAGTGGGCAGGCCGATGGTTTCGTTGGTCAGCAGGTTGATATACTGGCGCATAGTGCTAAATGAGCCTTTTAAGGCCCAGCCTTTTCCGAACAAGTAGCGCATGTTGATACGCGGCTGCAAGGAAACGTAGGTTTTATTTTTGGCATTAAAACCCGAAAAATGCAGGCCGTAATTGGCGCGCAGGCGCTCTGTTATTTTCCAATCATCTTCGCCGTAAGCGGCAAATTCCGAAGCGTCAATTTTGGGTTGACCCAAGGTCGCGCTTTCATCCGTATCGCTGCCTGTGTCTTTGATACGGGTTTTGAATTCGCCCGGATTGAATTCGTGCAAAATGATGTTTGCGCCATATTTGATTAAATGATCCGGATTGGGCGCATAATCAAAATCTAATTTTGCCGCAATATCATCAATACCCGACAGGTATTTCAGGTCATACAGGCTTTCAGAAGTCGGCTGACCATTTGTAAACACTTCCTTTTCTTGTGCCCCCGCCTTTGTATTAAAGTCGTAATGGCTGTAGGTAAGGGTGGTATTCATAAATAATTTGGGCGATAATACGTGGTTCCAGCGCGCCGCAGTAGTCAAATTGCCCCAGCCCAATCCGGTATTGATGTTAAAACTGTATTTACTATCGGAATCGGCATCTTTTTCCGTCAAATCCAAATAAAATTTGTCGCGACCAGTATAAAAACTCAGGTAAAGCCGGTCTTTATCAGAAAAACGGTAATTTACTTTCGTATTAAAATCATAAAAATAATAACCGGCAACGCCTTCCGAACCGTCAGATCTAAAAGCCGCCTTGATGAGCGGACGGGCCAGCAAGTCAATGTAAGTGCGTCGGCCGGAAATGATAAAGGACGACTTCCCTTTTTTGATCGGGCCTTCCACTGTAAGTTTGGAGGCAATGATACCAATGGAGCCTTCGCCGTGGTATTCGTTTTCGTTGCCATCCTTCATGTTTATTTCAATCACCGACGACAAGCGCCCGCCGTAACGCGCCGGGAATCCGCCTTTTGTAATCGTCACATCTTTGATGGCGTCGGCATTAAATACGGAAAAAAAGCCGAACAAGTGGCTGGCATTGTACACCGGTACGCCGTCGAGCAGGATCAGGTTCTGGTCTGGCCCGCCCCCGCGCACGTATATGCCCGACTGCCCTTCGCCGCCGCCCGACACGCCGGGAAGCAGTTGCAGCACCTTGAGCACGTCGGTTTCGCCAAGGAGCGCCGGCACGTTTTTGATTTGTTGAATGGGCACATCAATGCGGCTCATTTGCGTCCGGTTTTCGATGCGTTCGTACTTTTCGCCTACAATTTCCACTTCTTTTAAAAGGGCCGACGGATCGAGTTTGAGGTTAAGGGTCAGGTTGGCATTGAGCAAAAAGTTTTGGCCGGCGGGTTGGTACCCGATGTAATTAGCCAGCAAAAGCACCGAATCTTTGGGCAAGGTGAGGCTGAAAAAACCGAACGTGTTGGTCACGGTTCCTTGTCCGCTGCGTTTGTCAATCACCGAAGCACCGATCAGGCGTTCGCCGCTGCTTGCATCGCTGATGTAGCCGCTGATGGTAAACTTTTGTGCGGATTGAGCCTCAGAAGCTTTGGGCAAACAAAAGTAAAAAAAACTGAACAGGAGCAGCAATCGGCAATGCCAAAGCGACTGAGCGTAATTAGGTTTGAATTGCATAAAAAGGGAATAAATTGTGTTAAATAGATATAAACTGAGTTAGAACTGAATTGCAGACGTAATTTTTAAAATATAGGTTGGGGCCGGAGTATCAGGTTAGGAAAAAATTAACTAAGTAAAAACTAAGCCATGAAGGTCGAATATCTTTTTGATTTTCAAACAGAAATACGTAAACAATCCAAATAAGCAGGTATTTTCACCCATTATTTTACAAAATAGCCGCAAAATCCCGCTAAATCCTAATCCATTTACGAATACCAACTTTTCATCAATCAAATTAACATCATGCACATCAATTTTATTGCCGTTCTGATAGCGGCCCTTATCCCGATGCTTATCGGTTTTATCTGGTACAACCCTAAAGTGTTCGGTAAAGCCTGGATGGCAGCCTCTGGCATTACGGAAGAACAAATGAAATCAGGCAACATGGCCGTTATTTTCGGCGTGAGCTTTCTGTTCAGCCTGTTGCTGGCGGTGCAAACAAATTTCCTTGTCATTCACCAGTTCCACTACTTTTCCATTTTGATGAATGAACCTGGTTTGGATGATGCTAATTCAGAAATGGGCCGCATGGCTGCCGATTTCATGGCAAAATACGGTCATAATTTCCGCACCTTTAAGCATGGGGCCTTCCACGGAGCCATTGCAGGCATTTTCTTCGCCCTGCCGGTTATGGGTATCAGTTCCCTGTTTGAGCGCAGAAGTTTCAAATATATTTTTATCCACACAGGCTATTGGGTCGTGACGCTTGCCTTGATGGGCGGCGTTATTTGTGGCATGGTTTAAAATATGCACGGTAGGGGGGATCATAAACTGTTATTTTGAACAATTTGAGCATCTTTTGCAAAATATTATTCGGATGACTGAGCGTATTGAGGGGGTGACTGGCAGTCACCCCCTCAATTAGGCATGACCTCAAATTTTTATTTGGTGAAAAAATCTCACGTTACCTATTGATACGCCCTCTTTGACACTTAAAATGTTGAAAAATGGAACTATACGGCAAAATTCTACTCATCGCAATGCCCATTTTCCTGGCATTGGTACTTTTTGAAAAATGGTATGGCTGGTCGCGCGGGAAAGACACCTTGCGCAGCATGGACATGCTTTCGAGCCTCAGTTCTGGCATTACCAATGTCGTAAAAGACGTGTTGGGCTTGAGTATTACCATTTTGTCATACGCCTGGATGTTTAACCATTGGGCCGTATTTCACCTTGAATCCACGATTTTAGTGTCGCTTATTGCATTTATCGTGCTCGATTTTCAGGGATATTGGGTACACCGCTGGAGCCATGAGATCAACCTGTTTTGGAACAAACACGCGATCCACCACAGCAGCGAGGATTATAACCTGGCTTGTGCTTTGCGGCAAAGCATCGCCAATATTGTCAATATATTCACGTTTTTCCTGATTCCAGCCGCCTTGTTGGGTGTGCCGTCGATGGTGATTGCCATTGTAGCGCCGATTCACTTGTTTGCCCAGTTCTGGTACCATACCCAGCACATCGGGCGAATGGGCTTTTTAGAAAAAATCATTGTTACGCCTTCCCACCACCGGGTGCATCATGCCATCAACCCGGAGTACATGGATAAAAACTACAGCCAGATTTTTATTGTGTGGGATAAATGGTTCGGAACATTTCAGGCAGAACTTCCCAATGTGCCGCCGGTTTACGGCATTACCCGCGCCGTAAACACCTGGAATCCCATTAAAATTAACTTTCAGCACCTTTGGCTGATGACCCGCGATGCCTGGCGCGCGCGCAGCGTGTGGGACAAAATCCGCATCTGGTTCATGCCCACTGGTTGGCGTCCGGCAGATGTGGAAGCGCGCTACCCGGTTGCGAAAATTGAAAATCCCTACAATTTTGAAAAATACGAGCCTTCCAGTTCTTCGGGGATGAAAACCTGGGCCTGGGTGCAGTTTTCCTGGACGATTTTGCTTGTATTTTACTTTTTTGCCAACATTGGGCGCATCGGCTCGCCCGGTATTTTTGAGTACGGCGCTTTTGTTTTCCTGAGCATTTACAGTTTTACCGAACTCATGGACCGTAACCCGCTGGCTTTGGGTTGGGAGACCCTCAAAAGCGGTCTTGGAATCTGGTGGATTTGGCAAAGCGGCGACTGGTTCGGCTTGAACGCGATGGCGACTTGGGCGGTTTGGGTAGTTTGCGCTTATTTCGTGCTTTCGGCATCTGTGACGGCGTATTTTGTATTTGGAGAAATCCTGCAGGATCGTGACAGCGACAAGGGTTTGCATTGGAGTTTATAGCGGCTGAAAAATATCACTGCTTAAACCGACTTTATAATCGTTTTAAAGACGGCATTTCAGACGCCCAAATAAACCAAAACAAATAGCGCATCGCGTACCTTTGCGTTTTGTCAAACAAGATTTATCCGATGTTGTCAATTGCTGATTATAAAACCATACCTCCTTTTATTCGTATCGTGATTGCGGTGGTTGTTGCCGCCCTCACAGGGGGCTTGCTGATGAACCTGATTTTGGACTTTTCCCCATTTCAGCCGCCACCCGGCGTTACATATTCCAGCGGATCACCGGAATATATTGAATGGGTGCGGAGTTTGTCCGTACATGGTTGGCAAACCATCCTCTGCTCCATGCTCGCCGGATCATTCCTGGCCGGTTTTTTAGTGAACAAATTAAGTCCGCCTGCCAATTTCCCGCCGGCGCTAATTGCCGGTTTTTGCATTCTTTTTTACGGTATTGTGCAGTATTTGGCTTTTTATAACCCTGAATGGATGACGTTTGCCGCTTGCAGCGGTTGTATGGTATTCGGATTGCTGGGTGGCCGTTTGGCCGGAAAACCACGCGCATGAATCAGGGTTTCAGGTAGTTCGTTAGCGCAAAGTGATTACGAAAACGGTTAGACTCTAATCCTTTGAAAATCAATACTTTTTATCCATCCATCCTTCAAATCACTTTAATCTTGGTATAAATCAACACAACTATGTCCTCCATCGACGCAATAAAAGATCTCCAGCCGACAGGGCTTTGGCAACGTTTTTACGAAATGTCGCAAATTCCGCGGCCATCCAAAAAAGAAGAAAAAATCACGGCGCATTTTGAAGCGCTGTTTCAGTCGCTCGGCTTGGAATATACCAAGGATAAAATTGGCAACCTGATCGCACGCGTACCTGCGAGCAAGGGCCACGAGCACGCGCCCGTGACCGTTTTACAAGGACATAGCGACATGGTTTGCGAAAAAAATCGCGGTACGGAGCACGATTTTGACCACGACCCGATTTACCTGCTCCGCGACGGCGAATGGATTACCGCAAAAGGCACCACCTTAGGCGCCGACAACGGCATCGGGGTTGCCGCCGCATTGGCCATTATTACAGACCCGGAAGCGGTACACGGCCCCTTGGAAGTTTTAATCACCGTGGATGAAGAAACGGGCTTAACCGGCGCTAATCAATTGTCGACCAAAGTATTACGCGGAAAATACCTGCTCAACCTTGACTCAGAGGAAGACGGCATTTTTTACATCGGTTGCGCAGGCGGCGTGGACACCACGGGCACTTATGCGATCAAAACTGTTCCAACACCCGCAGGTTCGGCCTTTACCTTGCGTATCAGCGGTTTAAAAGGCGGCCACTCCGGAGGCGATATTCACTTGGGGCGCGGCAATGCCATTAAATTATTGGCCCGCACCCTGCAAGCGCTTCAGCCTTTAAAACCAGCCATTTCTAATATAGAAGGCGGCAGCAAACGCAACGCCATCCCGCGCGAAGCCGAGGCCATAATCGTCATCCCGACTGACGACGTGGAACGCGCAAACGCAATCGTGGCCCAATGCGACCGGGATTTCAAAAACGAATTCCAAACAGCCGATGGCGGCGTAAGGGTAAGTCTTGAAGCAACCGCTTTACCCGACACCGTGTACAACCAGCGTCTTGCGCAAAAACTCCTACAAACCCTGCTTGCCCTGCCCCACGGCGTCGAGCAAATGAGCGCCGATATTCCAGGTTTGGTTGAAACTTCCACCAATTTGGCCACCGTTACCAATGAAAACGGCCAGTTGCGCATCGGCACCAGCCAGCGCAGTTCCGTCGACAGCGCGAAAACATACATGGCAGCAAGTGTTGCAGCTGTGTTCAAATTATCGGGCGCAAAAGTGGGCAAAAGCGACGGCTATCCGGGCTGGCAACCGAATATGCAGTCTGCATTGCTACAAATATGCAAAAAAGTGGCTGTGGCGCAAACCGGGAAAGAGCCGGAAATCAAAGCCATTCACGCCGGTTTGGAATGCGGCATCCTCGGCGGTAAATACCCGGACATGGACATGATTTCCTTCGGCCCTACCATCACCGGCGCGCACTCGCCCGATGAGCGGGTGCATATTCCGGCGGTTGCGGTGTTTTATGATTTGTTGAAGTTGGTTTTGAAGGAAATCGCTCAGGAGAAGGGGTAAGGGCATTGAGGTTTTGGGTGGACGACCCGCGCCCAATGCCATTGACTTAAGGCTTTCAAAGCCCCGGAGGGCAATGTCATTGACTTAAGGGTTACCACAGCCCCAAAGGGGCGAAATCATTA
>JBAXTB010000272.1:0-7931 GCA_037130425.1 Bacteroidota bacterium
TATGTAAACAACGACAAACTGATTGACGACTTTAAATTCCGCACTGCTACGTCGTTTATTACGGTTCCTGCCGGTACGGTGTTGAATGTAGGCGTTGCTTTGGCAAACAGCCAGTCGGTGAATGACGTATTGGTGAGTTTCCCGGTAACACTGGAAGCCAACAAAACCTATATCGCAACGGCTTCTGGCATCGTGGGCAACCCGACCACGCCGTTTACCTTGATTTTGAACAATGCCGCACAAGAAGCGGCCATCAATCCTGCAAAAGTTGATGTTGCAGTGCTGCATGGCGCCACCAACGCGCCTGCGGTAGACGTGGACGCTGTTTTTGTGGCCGACAATGTGGTGAGCAACCTGTCTTATGGTCAGTTTACGCCTTACCTCAGCCTTAATCCGGGCGTTTATGACCTGGCTATTCGTCCAAGTGGCACTTCTGCAGTCGTGGCATCTTACCGCGCTGATTTGAGCGGTTTGGCTGGCGGCGCAGCTTATGTATTTGCCAGCGGTTTGATTGGCGGCACTCCAGGCTTTGGTTTGTTTGCAGCCCTGCCGAACGGTACGGTTATTGAACTGCCGATTACGCCGACAACCAAAGTGCAAATTGTACACAACAGTCCTGAACCTACGGTGGATGTTTATGCGGGCAATGTATTGATTCTCAAAGACTTTGAATTCCGTACCGCAACGCCGTTCTTAGATATTCCTGCTGATCGCGGGTTTACCGTGGGTGTTGCCGCAGCCGGTAGCAATTCAGTGAACGACGTGATTGCTTCGTTCCCGGTGAACTTTGCAAGCGGTAAAAACTACACGGTATTTGCTTCCGGTGTGGTGGGCAATGCAACAACACCGTTTACCTTGTTGGTTGATGACAAAGCGGAGTTGAGCGCTGCGCCAGGTTTCACGGCAGTAAGTATTGTACACGGTTCGCCGGATGCGCCTGCGGTGGATATTGCAGAACGTCAGGCCGGTATTTTGGCGGCAAATCTTGCTTACGGCGACATTACCCCTTATTTGAATTTGGCGCCGGATCTGTATTTTATCGATGTTAAATTGCCTGGTACAGAGCAAATTGTAGGCACATTCCAGGCCGATCTTTCAGGTCTTGACGGTGCTGCTATCCATGTGTTTGCCAGCGGTTTCTTAGGTAATGCGCCTGGTTTCGGTTTGTTTGCTGTGTTGGCCGACGGTACGGTAGTTGAATTGCCGTATTCCCCGGTTGCGCGTTTGCAAATCATCCACAACAGCCCTGATCCGATCGTTGACGTGTATGTTGAAGACTTCCAATTGTTGGATAATTTTGAATTCCGCACGGCCACGCCATTCTTTTATGTGCCGGCAGAAAGCGTGTTAAATGTAGGTGTTGCGCCTTCAACCAGCCAATCGGTGAACGACGTAATTGCCAATTTCCCGGTAACGTTTGAAAACGGCAAAACTTACGTAGTCGTTGCGAGCGGCTTGGTTGGCGGTACGCCGGCATTTAACCTGATCGTAAACGACATGGGTCAGGAGCGCGCAGTCGATCCATCTAAATTTGAGTTGGCGATATTGCACGGCGCACCGGATGCACCCGCTATAAACGTCACTTCTTACTTAGACGGTACGCCCTTGCTGACGAATTTCCAATACGGTGATTTCACGCCTTATGTGCCGTTTGACCCAAGCGTTCAATTGCTCGATTTGGCGCCAAGTTCAGCACCGAATCAGTCATTAGGTATTTGGGGCGGCGATTTCAGCGGAACAGAAGATCTGGCTGGTGTTGTATTTGCTTCAGGTTTGCTGAACGGCGATCCTGCTTTTGATTTGTGGGTGGCCTTAGACAACGGCTTTACGTTCCCGCTGCCTTCTTTCTGCCTGGCTCAGGTGATTCATAACTCACCAAGCCCGACCGTTGATGTGTATTTGGATGATAATCTTGTGTTAGACAATTTTAAATACCACGATGCGACCAATTTCGGTCTGTTCCCTGCCGGTCAGACGTTTAATTTGTCGGTTGCTCCTGCAAACAGCGGTTCTGTAAATGACGCCATTTACACTTTGCCGGTTGCCGGTTTGGAACGCGGTAAAAACTACGTGATTATGGCTGCGGGTGTGGTTGGAAGCGCTACAACGCCGTTCCAATTGTATGTAAATGACAAAGGACGCGTGCGCGCACAATCTCCGACCAATGTTGACTTGGCCTTGTTCCACGGCAGCCCGGATGCGCCGGCTGTGGATGTGCAATTGCCTGGCGGTACAGTGTTGTACAACGACGTATCATTCGGCACCTTTACAGACTACCTGAGTGTGCCGGCCGGTTCTTACGTGGTGCAAATCACCCCGGCCAACGACAACAACACAATCGTGAAAAACTACTTAGCCGATCTCAGCGGCGCTGCCGGTCTGGCCGGTACGGTGTACGCTTCGGGCTATTTGGGCGGTCAACCGGGCTTCCAAACCTGGGTTGCTTTCGCCGACGGTACCACGTTCCCATTGCCTGAAGTGGTGAACACCAACGAATTGGCAAACAGCCTGTCGGATTTGAGCCTGTCGCCAAACCCGACCGTAGATGAGATTCAAGTGCAATTTAACCTGAACCAAAGCGAAGCGCTGCGTTACGCGGTGCGCGACAATGTGGGCAAACTGATGTCGGAAGGCGATTTCGGCACGGTTTCAACCGGTGAATTTGCACAAAAAATTCGTGTAGACAATTTGCCAGCGGGCATGTATCAATTAGAAATCCGCTCGGATGCGGGTTTACAGACCCGTAAATTTGTTGTTCAAAAGTAATTTTTAGCAGTTTCTGTCATGATTCGGGCGGCTCAATTGGTCAAAAGACTGATTGGGTCGCCCTTTTTCTTTTAATCCCGGCACAGCTTTTGCATCTTTGCATTAAATTTGACGTTTGTTTATCATTTAAAACATACACTAAATTATGATTCGCTCCTTAGTTAAGCTTGGATTAGTGCTTTTGGTTGCCATTTTGGTGTACAATTATTTTTTCGGCACCAACGAAGAAAAGGCACAATCACAACAGGTATTTGGCAAAGCCAGGGATCTGGTTGTGGCTGGCGCCGACCTTATAAAGTCGGAAAAACACAAGTTTGACGCAGGTAAATATGATAAAGTGATGGAACAATTGGGTGGCGCCTACAAAAGCATCCGCGAGCGCGCGCAGTACGTGGATACCAAAGTGCTGAGACAGTTGGATGAACTGGAACAACGCAAAGCAAGCCTGCAATCGCAATTGGATTCGTTACAAGAAAACGAAACGCCGACCGCCGCGCCCACGCCAACTAAAAAAGGCTTGAAGGCGAATCCGGTCACGCAGGAACAACAAAACATGAAAACAGCCGATCAACAACGCCGTCGCGAACAAATACAGCGTGAAATGGAACAACTTTTAAAGGATTCAGACAGCCTGCTCAAACAAGCGCAAGGCCAATAATTTGTCGGCTCCGGGCCATTTTATCGGATACCAAACACGTTTCATCGAAAACAATACAACCTTAGCCCCGGTAAGCTGTTTTCCTACTTCTATTTAATATTATGGTTGCAATGACTGAAATTATTGAACATATACTGGGGCAAGACTGGAATGGCGGCCTGATAATCGTCCTGAACCTGATCCTGATAGAAAGTCTATTGTCGGTCGATAACGCGGCGGTATTGGCTACAATGGTGCTCGATCTTCCCCAGGAACAACGCTCCCGCGCCTTGCGCTACGGGATCATCGGGGCTTATGCTTTTCGCGGCATTTCCTTGGTTTTTGCTTCTTACCTGATCAAAGTTTGGTGGCTGAAGCCTTTGGGCGGTTTTTACTTGTTGTATTTGACCTACAATTACTTTAAAGCCGAGTCCTCCCCGAATTTGCATGATGATTTGTTAAACAAAGAAGATAAATGGTTCTACCGTTTTACGCGCGGCTGGATGAACCAGTTTTGGGCAACCGTCGTAGCGGTAGAGGTCATGGACATGGCGTTTTCCATTGATAATGTATTTGCCGCCGTGGCATTTACCGACAATATTTACCTGATTTGCATCGGCGTTTTCATCGGCATATTAGCCATGCGTTTTGTGGCGCAATGGTTCGTCTTGTTATTAGAACGTTTTCCTTTTCTTGAAACCAGCGCCTATTTAGTCATTGCCGTTTTGGGTATAAAACTTGCGTCTTCCTTAATTTGCCATTTTAACAGCGAGCATGCCTGGGCAAAATTTATTGAAAGCGAAACCGCAGATTTATTAGTTTCAATACTCACGGCCTCCTTCTTTTTTGTGCCGATTTTTACTTCCCGATTTTTGGGATGGCCCCTCAAAAAGGAGAAATCGTAGTTGCTTGTCATCGTTCGCGCTGTTTAGTTTTCACTTTTAGTTGTTTGTTCCTGTGGTTCATTTTACCCGAAATATATTGCCCAACGGCTTGCGTGTGATCGTGCATGAAGACCGTACCACGCCCCTTGTGGCGGTGAATGTGACTTATTACGTCGGCTCGCGCGATGAGCAACCCGATAAAACCGGTTTTGCGCACCTGTTCGAACACCTCATGTTTGCCGGCAGCAAAAACGTGCCCGATTTCGACGATCCCTTGCAACATGCGGGCGGGGAAAACAATGCTTATACCACCAACGATTACACCACTTTTTACGAAATCGTTCCGGCCGAGAACATTGAAACCGCGCTTTGGCTTGAAAGCGACCGCATGTTGGCCCTCAGCATTACCAAAAAAGCCTTGGAAGTGCAGCGCAAAGTGGTGGTGGAAGAGTTCAAGGAAACCTGCCTCAACGAACCTTACGGGGATTCCTGGCACCATTTGTCGGATCTGATGTTTAAAGAACACCCGTACCGTTGGCCGGTGATTGGCTTGTCGCCGGAGCACGTGGAAAAGGCGACCATTGAAGACGTGCGGGCTTTTTACAAAAACTGGTATTGCCCAAACAATGCGGTGTTGTCCATTGCGGGAAATATTGATCCTGCGGAAGCCGTAAAATTAGCCGAAAAATGGTTTGGGGAAATTCCGGCCGGCCCGGCAACCCACCGCAAACTCCCGGCGGAGCCTGCGCAAACAGCGCCTTTGCGCCGGGAAGTACGCGCTTCCGTGCCTGTGCCGGCGGTTTATTTGTGTTTTAGGATGCCTGCCCGTCTTGATCCAAAATTCTATCCGGTAGATTTGTTGTCGGATGTGCTGGCGCAGGGCCATTCCTCGCGTTTGTACCGCAGGTTGTTGAAAGAGAAGCAGTTATTCTCGCAAATAGACGCTTATGTGACCGCAAATATTGATCCGGGATTGCTGGTCATCGAAGGTCGTCCGGTGGAAAATGTCACGCCGGATGAAGCCATTGCCGCAATATGGGAAGAACTGGACATCCTCAAAAAAGAGCCGTTGGAAACGCGGGAATTGCAAAAAATTCAACACCGTTTTGAAAGCACCGTGGTGTTTTCCGAGACCAATGTGCTGAACAAGGCCCAAAACCTTGCCTTTTACGAAATATTAGACCGTGCCGAACTGATGAACGAAGAAACGGAGACTTATTTGGCTGTCACGCCCTCCGATTTGCACCAGGCTGCGATTGAACTTTTCAGGCCGGACAATTCCGCAGCCCTGATTTACGTTCCAGGATAAACGTTCATCCATGCTTCCTGCCCAAATTCGTCTCCTTGCGGTACTCGCCGCAACGGTTTATCTTTTCAATCCCAATGCAAACGCACAAGAACAACTCGGTATGCGCCTCGAACGCTACGCGGGTATGTACGGTGCGGCGCTCAACCCCTCGGCCACGGCTTTTAACCCCAACAACTGGGAACTAAGCCTTGCCTCCGCCGACCTGTTTTTGAACAACAACTACGGCTTTTTGCACAACACCAGCCTGCAACACGCCCTGCGCAACCCGGATTTGTTGATTTCCGTGCTGGACACCTCGGCGGAGCGTATTGCGCCGAAAAACGCCATTTTCCAAGACTTTTTTGATCGAAACCGCAAGATGTTTGCCGTTGTACAAACCCGCATCAGCGGCCCCAGCCTGAGTTTTCGCTTGGGCGCCGACAATGTGATCGGTATTGTCACAGGCGTACGCGCGGGATTTTCGACCTATGGATTGCCCGGTATTTTGCGCTATCGAAACATCAGTGATTTGCCGCGCAACCAGGTGATTAACTTGCCCAGCGCGCGTTTGGCGGGCATGGCCTGGCGCGAAATCGGGCTGCATTACAGCCGGCGTTTTGAAAGCGGCGATTATGTGATGGCGGTGGGTGTAACACCCAGATACTTATCGGGTTATGAAGGTTTTTTTGTGCGCGCCAACACGGCCTTTGACTATACGCAGCGCTACGGCGACACAGTAGCCTTCGCGCAGGCGCGCTGGGAATACGGCGTGACCACCGACAACCTCACCGACCAAAACAACCAAATAAAACGCCGGGTCAATGGCCGCGGCATCGGCGTAGACCTGGGTTTCAGCATGGCCCAACCCGACGGCGACAACCCGGAAGATTACGCCTGGCGCCTTGGGGTTTCCCTGATTGATATAGGCAAGGTCAATTTCAACAAAAGCGCCCAGCGCCACCTGATTGAATTTGACTCTACCATCGCCGTTTCACCCGCCAATTTTCCGCCCCGCAACAACGCCACCGACTTGTTTTCGGATGCCAGCAAAGCCTTTCTGGGCGATCCTGCCGCTTCTTTAAGCGCCACGCATTTCGGCATTGGTTTGCCCACGGCCGCTTCCCTGCAATTTGATGCGCATATCGACGGCGGTTTTTATGTCAGCGCCTTGCTGGTACAGCGCGTGCCCCTGATGCGCAACAGCCTGCGCCGGCCCAATACCTTTGCCTTAGTCCCGCGTTTTGAGCAGCGCTGGTTTTCGGCCTCCATACCGGTGGTGATCAGCGACTGGCAGTTTGTGCGCGTGGGCTTAGCCGCGCGTTTGGGCTGGCTGTACCTCGGCGCCGACAACCTGAACAGTTTTATACGTTCCCCGAAACTGACGGGTACAGATTTTTATATCGGATTGAAAATCAATGCGTTTAATTGGGGTTTTGGGAGGTTGAATGTGAAGTTGCCGCGCAGGAAACCGCATGGGCGTATGCCGAGTCGGTTTGAGCGGCGGAAGATTAAGTGTTATGAGTTTTAGGAGGAGGATAGTTGAGCGATCCTAAGTGCGGAAAATTTGAAGTTATTGCATTGGATAGTTTGGAAATTTAAAATTTCACAATACATTTGCATAATCAAAGTTTGTCAAACTCACTCACTTTGTTGCATGAACATCTTTTCTTTGGTCAAACATCTTTTTAGGTTACTGAAGTGCCTCTTAGCAAAAAGAGTCGGCAAGATTTTTGTTACAAAAAAATGCTCATTCAACAGACCCCAATATTTGGAATGAAGACTTCACTAATAAAAACATAAATTCCCTATGAATATTCCTGACAAAAATATTTTTCGCCCTTCTGGCGAAACATTGACTAGATGGTTAAGCACACGAAAACCTGAACTAATAATTGGAGATATTCCAATAACGGGCTTCTTCTCGGATTTAGGAAATTCAAATGATCGAAGATGGTTTATATTGGGCCTAATTGGAGAACTAGTCGGTTTACTATTAATTATTTCAGGAGGATTAAATTTGGGGGGCGCTGCTGCTGGTATTGCATTCATTAGTGTTTGTGCCTTTATTTTTTGCGATATTTTTTTTGCAACTAAACTTCATCGAAATAAAAAGAATAAGGTACTTCTTGAAAATATTGAATTTGTTTACGGTAAAGACAAAAGCAAGTGGGGGAACGAGATCCTTGAAAAATACACGCAAAGCTCTATTTTAATAGAGCGTGGCAAGTTTGTCGATTTTATTCTTCGACTTTCTATTCTTTTGATCGGGCTGATTAAGTTGATGGCAATTTTTTTGCTAGGTGTGTTTAACTCAATTATTCCCTACTTTTTTTTCTTGATAATATTTGGCTTTATT
>JBAXTB010000273.1:0-7880 GCA_037130425.1 Bacteroidota bacterium
ACTGCCTTTGTGGTCTTTATAGTTTGCGGATAAATGAGCCGCAGCGGCTTCTTTTAAGGTATTGATTGCGTCTTCCATGTGAATTTTGATAATACTGCTTAAGTTTCTAAATGCCAAGCCATTACCGCGCGTGTGTCTTCGATCAGGCACATACAACGCTAAGGTACTACAATCAAAATTATACAACCTTTGCCACGCACGTTTTTTGCGCATGGTTGAAAAGATATGGGAGTCGATAAGGGACGTAAAGGAAACACACTGTAAAAGGCAGATTTTATACCATATTGTTACGGCATATACAAGTAATTAATATAAAAATAATATTCTAAATAAGAACAATATTGAACATAAGTATTACTTTGTAAGATCTTTTTTAGGCAATAATATTGGGCCGGTCTTTATAATAAGACACGGTTTATTAGGCTGAAAAGATCAGGCTCGGCATCAACGTAAAAGCCAAGGTTGCATTCAAAATGAACTTCTAACATTTTAAAAAACTTATAAATGCTCACAAAACACATTGGATTGATCGACAAAACAGGCAAGATCTCCCCCTCTAAAATGACGCAAACTGCCGCAGCCTTGCAGAAACAAGCTACCCGCGATTTAGGCCCTATTTGGGGCATTCAAGCGACGGTAGATTACTTTCCTGATATGGGTGACATGCCTTTAGGATACTGGCCTATTTTTATCATGGATAAATTAGATGACCCTAATGCGGCCGGCTACCACCTTGACCAGCATCATCAGCCCCTTGCGCTGGTTTTAAATGATCCGGGGTGGCAACTAACCTGTAGTCACGAAATGTGCGAAATGCTTGTAGATCCATTCGGCAATCGCCTGCACACCGCCAATAGCATTGGAAAAAATCAGGGGCGGGTGCGATATTTGGTGGAAGTATGCGATCCTTGTGAAGACCCGGCATTTGCCTATACCATTAACGGCGTCATGGTGAGTGATTTTTATACCCCGCATTATTTTGACCCAGTTACGAACCCAAGTGTTCGATATAGTTTCACGGGGTCTATAACAAAACCTTTGCAGGTAAACAAAAACGGCTATTTAAGCTGGCTGAATCCCGTAGACGGCAAATGGTATCAAGCAACTTTCTTTAAAAATACCTTGCAAATCAACCAGCTTCAAATGGTTTTAGATCCAACCAAGTCTTTGCGCAGCCAGGTTGATCGACTGACGAAAAACCCCAATTTGTTAGAATCCGTTTCCAAATTTAGCGACGACCATGAAAAACAAATGGACGCAACCTTAGAGGCTTGTACATTTATGAGCAAGCATTATGAATTGGAGTTGATGAAATTTGCAAAATAAATCTTGCCGCTTTAACCGCCACAGCGCGTGTTTATACGATTAAGAAAGGAGGGCTTGTATTCCTGAGCAACAACCTTGCCTTAGGGTACTAAGCCCTCCAATTTTTTCCCGATTAACCTGCGTTCTGCCGCCCGGTTCACCAATTTTTCAGCGATGCGATATGCCGCTTCCGCCTGCTTTGGCTGTTCGTTTTGGGCGTAAAAATCGCCGAGCGCAACCTGGTAAATATGATTTTTACCCAAATTTTCAAGGTTTAACAAGGCTTCAATACCGGCTGCGGCGCCGCGAAAATATCCCAGCGCAATGGCCCGGTTCATGGCGGCTACGGGTGAAGCGTTTATTTGGCACAACAATTCGTACAAATGAAAAACAGCCTGCCAATTGGTGGAGGCAAAATCGGGCGAAGCGGCATGGTACGACGCAATGGCTGCTTCTAAGTGATAAGCGCTGACCTCATTGCCGCTGGCCGAACGCTGAAAATACCAGTAACCCTGCCGGATCAGGTCTTGATCCCAAAGGCTGCGGTTCTGGTCTTGCAAAACAATAATATCGCCCTGCGCATCCAAGCGCGCATCGAAGCGGGAAGCCTGAAAACAGAGCAAAGCAGCCAACGCCTGGGTTTTCGGCGCATTGCTCAGCGGATGACCAGCCAGCAAAGCACTCAAACGAAGCGCTTCCCGGCACAAATCGAGGCGCAGCATGGCGTCGTCGGAAACCGAGTAATAGCCTTCGTTGAATAATAAATACACCACTTTGAGTACCGCTTCCAGTCGCTGAGACAATTCCGGCCCGACCGGCGGTTCCAGTTCGAGGTGTTCCGTACGGATTTTTTCTTTGGCCCGGAACAAACGTTTGGCCACCGCTTCCTCCGAACTGAGCAACGCCGCCGCAATTTCCCGCACACTCAGGCCGCATAAAGTCTTCAAAATCAGGATCAACTGGGCTTCTTCAGGAATGGCGGGATGGCAACAGGCAAACATCATGCGCAGTTGGCTGTCTTCAATTTCGTGTTCAAAGTTCAGGTGCTCAAAGGCCGTTTCTGCGCTGTTGTCGAGGTTGAGTTGTTGCAGGAATCCCGGCGCAATCCGTTCCTGCCAATTTTTTTCCCGGCGCAGGTGGTCGAGCAACTTGTTTTTGACCACCCGGTACAGCCAGGCTTCCGGGTTGTCGGGCGCGCCCGCACGCCAATGCACCAGCGCGTGCGCGAGGGTTTCCTGCACCATGTCTTCGGCCAGCGACAATTGAGAAAACCCCAGGATTTTACTCAAAAAGGAAACCATCTTTCCCGCCTCGCGGCGAAAAAGATGGTCTACCAGTTGTTGTGCGGGATGCTCCATGTTTATCCGAAATGCTGGATCGGGCGCACCTCCACGATGCCGTCAAACTCAAGCACCGGGCAACCTTTTGCGTGTTCTACGGCTTCATCGAGGCTGGAAGCGGTCATGAGCAGGTAGCCGCTTACGATTTCTTTGCCTTCGGTAAACGGGCCGTCGGTGATGATGTGCGAAGCGCCTTTCACCTGTTTGCCGGTGGGGTACAGCGCATCAGAGCCGATTAGTTTGCCTTGTGCGGCAATGCCGCCGATCCAGACATTCCATTTTTGCAACTCAGCCTGCATGGCTTCAGGCGACATTTGCGCGTAAACATCTTCAGCGATTGGGGTGTTGTGGAAAACAAGCATGAACTTATCCATAGCATTAAAAAATTTGGTTGGTGAATGTAATTGAATAATCGAACGTATGACGAACGAGCATTCGGAAATCGGACAAGCGCCTGAAAAAAAAGTTAAGTTTTTTTTCGGTGTCGGAAATCAGGCAAATAAAGTATTCAATAATGCAAATGGCAACACCTCATAGCCGCCCGCCAAGGCATAAGGCTCGGCCACCGGCGCTACGATCACCTTGCGGCGCGGGTTCAAATCTTCGGCGGCAATGCGCATACTTTTGGTCATCGTGGGTGCCGAACTGAACTTTATTTCCACCAAAATATCGGGCACTCCGGCTTTTACGATGACTAAATCGGCCTCGGTACCATCCTGTGTGCGGTAAAAATACAATTCGTGGCGCGGCGGCAACATTGTGGTGATTTCCTGCGTGACGTATGCTTCCCAGGAAGCGCCGAGTTGGGCATAACCGTGCAGTTGTTCCATGCTGCCGATGGCTAATAAGGCATGAAGAATTCCGGTATCTCGAATATATATTTTGGGCGATTTAACAAGGCGTTTGCCAAGGTTAGCGTACCACGGCGAGATACGCCTGACAAGGTAAGATGCTTCAAAAAAGTCAAGGTAGCGCCGAACGGTGGGCGAGCTTACGCCGAGCGAATTGCCCAATGTTTCCATGTTCAGCAAGTTCCCGTTCGTATGCGCCAGCATGGTCCAAAGCCGACGCGTAAGCAGGGGATTTGCATTGAGGCCCAGCATGGGTAAATCGCGTTCCAGATAGGTTTGGATAAAATTATCACGCCAAACAAGGCTGTTTTCATCATTTGCGGCCAATAAACTATCCGGAAATCCGCCACGCAGCCAATGGGTACGGAAATCTGTATTGGGTGGTAGTTCCTGGTACGACAAGGGCGGCAATTCAAAATAGGCTATCCGGCCTGCCAAAGTTTCAGAAGCGTCACGAATCAAGTCTGGTGCGGCAGAACCGAGTAAAATAAAACGCCCCGGTATTCGATGGCGGTCAATCAGGCCGCGCAATAGCGGAAACAAACTCGGTACGCGTTGTACCTCATCTAAAATCACGGTTTTATCCCGAAGCGGTTCAAGATAAAGCGCAGGATCGCTCAACTTGTTGAAATCGGCAGGGTTTTCAAGGTCAAGATAGACGGATTCTTTTGCCCATTGCGTAGCCAAACGCTGGGCCAAAGAGGTTTTGCCGACCTGCCGCGGCCCGACAATTGCCACGGCGGGGAACTGAGCAGCAAGGCGGTTGATTTCAGATTCTGCTAAACGGGGGAGATAAGGGTGCATGTTATACCAAGATTAAAATGGATTGGAAGATTTTCAGGATGGATCAAATTGATTTTCACCGGATTATCAGACGTTTATGTTTTACCCTGCAAATTTAAAGTTAAATTTTAGATTTGCAGGGAAAAATCAACTATCAAGATTGATTCAATTCATGGCACCACGCAAAGCATTTCTTCGTAACCTGTTAATTCAGAAGCCCAAGGATCAAATCTGCACAATGTTCCTACCTCAAAAACAAAATGATATTTGGAATGATAGAAAATTGCCGACACGATTATTTTGTTCACAAAACGCAAAACAATATTTAACCGCTTATTTTAAGTACATATAAAATAGTTGTCTTTCATTAAAAGCAGATAGCAAAATATAATTTAACTTTGCATTAGTTCTGCCAAATTATTTACCGCCACTTTTTACTGCTGAATGATCCGCACCGACCCGCATTGCGCAGGCTTCGGTTGATCTTTTTTGATTTAAATTATTGTTAGACGGCACCGAAAACTGTTCAAAATCAGGTTTTTATGAAAAAAATAACATTCAAACAGGCCGCTCCGTTTTCATTATTGGCAATTGTCGCGTTATGGTCGGTGTTTGCCCCTGTGTTGCCTACTTATGTTGACAACGGTAAATACAACGCGGCCGATATTGCGTGGATTTTGGTTGCCACCGCGCTGGTTTTCCTGATGACGCCCGGTCTGGCGTTTTTTTACGGCGGCATGGTTCACCGGAAAAACGTGATTTCCACCATGATTAAAAGCGTGGTGGCTGCCGGTGTGGTGAGCGTATTGTGGCTTGTGGTCGGATTCAGCCTCGCCTTCGGGGAAAGCATCGGCGGGTTTATTGGAAATCCGTTTACGTTTTTATTTTTCCAACACGTGAGTTCCGGCGCGCCGTGGAGCCTTGCGCCCACGATTCCGCTTACCTTGTTTGCGTTTTTCCAATTGATGTTTGCCATCATCACGCCCGGACTGGTAGTAGGCGCGGTGGCGGAACGCATCCGTTTTACCTCGTATATTTTGTTTACGGCCCTGTTTAGCCTGCTGGTGTACGCGCCGCTTGCGCACTGGACCTGGCACCCCGACGGATTTTTGTTCAAATGGGGCGTGCTCGACTTTGCGGGCGGCACCGTGGTGCATATTTCTGCCGGTTGCGCTGCCCTCATGGGCGCGCTCGCGCTCAAGCGCCGGATTGCGCATATAGAAAATCAGGAAATTCCGCCGGCAAACGTGCCTTATGTACTCATCGGCACCGGTTTGTTATGGTTCGGCTGGTTTGGTTTCAACGCGGGTTCGGCGTTGGGCGCCAATGCTTTAGCCGTTTCCGCCTTCGCTACCACCAACACTGCGGCCGCGTCAGCCGGTTTGTCCTGGATGTTTTTTGATGTGTTGAAAGGTAAAAAACCGTCGGTACTCGGTTTCTGTATCGGCGCAGTGGTTGGTTTGGTTGCCATCACGCCCGGTTCAGGGTTTGTGGCCATTCCGCAAAGCATTTTTATCGGCGTATTTGCGGCCATTGTATCGAATGTGGCGGTGTATTACAAATCAAAATCTACCCTCGACGATACGCTTGATGTGTTTCCCTGTCACGGCGTCGGCGGGATTGTGGGGATGTTGCTCACGGGTGTTTTTGCCTCTAAAACCATGAACGGCGCGGGCGCTGACGGGCTGCTGTACGGCAACATCGCGTTTTTCCTGACCCAGTTGAAGGGCTTGGTTGTAGTAGTAGCCTATAGCGCAGGCATGTCTTTCCTGATTTTTAAACTCATTAACCTGATTGAGCCGATCCGCGTCAGTTCGGAAGACGAAGAACTGGGTCTTGACGCTTCGCAACACGATGAAAAATATGTGCAGGGCACTTTGCTGGTACCGCAGTCGGATGGGAAATTGGCGGAAGTGCCGGTGGAGTAGCCCCTAGGTGATTGGTTCTGTGTTGAACAAGGAACATTCAGCAGGGAACATCCAACAAGGAACCAATCCAAGGTGGCCTTGCGCCGGGCATTTCGGGTATTATATTGCCAATTGTAAGTGTACTATGTAAATTTTCGGCAACAAAAGCATCCGACTATTGTTAATACCCGATTCATACACCTTACTTCTATTATGGCAAAACGCCTGCTTCCTGTTGGTATCGATGATATGGCATTTTATGTGCCCAAACTTTACCTCGACATTCGCGCGCTTGCGGAAAAACGCAATATCCCCTACGAAAAACTCTCAAAGGGCCTCGGTTTGTACAAAATGGCCCTGCCCGATGTACACGAAGACGCCGCCACCATGGCTGCCGAAGCCATCGCCGAACTGATCGACCGGAACAAGCTGGATCCGAGGCGCATCGGCCGTATTTATTTTGGTACGGAAAGCGCGCTGGATATGTCCAAGCCAACCGGCACCTACACGGCCGAAATGCTGCAACAACGCTATGCCGACCAATACGGCCCGGACGCCTTCCGCCATTGCGATGTGCTGGACATGACCTTCGCCTGCATCGGCGCGGTGGATGCCCTGCAAAACACCCTCGATTGGGTTTCTACTGATCCCGAAAATATTGGCATTGTGGTGGCCAGCGATATTGCCAAATACGAACTCGGCTCCAGCGGCGAATACACGCAGGGCGCCGGGGCGGTGGCCATGCTCGTGCGCTGGAACCCGCGCTTGCTCGTGGTGCGCCCTTTGTACGGCGTGGCCATGGAAAGTGTGCATGATTTTTATAAACCGCGCCGCGAACGTTTTACCGAAACGCCGGTGTTCGACGGACAATACTCTAACCAGTGCTACCAGGATCGTATGAACGAAGCCCTGGAGGATTTCCGCCGCCGCGCTGTGGCATCTGGTTTGTTTAAATCTGAACAATATCCGGCTTTGTCCGAGCGCTGGTCGCGGATGATTTTTCACCTGCCTTATGCGTTTCACGCCAAACGGATGTTCCTGGAACGCTTTGTTTCGGAACGTAAAGCCAAAGGTGTTTGGGCGGCGGATGTAATGCGTTTCGGGTTTCAGGAACCTGAAGAAAGCGCATTTCCAGATAGCAAATCCTACGAAAAGGCGCAGGCAGTTTTCCTTAAAACAGTCAGTGAATCAGCGCTTTATCGCCGTTTTGTACACGATAAATTAGAAAAAGCGCAACGGGCCAGTCAGGATACCGGCAATGTCTACACGGCTTCTATTTTCCTGGCGCTTATGAGCACTTTGGAATCGGATCAACAGGAAAACAGCAATTTGAAAGGCAAACGTTTTGGCTTTGTGGCCTACGGGAGCGGCTCAAAAGCCAAGGTTTTTGAAGCGATTGTACAACCGGATTGGCAAACGATTGCGGCTCAATTTCATATTTTTGAAAAACTGAAACAACGCCAGGCGGTTGATTACGACCAGTACGAACTGTTGCATAACGGCGCGCAACAAACGCCGGTGTTTACGGAAAAAGGCCGTTGGGGATTGGAGCGGATTGGGGTGGAAGGGGTGACCCTTGGCGCGCGGTATTACGGCGCGATGTAGCCCTGGTGTCGCCGAGCGCAACGAGTGCATACATCTAACATCTTGTAACCGCCGGTTTTAACCGGTGGAATCCCAACTAATATCTCCAT
>JBAXTB010000274.1:0-7848 GCA_037130425.1 Bacteroidota bacterium
GTAGGGCAAAACTTTTTAGCGCATCAATGCGTCAACACTTTACAGCGTACCACAAATGCTGGAATATATTACCCCACTCTTGTTCAGCGATCAGGGTAACTTGTTGCTTTCCCTTCATATTTTTTCCAATATCAATCATTTGAAAAAAAACGACTCCAATAGCATTCTCGCGCTGCACAAGCCCAACCAACATCAGTATTTCAGCATCTCTGATTACCGCATGGATGAAATTTTCTTCGGGCAACGGGAACAAGAAATCATGATGCACACAGACAAAAACCTGCTGTCGAAAGAAATTGCCAAACAAATCAACTTGAGCGTACACACCGTGGACACACATCTGCGCAACCTGCGCGACCGCTTAGGGGTGGCCGGGACAAATGCCTTGATTAGCTATTGTAAGGAAATTACTAATTTGTTTGGAAATTGAACAAAATACGGTTTCGCGCGCCTGTAAGCGATGCAATCAATTTTAATGCTGTAGCCAAACCCCAAAAAGCGCTACTTTTGTTCCCTATTTTAAACAAACAACGTGGAACTAAAAGGTAAAATCATAGCCGGTCTTGTCGGGCTGTTTGTCGGCGATCTTTCGGGAATTCCGTTAGGTGGCTTATTTGGTTTTATTATAGGCTCTATTATAGGGCATTATATATTTGATTTTCCAAGAGAGACAGCGGCTTCCGAGGGTGAGTTTCGGGCCTATCAGCGTAGGCAGGGGCAGTTTATTTACCACGTGTTCCGGCTTTGCGCCAAAGTGGCTAAATCGGACGGCGCGGTGAACAAGTCGGAAGTAAACATGATGGAACAAATGATGCGCCAGCAGTTCCGCATGTCGGATCGCGGCCGGGCGCAGGCCATTAAGATATGGCAACAATCAAAAGATTCCCCGGAGCCGTTCGACCACGTGGCACGGGCATTTTACGTTGATTTTGGTAAGGAACGCCACCATGTTACCAATATGATGGATCTTCTGTTTGCCACGGCTGCGGCCGACGGCGGGCTACATCCGCGCGAAGAAGAGTTATTACTACGCGCTGCCGGCATTTTCCACATCGGCCGCCTGCAATACGACCGGATCAAAAGCCGGTATTTCCAACTGCCGCCCAACAAACAGCAGCGTTGGACGCCCCTCGACCCACATTATGCGATCTTAGGCGCCCAGCCTACCGATTCGTTGGACGACATCAAGAAAAAATACCGCGCACTCGCCATGAAATGGCACCCTGACAAGATGCTCGCAAAAAGCGCCTCACCCGAGGCCATGCGACATGCCAAGGAGAAGTTCCAGCAAATCAATGAAGCCTGGGAGCGGATAGAGGAGTCGCGGAAAGTGGGGAGTTAGAGCCAAAAATTATACAAACAATTTTTACTGAATTGAACGCTTGTCAATTAATAGTGTATTCGATGCTATTAATCGAGCGTTTGAGCGCGTTGGTCTACCCAAGCGCATCTTAACATTTTCCCGTGCATCCCGTGTGTAACCTTCTTGTCTTTTCCCTCGTCCTACGCTTTAAGCAGCAAATTTGACGGTTCATCCCTGATTGTTGTGGCATATCGGTGGAATACAACCACACTTTTGTCGGAAAAAAGTAGCCGTTGATAGAAAAGCGTATGTTAAACACAGTTCTTTGTATTGCATAGTAATGAGTTTTACCCACATCTTTGTGCCATGAGTGATGAAACTGCTTGAGTGAGGGGCCTCAACAAACCGGAATACATGAAGCAAAAACAAAAACGCAACGAAAATTAAGCTATGAAATCCTTCCTTTCTTTATTTGCCTTATTGCTATTGGGCACTGCGGCGATGGCGCAGAAAATCAGTGGCGTCGTTCACCAGGCCGACGGGAAATTCGCGGAATTTGCAACCGTCACCCTCCATGCGGCAAAAGATTCTTCCATCGTTAAAGGGACTTTGACCGATGCCAATGGAGCCTACGACTTTCAAAACATCAACGCAGGGCAATATTTTGTAAAAGCGGCCATGATCGGCGGCGGTGAACAAAGTACCCCGGCCTTTGAGGTCACCAACCAGCCTAAAACGCTGGAAACAATCACCCTGAAAAATGATGCCACACAACTTGCACAGGTTACAGTAAGCGCCCGCCGCCCGCCGGTCGAAGTGACGGCCGATAAAACCATCCTGAATGTGGAAGGGACGGTGAATTCTACCGGCTTAAACGCGCTCGAACTACTGCGCAAAGCCCCCGGCGTAACCGTAGACAACAACGACAATGTAAGCGTAAAAGGCAAAAATGCCGTAAAAGTGATGGTCGATGGCCGCGATGTGCCCCTCGACGGCAAAGACCTGGCAGCCTTGTTAAAAGGTATGCAAGCCTCGGATATCGCCAACATCGAGATCATTTCCAACCCCTCAGCCAAGTACGATGCGGCCGGAAACGCGGGCATTATCAACATCAAAGTAAAGAAAAACAAGGCTTTAGGTACCAACGGCAACTTCGGCCTCGAAGGCGCTTATGGCATTACCGCAAAAGCCGGCGGCAACATCAGCCTCAACCATCGCTCCAAACATGTGAACCTGTTCGGCGCCTACAATAAATACCACGGCGATTGGCACAACGACAACCTATTTTACCGCGAACAAAACGGTCTGGTGTTTGATCAATCCACCAAGCAATACAACGCAAACCGCTACAACGGCTACCGCGCCGGCGCAGATTGGTACATCAACGACAAACACACGGTAGGCGTACTCTTCAACGGCAGTTACGATCCGGGCGACTGGTTCAGCGAAGGGACTACTAAAATCGGAAACCTGGCCAAACCGGGCGCCGTTGACTCCATCCTGTACGCCAAAAATGACATTATGAACAGCCGTAAAGATTTCAACGGCAACCTTAACTACCGCTTTGCCGACACCAGCGGCCATAGTTTTAACGTTGACTTTGATCGCGGCGCGTACCGGATTCGCGGCGAAAGTTTCCAGCCCAACTATTACCGCAGCGCCGAAAGTGGAGCACTGCTAAACACCCGCATTTACCGCAACAACACCCCGACCAATATCGACATCACGACCTTAAAAGCCGATTACGAACAACGCCTGCTAAAAGGCACGCTTGGACTAGGTTTTAAAGTATCGAATGTAAAAACAGACAACACGTTTGATTTCTTTAATGTCATTGATAATCAATCGGTTAAAGACATTAACGTAAGCAATCGCTTTGTGTACAAGGAGCGCACCACCGCCGGATACGTGAATTACAACCGCATGTTTGCCAAGAAATTACACGTGCAAGCCGGCCTTCGGGTTGAAAACACCGACTATATGGGCGACCTGATTTCGGAAAATAAGCAGAACGGTGAAAAAGTGGAAAACAACTATACCAAACTGTTCCCAAGCGCGGCCCTGACCTACACGATCAACCCGAAACTGGGGATGAACCTGACCTACAGCCGTCGTATTGACCGGCCGAGTTACCAGGATTTGAATCCGTTTGAAAACAAACTTGATGAATTGACGTACCAAAAAGGCAACCCGCGCCTGCGCCCGCAATTCACCAACAGTATAGAACTCAGCCCAACCTTCAAGGGCTATCCGGTGATGACCTTAGGTTACAGCCATACCAAAGACGTATTTACGCAGGTTCTTGACACCACCAACCTGCGCGCTACTTTCATTACCCAAGCCAATCTCGCCGATCAGCAGAACTACACCCTCAGCCTGAATTTCCCGACGCCGATTGCCAAATGGTGGGAAGGTTTTGTAAGCCTCACCGGATTCCACAGCCAATTCAAAGCCAATTTCCGCGAAGGTTTCAAGTTCGAAAAATCCTACGAAGCGTTTAACCTGTACAGCGAACAGACCTTCAAATTGCCGAAAGGATTCAGCGTACAATTGTCCGGTTGGTACAACAGCCCGGCATTCTGGGGAACCATGCGCAGCGGCCGCCAAGGCGCAATGGATCTGGGTTTTCAAAAGAAATTATTTGACGGCAAAGGCGATTTGCGCCTGCGTTTCGGCGACATCCTCAACACAGCCGGCTGGAGCGGCGAAAACCTGTTTTCGCCGGGCCTCAAAATGATCGCGCACGGCAACTGGGAAAGCCGCACGGTCACCCTCAACTTCTCTTACCGCTTCGGCAGCGCAGAAATTAAAGACGCGCGTCAACGCAAAACCGGCCTTGACGATGAAAGCAAGCGCGTAAAAGGGAAGGGATAAACTCGGAAAGTTTGATTTGGTTATATTCGGAAAAATACCTCGCTGATGAAAGATCGGCGAGGATTTTTTTTGTTGATCCTTGAAAATTCTATATCAGGCTATACAATTTTCAAGGATTATCGTATTTTTGTCGTATGATACAACGGCAATTAGCAGCGGAGATTCTTAAAGACTTGCGATATTTTCCGGTCTTAGCGATTATCGGTCCACGTCAATCCGGGAAAACGACCATCGCAAAAATGTTGCTGACCCAAACAGACAAGCCGTCCATTTACTTAGATCTTGAATCCGCAAGCGACCAGTACCGTTTACAGGATCCGGAGGCTTTTTTGATCGCACACGAGCACCACTGTATCGTGGTTGACGAGGTACAATTGATGCCGCAATTATTTCCATTGCTTCGTTCCGTCATTGATCGAAATCGGATGCCGGGCCGTTTTATTTTGCTCGGCTCGGCCGCGCCGGAACTCATACGCGGCGCTTCCGAAAGTTTATCGGGCCGTGTCGCATTTCATGAACTTTCGCCGCTCAATTTGGCGGAAGTCAGACAGGTTTCGATTGCAATGCATACCCACTGGTTCCGAGGCGGGTTTCCATTGGCCGTTTTAGCGCCTGATACGGAGACTTCAGATCGTTGGTTAGACCAGTATTTTCGGTCATTTGTCGAGCGCGATTTGCGTATTTTGCTCAAACAAGATATTGCGCCTGAAAATATGCGTCGCTTTATGTTGATGATGAGCCATTTGCACGGCCAGATGCTCAATGTCAGCCAATTTGCCGGATCGCTCGGTATATCCACCGTTACAGCGAACCGTTATCTTGACCTTTTACAAGGCGCATTTTGGATCAATCGACTACAACCCTGGTATGTCAACCTTGGCAAACGCTTAGTCAAGTCTCCTAAACTCTATTTCCGCGACAGTGGCTCGCTCCATCGGCTGCACGGGATCGCCGAACCGGAAAAACTTCAGGCCCACCCTCTACTGGGCGCTTCGTGGGAAGGATATGTGATCGAGCAGATTCGAATGGCTACTTTATTTCAATGGCAATACCACTATTATCGTACTCAAACGGGGGCAGAAACCGACCTGTATCTGATTTCACCGGAAGGTAAAACCTGGTGTATCGAAATTAAAGCGGCCAATACACCGGTGATTTCAAAAGGTTTTTTCCAAAGTGTGGAAGACCTTAAGCCTGATTTTAAATATGTGATTGTTCCGGGAGGAGGCCCCGGCCCGATTATTCGAAGCGATGGCCTTAAAATCTGTTCATTGGAACACTTTTTAGCGTCCGAACTGCTTTTTTAGCCTATCTTTTAGCAGTAAATCGTATATAAATGTCAGTATGACGCGCAATCTAATGTCATCAACGTTCGTTCAGAGGTGTCATCTTCGAGGCACGAGAAGGTGACATCTCTGAACGGAAGCCCCCACGTTATCTTCATTCAGAGGTGTCATCTTCGAGGCACGAGAAGGTGACATCTCTGAACGGAAGCACCCTCGTTGTCTTCGTTCAGAGATGTCACCTTCTCGTGCCTCGAAGATGACACCTCTGAACAGGCCCTTCCGTTGACGATCGTAGATTTGATCAATTACTTATATAGAAGCCTCTAATCCTTGAAAATTACATAGCACACTATACAATTTACAAGGATCAATAAGATTATTTTGACGCCTCCAATGCCTGCTCAATATCCTGTATAATATCCCCCACGTACTCCAAACCCACCGAAATTCGCACCAAACCCGGTGTAATGCCCACCGCTAAGCGTTCTTTATTACTCAATTTCGAGTGCGTTGTAGAAGAAGGATGCGAGGCAATCGTCCGGCTGTCGCCCAAATTATTGGTCAGCGAAATCATGTTCAGCGCATTCAAAAAACGCCGCCCCTGCTCCAGGCCACCCGCGATTTCAAACGCCACAATTCCGCCACCGTTTTTCATTTGTTTGCGGGCAATTTCATATTGCGGGTGCGTGGGTAAAAACGGGTATTTCACCATCGAAACCTGCGGATTTTGCTCCAATGCCTTGGCCAGCGCAAGGGCATTTTCCGCGTGTTTGTCCATGCGTAAATACAAGGTTTCTAAGCTTTTACTCAGCACCCAGGCATTAAACGGACTCATGGACGGTCCCGTATTCCGCACCATCAGGTACAGTTCATAAATCAGTTCCGATTTCCCAACCACCACGCCGCCAAGCACGCGTCCCTGGCCATCCATAAATTTGGTGGCCGAGTGAATCACCAAATCCGCGCCGAAGCGAATGGGTTGTTGTACAGCCGGTGTGGCAAAACAATTATCGACCACGTACAAAATGTCGTGTTTGCGGCAAATTTCGCCCACCAATTCCAGGTCAATAATATCCAGACCGGGATTCGAAGGCGTTTCCAAATAAAGCATTTTCGTATTCGGCTGAATCAGCGCCTCAATCGTTTCGGGCTTGGTCATATCGAAATAACTGAAACTGATGCCCCATTTCGGCAAATATTTCGTCAAAATCGTATGCGTAGAACCGAACACCGCCGAAGCCGACACAATATGGTCGCCCTGGCTCAAAAAGGTCATAAACGTGGAAAACACCGCCGCCATACCGGTTCCCGTGGCCACCCCGTCTTCGGCGCCTTCCAACGCGCACACCTTCGTGATAAACTCATCCACCGAGGGATTAGAAAAGCGGCTGTAAATATTCACATCGAGGGAGTCGTCCTGAAACGCAGCGGCCATGTCTTCCGCCGAATCGTAACAAAAACTGGAGGTCAAAAACAGCGGCGTGGAATGTTCTTTTTGGGCCGTGCGGGGCGTTTGCAGGCGAATGGCAAGGGTTTCCGGGTTATAAGCGTCGGGTGTTTCTGACATGGGCAAATGATTTGAATAATGGCTGTACAAGATTTAATCTATTGATTTAGAAGGCATTACATTTTTTTTTCAACTATTTAGCACGTTCTAAAAATCCTGATGTGGCCGAGCGTAGGCTACGCACAGCACCTAGCATCTTGAGGCCGTATCATAAGGTAACATGAGATTTTTTCGTCAAATAAAAAGTTGAGATCACGCTTAATTGTCGGGTTGACTCCCAGTCACCCCGACAATACGCTCGGTCATCCGAATAATATTTCGCGAACGATCCTCAAGTTGCTAAAAAAACGACTTATGGTACACCCTCAAGATGTCAGGTTTGCACACGTTACAATTGGCGAAATCGTGATTTCTTAGAAGCTAAATAACTACCATATTAAAAATCTCACACCAACACGACCCGCGTTTCCCACGTAAGCGTCCCGCCCGCGCGACGCAAGGTTTCCGACACGCTGCAATATTTAAGCATCGACATTTCAACGGCTTTTTCCGCTTTTTCCTGGCTTACATCGCCGGTAACGGTAAACACCAGATGCACTTTTTCCCACATCGACGGCTCCTTATCCGGCTCGCGTTCCGCCTCAATATCGACCGTAAAATCATCCACGCGGCGGCGTTGTTTTTTCAAAATGGTCAGAATATCCACGGATGCGCAGCCGCCAAGCCCCATGATGAGCATTTGCATGGGCCGTACGCCGGTAGCCGCACCGCCCGCTATTTCGGGCAAATACATTTGAACCTGATTGCCGGCCGGGTCAGTGGCGATGGTGTGTTGGGCGTCGGGGCTGCGATGGATACGGAATTGCATGGTGTGGTAG